>JAFXTM010000001.1 GCA_017535865.1 Oscillospiraceae bacterium
CGAAGGAGGTGAACAGGCAGGTGCCCATGGAGTCGATGGCGGCGGTCAGATCCTGGAAGGTCTTGGCCCATCCGGCCTTTTCGTCGATGACGGTGCGGTCCAGCTGCGCGGGGATGCCGAGCACCTCGGGCGCGATCATGTAGCCGCGCACGTGGGCGGCGCCGCAGTTGGCGGTGGCGTAGTTGATGCCGATGCCCTGGATGGCGCGGGCGTCGTATGCGGGGATCTCCTGCTTCTTGACGCTCATGGAGAACTCGGGGTGGCCGTAGTGCTCGCACAGGCGCACGGAGCCGGAGGACATGAGCCAGTCAAGCTCGGTCTTGGGATCGCCCATACGGCGGGTCCACTCGATGATCGCCTTGGCGCTGCCCCACTCGAGAGGCACGCCGTCGCACTCCTCTTCCTTGATGCAGCCGTTCTGGTAGAGCTCCATCGCGGCGGCGATGGTGCAGGGCACGCCGATGGCGTCCAGACCGTACTCATTGCAGAGGCGGTTGGCTTCGTCGATGGCCCAGAGGTCATCGTTGCCGCAGTCGCTGCCGTAGGCCCACAGCGGCTCGTACTCGGGGCCGCCGACGATCTTGTCGTCGTGTTTGATGATGCGGCCGCAGGCGATCGGGCAGTGGAAGCAGGCGCCGGGCTTGACCAGGTATTTCTCGGCCAGGGTCTCGCCGGAAAACTTGTCGGCGGTGGGGCAGTAGCTCTCCTGCCAGTTTTTGGTGGGCAGGGCGCCGATGCCGTTGATGACGTTGACGAGCGAGGCGGTGCCGAGGGCGCGCAGTCCCGCGCCGGTGAGCGGGTTGTCGGTCATGATCTTGAGGCAGTTCCTGTTGGCCTCTTTCAGAGCGTCAACGTCCGCGATCACGTCCAGCTGCTTGCGGCTGGCCTTGACGACGATGGCCTTGAGCTTCTTGCTGCCCATGACGGCGCCGGTCCCGGAACGGCCGGCGGCGCGGTCCTTGTCGTTCATGACGCAGGAGAGCAGCACCTGCTTCTCACCGGCGGGGCCGATGTTCAGCACAGAGCAGTCCGCGCCGTGCTTGGCCTTGAGCAGATCGTCAAGCTCCTCGCTCAGGACGCCGAGATACTCCCCGGCGTCGAGGATCTGGATCTTGTCGTCCTCGATGTAGAGGTAGCACCAGTCGGAGGCGGCGCCCTCGACGATCAGCGCGTCCCAGCCGGCGAACTTCAGCTTGGCGCCCCAGATGCCGCCGGAGTTGGCGCAGGCGATCATGCCGGTCAGCGGGGATTTGGTCACGACCATGTACCGGCCGGAGGACGGGGAGTTGGAGCCGGTCATGGGGCCGGTGATATAGACCAGCTTGTTGTCGGCCGACAGGGGATCGACCGTGGCGACACCCTCGTCGTAAAGGATCTTGGTGCCGAGACCGCGGCCGCCGATGAACTTCTTGGCAAGCGCAAGATCCAGGGGCTCAGCCTTGATCTCGCCCGTGCTCAGGTTGATCCTGGCTATTTTCTCATAATACGCGTCGCTCATGAAATACCCTCCTGATTGATGAATGATCGAAAAAAACACAAGCTTGTCCGCTTCGTGCTCCCATTATATTTTAACGCGCGGAGCAGGACAAGAGATCCGCCGGATTTCCGCGCGAACCGATACGAAACAGGACAAGACGGGAGATGCGTTTTCCGCAAACCCGCGCGAACCGATATGAAAAAGTATGAAACTGGACATAAAGGGCGTCCGTCTCCGTCTTGTAAGGCTGTGCGAAAAAAGATATAATACTGTCGTCACACAGGATCACCCTGCGGAAGCATCCGCGCCGCGCCGATGAAAACTCTGCCGGCCCGGCATGGGGCCTGTTTGCGCATGCCGTTCGGCTGCCGCGATAGCGGCGAGAAGGACGCGTTTCGTTCAACACTCTGCTGCGGAAGCGCAGCTTTCACAGCCGACAAGACAAAGCGAAGGGAAGGTGACGGCTTTGGCAGGCATAAAATCCCTCTCCACCCAGGAGGTCGCGCAGATCCTCCATGTGAGCAAATCGACGATCTACGAGCTGATCCGGCGCGGGGAGATCAATTCCTATAAAGTGGGCCGCAAGGTCCGCTTCACGCAGGACGACGTGGACGCCTATATCGCCCGCTCAAGGCATGAGCAGAGCGTACAGCCGGTCAGACGCGTCGAAATGAGCAGCAGCCTCATGCACCCGGCGGAAGGCAAAGGCGCCGCCATCCTGATCTCCGGCCAGGACGTGGTGCTCGACGTGCTGACGAACTTTCTCCACCAGCAGGGCGCGGCGGCGCAGCGCTGTTATCTCAACAGCTTTGAGGGACTTCTCGCCCTGTATGAGGGACGTGTGGACGCCGCAGCCTGTCACCTGTACGACGCGGAGGAAAAGCGGTTCAACGTGCCCTTCGTCAAAAAGCTGCTGCCGGGCGTGCCGGCGGCGCTGATCAATCTCTCCTACCGCAGGCAGGGCTTTTACGTCTCCGCGGGGAATCCGAAGGAGATCCGCGGCTGGCGCGATCTTGCCCGGCGGGATATTTCGATCCTCAACCGCGGCGTCGACTCCAGCGCGCGCATCCTCCTCGACGGGCAGCTTCTGCGCATGAAGCTGGACGCTCGGGAGATCAAGGGCTATGAGCGGGAAATGCGCTCCCATCTGACGATGGCAGCGGCCATCGCGGAGGGCGAGGCGGATCTGGCCATCGGCACGGAGCGCATCTCCCGCCAGATCGAGGGGCTGGATTTCATCCCCCTTCTGGAGGAGCGCTACGATCTGGTGGTCCGCAGGAGCTTTCTCGAGACCGAGACGGCGGAAAAGCTGCTGGAGATCCTGCGCGCCGAGCCCTTCGTGAAAGAGCTGCGGCATCTGAGCGGCAACGACTATCGGGACATGGGCAAGATCATTGCGGAGGTGTAAACGATGCTGGAGGTCAAAACGCCGGCGGAGGTGCTGGCGATGATCCCAAAGGAATTCAGGCCCCTGGGCGAGACGGAGACCGTTTCCTATACAGAGGCGGCGGGCCGCGTGCTGGCGGAAGATATCATCGCGGAGGAATATGTCCCGGACTTCGACCGTTCCACGGTGGACGGCTACGCCTGCCGCGCCGCCGACACCTTCGGCTGCTCGGACGCCATCCCGGCCATTCTGGAGCTCAAGGGAGAGGTCCTCATGGGGCAGGACGCGGATTTCAGTCTTTCCCGGGACGCCTGCGCCTATGTCCCGACGGGCGGCGCGATCCCCAGGGGCGCGGACTGCGCGGTCATGATCGAATACACCGAAGACTACGGCGACGGCACGGTCGGTATCCTCAAGCCCGGCGCGCCGGGCATGAACCTCATCTTTCGCGGCGACGACGTGTACCCCGGCAAACCGATCCTGAAAGCCGGCCGCGTGCTCACGTCTCAGGACGTCGGCGCGCTGGCCGCCGTCGGAAAGACGGCTGTGAGCGTTTCACGCAGAGTGAAGGTCGGCATACTCTCCACCGGGGACGAGCTGGTACCGCCCGACGAGACGCCGGGCCCCGGCCGGGTGCGCGACGTGAACACGCCGCTGCTCACGGCCATGCTGAGGGACTTCGGCGCAGAGCCCGTCGGGTACGGGATCGTCGCGGACGACGAGGCGCTGCTGCGCGTGAAGCTGCGGCAGGCGGCAGGCGAGTGCGACGCGGTGATCCTCTCCGGCGGCAGCAGCGTGGGCGTCAAGGACGCGGCCTGCCGCATCATAGAAGAGATGGGCGAGCTGCTGCTGCACGGCATCGCCGTCAAGCCCGGCAAGCCTGCCATTCTGGGAAAAGCGGGCGCCAAGCCCCTGATCGGCCTTCCCGGTCATCCCGTGGCGGCCTGCTTTGTAACGCAGCTGTTCGTGCTGCCGCTGCTGGGGCGGCTTATGGGCCGCACGCAGGAGGACCTGACCGTCACGGCGGAGCTGACGGAGAGCGTCGGCGCCAACCACGGGCGGGAGCAAATCACCGCCTGCCGTCTCCGGCGGGAGGGCGGGCGGCTGCTGGCCGCGCCGATCCGCTCCAAGGCGGGGCTGATCACGCAGCTCGCCGGCGCGGACGGTTATTTCCTCATAAAGCGCGACTGCGAGGGCCTGCCCAAAGGCGCGCAGATACAGGTTTATCCATACTGAGGCAGACCCCCTCGGGCGCTCCGCGCCAGACTCGGGGCCCCTCGGCCTTTAAGGAAAGCTGACGCCCCCCCGGTCCGGCATTGCCGGACAGCTCCCCCCGGGCAGGGGAGCCTGTAAGGAAAGGATGAAAAATGGGCTTTGAATACTTGACCAACATTCCGCTGGAACAGGCGAAAAAAGAATACCTCTGGAAGCTGCGGGAAAACGGCTTTTCCATGCAGGTCGAGACTGTCCCGGTCCAGGAGGCCTGCGGCCGCATCACATCCCGGGCGGTCTACGCCAGCATCAACGCCCCGCACTACGCGGCCAGCGCCATGGACGGCATCGCGCTCCTGGCAAGGGACAGCTTCGGCGCCACCGAGACCACGCCCGTCACGCTCTCCGGGGATCAGTTCGCAGTGGTAGATACCGGCGACCCGATCCCCGAGGGCTGCGACGCGGTCATCATGGTGGAGGACCTCGTCAAAAACGACGACGGCAGCGTCACGATCCACGCGGCCGCCGCACCCTGGCAGCATATCCGCCAGATCGGCGAGGACATCTGCGCCGGGGAGATGATCCTGCCGAGCTTCATGGAGATCACGCCCGCCGCTATCGGCGGCATGATCGCGGGCGGCGTCCTCGAGGCAGAGGTCATCCGCAAACCGATCGTGGGTATCATCCCCACCGGCGACGAGATCATCCCGCCCTGCGCCGACCCGAAGCCCGGCGATATTCTGGAGTTCAACTCCTCCATCTTTTCCGCCATGCTGAGAGGCTGGGGCGCGGAGCCGAAGACCTATCCCATCGTGCCGGACAGGTTCGACGCGATCCGGGACATGGTCGCCAGGGCCGCCAACGAGTGCGACATGGTGATCCTCAACGCCGGCTCCTCCGCCGGGCGGGACGATTATTCCACCGCGGCCGTCCGGGAGATCGGGGAGGTGCTTTATCACGGCATCGCCATCAAGCCCGGCAAGCCCGCGATCCTGGGCTTTCGCCGCGCCAGGCCGATCCTGGGCGTACCCGGCTATCCGGTGTCAGGCATCATCGTGATCGAGGAATTCCTGCAGCCGCTGATCGACGCCTGGTACGGGCGGGAAAGCGACAGGGGCAGCCACACCTGCGCCAAGCTGACGCGTCCGGTCGTGTCCGGTCTGAAATACCGGGAATACGTGCGCCTGCGCATGGGCTACGTGGGCGACTCGCTCATGGCCTCCCCCCTGCCGCGCGGCAGCGGCGTGGTGTCCTCCTTCATGAAGGCGGACGGCATGCTCGAGGTGCCGCAGGGCAAAGAGGGCTATACGGGGGGCGAACAGGTTCGCGTCCGGCTCCTAAAAGACAGGGGGCAGCTCAAAAACACGCTGGTCGTCATCGGCAGCCACGACCCGCTGCTCGACGAGCTGACGGATCTGATCCACCGGGAAGACAGGCGCATCTTCCTCTCCTCCGCCCACGTCGGCTCCATGGGCGGCATCATGGCCATCCGCCGGGGCGAGGCTCATGCGGCGGGCATCCACCTGCTGGACACGAAGACCGGCGAATACAACCGCAAGTATATCAAAAAGTATTTCCCGCACGGCGGCGTGTATCTGGTGCGCTGCGTAGGCCGTCAGCAGGGGCTGATGCTGCAGAAAGGAAATCCCCTCGGTCTGAGCCGCTTTGCGGACGTCGCCCGGGACGGCGTACGCTACGTCAATCGCCAGAAGGGCTCCGGCACGCGCATCCTGACAGATTATCTCTGCCGGAAGGAAGGCGTCGATCCCGATCAGGTGTATGGCTATGAGCGCGAGGAAGTGACCCACAACGCCGTCGCCGTGCAGATCGCCGGGGGCAGCGCGGACGCCGGCATGGGCATCTATTCCGCGGCGAAGCTCTATGATCTGGATTTTCTGCCGATCTGCGTGGAGGAATACGACCTGCTGATCCCGGAAAAGGTCTGGAACACGGGGCTGGTCAAGCAGCTCATCCGCACGCTGAGGAGCCGGGAGTTCCGCGAACGGATCGAGGCCATGGGCGGCTATACGCTCGACCGCCCCGGTGAGATCATCGACGTGTTCTGATGCGCGAGTTTGACGTTGTTGTGATCGGCGGCGGCCTGCTCGGCTGCTTTGCCGCCCGAAACCTCTGCCGCCGCAAACTGCATATCGCGCTGATCGAGGCGCGGGAGGACGTCTGTACCGGCGTCTCCCGCGCCAACACGGCTATCGTCTACCCGGGCTATGACCATAAGCCCGGCTCGCTCAAGGCGGAGATGACCGTCCGGGCCAATACCCGTTTCGCCGAGCTCTGCACGGAACTGGACGTGCCCTTCTCCCGCTGCGGCTCGCTGATGCTGAGCTGCGGAGAAAGGGCCGACGCGGTTTTACGGGAGAAGTACAGAAACGGTCTGTCCATGGCCGTTCCCGGCCTGCGCCTGCTCTCCGGGGAAGAGGCGCGGGAGCTGGAGCCCTCCCTCGCGCCCGGCGTCCGGTCCGCCCTGTACGCGCCGACGGCCGGGACGGTCAACCCCTGGGAGCTGGGCATCGCGGCCTCGGAAAACGCGGCAGCCAACGGCGCGGATCTCTTCCTCAACACCCGCGTGCTGGGCGTCCGAAAAACGGCGGAGGGCTATCGGATCGAGACCGATCGGGAGGTCTTTGCCTGCCGTGCGGTGCTCAACTGCGCGGGGCTGTACGCCGACAAGGTGCAGGAGACGCTGTTCCCCTCCGAGGTGCACATCGTCCCCGACGGGGCGGATTATCTGATCCTGGACAGGGTGACGGACAACAGGCCGGCGCACATCATCCAGTATGAGCCGGAGGACGGAGGCAAGGGCTTCAACGCCGTGCCCACGGTAGAGGGCAGTCTGCTCCTCGGTCCCTCGGAGCGGGCCGGCGAGGTCGATTTTGCCGTGAGTGAACAAGGACTCGCCTTCGTCCGTGAGCGCGCGGAGTTCGTTCTGCCCGGGCTGGATCTCGGCGGGACCATCCGTTCCTTTGCCGCCGTGCGTCCGAATCCCCGGCGGGAGGACGGCAGCAGCATCGGCAGCTTTGTGATCGAGCATCCCGCGCCCGGCTTCTGGAGCATGATCGGCATCAAGACGCCCGGCCTTACCTGTGCCGACGAGTTGGGGCGTTTCGCGGCGGAACAGGCCGCCGCCTTTTTGAACGCGGGTCCCGATGAGAGCTTTGACCCGCGCAGGAGAGGGATCAGAAAAGCTCGCGGCATGAGCTGGGAGCAGCGAGCCGCGGTCATCCGCTCCGATCCCGATTACGGCGAAGTCGTCTGCTGCTGCGAGGATATCACAAAGGCGGAGGTGCTCGAGGCCGTCCGCCGCGGCGCCGTGACGCTGGACGGGATCAAGCGGCGTACCGGCGCATGTATGGGCCGCTGTCAGGGCAGCCGCTGCCAGCAAAAGCTTCTCGCGCTCCTCGCGCGGGAGCTGGGCATCCCGGAGAGCGCGGTCACCAAAGACGGCGCGGGCTCCGAAGTGTTGGGAGGCAGGCCGCATGAAGACTGAGCTTCTGATCGTGGGCGCGGGCGCGGCCGGGATCGCGGCGGCTCTCGCCGCCTGGGAGGCGGGCTGTCGGGATATCCTGCTCGTCGACCGCCGGGAGCGGCCCGGCGGCATCCTGCCGCAATGCCTTCATGAAGGCTTCGGGCTTGCGGCTTACGGCGCGGAGCTGACCGGCCCCGCTTACGCAGACCGGATCACGGAGCGGCTGGCGCAGACCGGCGTGCGCCTCGCACTCGGCACGGAGGTGCTGGCGGTCCGCGGCGATAAGACCGCCGTTTTGTCCGGCCGCGGCGGGCTGAGCGAGTGGCGCTTTGAACGCCTGATCCTCGCCTCCGGCTGCCGGGAGAGAAGTATCGGCTCGCTCCCCGTGGCGGGCACGCGTCCCGCCGGGATCTTCACCGCAGGGCAGGCGCAGGAGATGATGAACCTGCGCGGGCAGGACGTCGGGCGGGAAGTACTGATCCTCGGGAGCGGGGATCTGGGGCTGATCATGGCCCGGCAGCTCGTGCTGGCCGGAAAGCATGTGATCGCCGTTATCGAACAGGGACCCCGCTGCGGCGGCATGGCGCGGAATTACCGCCGCTGCATCGAGCCGTATCAGATCCCGCTGCGCTGCCGCACGACTGTCTCGGCGCTCCACGGCGAGAGGAGGCTCCGCGGCGTCACGCTGCGGAATCTGGACAGCGGCGCGGAGGAGCTTCTGCCCTGCGACACGCTTGTCACCGCTCTGGGCCTGATCCCTGAGCGGGAGCTTGTGCGGGGACTCGGCGATCCCGACTGGCTGTCCTATGTGGGCAACTGCCATCGGGTGCACGACCTGGCGGACTCGGCCGCGGCGGAGGCGGAAGCGATCGGAACGCGCGTCGGCGGCGAGCTCGCCGTCTGATTTCGTATCGTTCCGTGCTGTTTCGCACAGGCTTTCCTTCCGCGCTTGCAGAACGGGGAGTCTTGGGATACAATACCCGCGTTTTCAACCACATTCGGAAAGGAGAATCTCTCTATGAAACTCAGCGCAAGAAATCAGCTCAAGGGCACCGTCGTGGAGATCCAGGACGGCGCGGTCAACGGCGTCGTCAAGATCGACCTCGGCGGCGGCATCGTCATCAGCTCCGTCATCACCATGTCCTCGATCCGCGAGCTCGGCCTCAAGGTCGGCGGCGAGGCCTATGCCGTCATCAAGGCCAGCAACGTGATGGTCGGCGTGGACGATTGATCTTGCAGCGTGCAGAAAACAGCCCGTGCAGCGCGGCATAAAGTCGCGCAGTACGGGCTGTTTTTGTTTTCCTGTCATCCTCCGGCGGAAATGAACTGCAGGACAAAGCGCCGGTGGATCTTATCCGTGTCTGCCTCAGGACCCTCGAACTCCATCCGGGTTTGCGGGAAGCGCAGCCGCCCTGTTTCCCGTTCCGGCATCGACGTGATGCGGATCTCACACCGCCCGAAGGAAAAACCGCCGTTGCCGTCCGGCCGGACGTCGTTTTGTGATCGAAAGAAGCGCTCGATCCTTTCGCGGGGGATCGCCCAGATTTCCCGTATTACCATACAGCTCACCTCGCATCACGATCATTATAACACAACCGGGCAGGAATTGTATGCTGTTTTGTTTGTCCCGTTTCGTGCCGTTTCGTGCTGTTTGGCACAATCCGAACAGGCGAAATTGAAATCCGACGGCGGCTGTGCTATACTTTGAAAGCCGAATACGTTTTCCGCAATGCGGTGGACGAGCCTCTTTCCGGGAACAGAACGCGGCGCAGGTTTTCTGCGTCTGTCTTGTTCCGGAGGGAGGAATTTTTTTGTATGGAGGAAAAGACCATGAAAAAGACGCTTTCCCTGCTGCTGGCTCTCGTCATGCTTCTCGCGCTGGGCGTTCCCGCGCTGGCCGCCGACGCGCTGGTCGTCGATACCTGCATCCTCAAGGAAGCCGACGACGCCATGATCAACAACTACAGCCTGCTGGCCGTCAACCCCGACGCGCCCTTTGCGGACGCCGACGGCAAGGCAGTCGACGATGTGGAGCTCAACACCGTCGGAGCCGCGGCGCTGATCAACTGGCTGCTCTCCGAGGAGGGCCAGGAGCTGGCCGCGAACTACGGCTTTGAGGAATACGGCGAGTACCTGTTCTACCTCAAGGACGGCCGTCCCGTCTCCACCGCCGAGATCCCCGCCGCCACCGAGGAGACGAAGAAGATCCGCCTCTCCACCACCACCTCCGTCAACGACTCCGGCCTGCTGGGCTACCTGCTGCCGATCTTCGAGGAGAAGTACGGCTATGAGGTCGAGGTCTACTCCGCCGGCACCGGCAAGTCCATCGCCAACGCCAAGATGGGCAACGCCGACCTGATCCTCGTCCACTCCAAGCAGCAGGAGGAGGCCTTCATCGCGGACGGCTTCTCCTATGTGCTCGACGGCATGGAAGCCGAGCGCCTGAACTGGATGTACAACTACTTCGTGCTCTGCGGCCCCTCCGCCGATCCGGCCGGCGTGAAGGACGCCGCCGACGTCAAGGCCGCCTTCAAGGCGATCGCCGACGGCAAGTTCACCTTCATCTCCCGCGGCGACGGCTCCGGCACGCACACCAAGGAGATCAGCCTCTGGCCCGAGGAGCTGGGCATCACCGCCGAGGCCGAGAGCTTCAAGGACTACACCGACTGGTATGTCTCCGCGAACACCGGCATGGGCGCGTGCCTCGTCATGGCCGAGGAGATGGGCGCTTACATCCTTACGGATAAGGCGACCTTCCTCACCTTCCTTGCCAACGACGGCGTCATGGGTTGATTTCGGGCAGATAATCAAGTAGAATAATAGCCGCGGAGTTCGTCTCCGCGGCTATTCTCAAAAGGACTGTGTTGCATGGGCTCTTCCATCCGAAAGGCGATCGAGCTGATCCTCTCGGCCGATCCGGAACTTTTGAATATCCTCTCGACCACCGGTAAGGTCTGCGTGACGAGCTCGATCCTCGCGCTTGTCATCGGCGTGCCGATCGGGATCCTGCTCGGGGCGGAGCGTTTCCCCGGGCGCAGGGTGCTGCTGGTGCTCAACCGCACGCTGATCGGCATGCCGCCGGTGGTCTGCGGTCTGCTGTTCTACATGCTCTTCTCCGGCGTCGGGCCCTTCCGGCGTCTTCACCTGCTCTTCACGGTGAAGCTGATGATCATCGCCCAGGTCGTGCTGATCACGCCGATCATCGTCGGCGTCATGGAGACCTTCGTGGCCGACACCGCGCCCGCGCTGCGCGAAACGACCAGAGGGCTCGGTTTCGGTCGGCTCAAAGAATACAGGCTGCTGATCAACGAGTGCCTGTATTCGATCTTCTCAGCCTATCTGCTGAGCTTTGCGCGCGCCATCGCCGAGGTCGGCGCCGTGGCCATGGTCGGCGGCGCGATCGCCTGGAAGACCAACGTGATGACCACGGCGATCATGATGTACACCAACCGCGGCAGCTTTACGCTGGGCATCGCGCTGGGTCTGATCCTGCTGACGCTCTCGCTGCTGGTGAACGTCGTGCTCAGTCTGATGCAGGGGAGGCTGAACCGATGAAGGCGAAGGCTTTTTCCAAGACCTACGGCAGGCGCAGGGTGCTGGAGCTGCCGGAGCTGGAGCTCGCAGAAGGACGGATCACCGCGGTCATCGGCCCGAACGGCAGCGGGAAATCCACTCTCGCCAAGGTCCTGGCCGGGATCGAACGCGCCGATGAGAAGAGGCCGATCCTCCCGGGCGTCTCCGTCGGCTATCTGGCGCAGAAGAGTTTCCCCTTCCGCATGAGCACGGAGAAGAACATCCTGACGAACGGGAACGACCCCGCGCGCGCCGCCGCGCTGATGAAAGCGCTTTCCATCGACGCGCTGGCCGGACAGAGCGCGAAGAAGCTCTCCGGCGGCGAGACGGCCCGCATGGCGCTCTGCCGCATCCTGATGAACCGCTACGATCTGCTCATCCTCGACGAGCCGACGACGGCCATGGACATGGAATCCACGCTGGCAGCGGAGGAGCTGATCCGGGAGACCTGCCATGAGACGGGCTGCGCGGTGCTGCTCATCACCCACAGCATCTCGCAGGCGCGGCGGATCGCCGACCGCGTGCTCGTGCTGCAGCAGGGCGAGCTGATCGAACAGGGAGAATGCCAGGCGGTCCTGTCGGCGCCGGGCAAAGAGGAGACCCGCCGTTTTCTCGATTTCTACGGACTGTAAGGAGATCGAAGCATGAAGGGAATCATTCTGTATACGTCCAGATACGGGGCAACGAAGCGCTACGCCGAATGGCTGGCCGAAGAGACCGGCTTCGCGTGCATCGAGACCGGGAAGGCGAAGATCGAAGACGTAAAGCGATATGATACGATCCTGCTCGGCGGCGGGATCTACGCCTCCGGCATTGCGGGCCTGTCTTTCCTGAAAAAGAACGGCGCGCAGCTTCGGGAGAAGAAGGTGATCGTTTTCTGCGACGGCGCTTCTCCCTATGAGGAAACGGTGTTTCGGCAGATCGCGGCTCACAACCTGAAAGGCTCCCTGGCCGGGCTGCCGTGCTTCTACTGCCGCGGCGCCTGGGATCCGGAGGCCATGTCCCTTGCCGACAGGACGCTTTGCAGGATGCTTCGAAAAGCGGTTGCGAAAAAGAAGCCCGAGGACCGCGCGATCTGGGAAAAGGCCTTGCTGGAGGCCGGCGATCAAAAGCACGACTGGACGGACAGGGCCTATCTCGCACCCGTTCTGGAGGCGATCAAATAAGGCTCGACAGACGATGATCCTTCTCTCGATATGCAGATAACGATACGCCCAGAGCACGGTTTTTGAATCCGCGGCTCGGGACGTGAGCTTATTCAAAAAGCGGATCGCCGCTTCGGCAAGCACAGCGAATGAACGACCCGCCGGCCCGGCCGGTGGATTACAGATTCGTCTGCAAGCACGACGCGCCCGGGAAAAACCGGGCGCGTTTTGCCTGTATCGTATACGATATAACAGCGGGCCGCCTGCTCGTCCGCGCGGCAAAAAGCGCGGGAGGGACTTTGCCCTCCCGCGCTCGCGGATCGCGGATCGATCAGTTGACTTTCTCCTTGAAGGCCTTCGCCGCCTTGAACACGGGCGTATTGCTCGCGGGCAGCTTGATCTTCTTGCCGGTCGCGGGGTTGCGGCCGGTGCGGGCGTCGCGGTGCTTGCAGGTGAAGTTGCCGAAGCCGAAGAGGGTGACGGGCTCGCGGGCGGCCAGGGAATCCATGATGGAGCCGAGCACGCTGTTGACGAGAGCGGCGGCGTCCTTCTGGGTGAGCTCGTTCTCGGCGGCGACTTTCTTGATAAGTTCGGTCTTGTTCATTTTTCTGTCTCCTTTTCTGTATTTTTTGATTTTTCAGGTCTTCCGGTTTTCGTTGATGTCGTGATCAATCGAATCATGTCCATATTATACCAGTTTTTTCCCGCAGAGTAAAGAGGCAGACGGGCCTCACAGGGCAAAAAAGGTGAAAAAAATACCTCTTTTTTTGCCTTCGGCCCGTCGGCGCGGACGAAAAATACAGGTTGACAATTTCGCGCCGCTCGCCTATAACAGATTCAGGCGCCCGGCGATCGAGTCCGCCGGGCCTGAGAGGGAGAGAGAACTGCCATGAAGCACTATATGCCCGTACGCGTCTTCAGCGGCGAGGGAGCAGTGGAGAAGAACGCCGCGTTCTTCGAGGGCCTCGGGTCCCGCTGCGCGCTGATCACGGGGCGCAGCGCCGCCGTGAAGAGCGGCGCGCTCGCGGACGTATCCGCCGTTCTGGAGAGAAACGGCACCGCGTCCTGCGTGTACAATGAGATCGAGCAGAACCCGTCCGTGCGCTCCTGCATCGCCGCCGGGCGGGCGGCCCACGCCTTCGGCGCGGCCTTCGTCGTCGGGATCGGCGGCGGCTCCGCGCTGGATGCCGCGAAGGCGGCCGCGGTCTTCGCCGCGAATCCCGCCCTCGACGAGGAGGGCTTTTATCAGAAGCGCTGGGAGCGGCCTCCCCTGCCGATCCTGCTGGTGGGCACCACTGCCGGGACGGGCAGCGAGGTGACGAAGGTGTCGGTCCTCACGGACAGCCGCGGGCGGAAGCACAGCCTCCACGACGACCGCTTCTACGCGGCCGCGGCCTTCGGCGATCCGCGCTACACGGCGGGCCTGCCGCTGCCGGTCACCCTCTCCACCGGGATCGACGTGCTCAGCCACTGCGCGGAGAGCTACTTCAACCGCAAGGCGGACGACATATCCCGCGCCTTCGCGATCCGCGGGATCCGGCTGCTGTACGCCCCGCTGCTGGAAGCGGCGGAGGGCGGCCCCATCCGGCGGGACGAGCTGTACGACGCGTCGCTCCTCGGCGGGCTCGCCATCAACGACACCGGCACCTGCTTTGCGCACAACGTCGGCTACTACCTGACGGAGCGCTGGGGCGTCCCTCACGGCTTTGCCAGCGCGCGCTTCCTGCCTGCGCTGCTCACCCTCGCGCAGGAAAAGACGCCCGCTTACGCCGCCCGCTTTTACCGGGAGCTGGGGCTGAGCCGGGAGGAGCTCGAGCGGCTGGTCCGCCTCTGCCTGCCGGAACTCGCCGTCACGATGACGGCGGAGGAGATCGCGGCGATCCTGCCGCGCTGGGAGAACAACAACTCGGTCCTCAACACCTGCTGCGACGTGAGCACCGCGGAGATCGGCGAGATCCTCGCGCGGCAGTTTTTGAAATAGTCCATTGCGAAACGCGTTTCGGAAATACGGAAAGGAGAAAGCGACATGGTCAGAACGAAACAGGAACAGGCGGTCGAATTCAAGTGCATCCGCGGCGGCAGCGGCGAGACGGAGATGCGCAAGATCCTCAACGGCGTCGAGGAGCTCTACGGCAAGGGGCGGCTGTTCAACCACATGGTCCTCGCGCCCGGCCGTACCATCGGCGAGCACCGGCACGAGGGCGACAACGAGATCTTCTACTTTCTCAAGGGGAGCGGCCTTTACAGCGACAACGGGACGCCGGTGCGCGTCCATCCGGGGGACACGGCCGTCTGCAGCAACGGGGAGTGCCACGGTCTGGTCAACGACGGGGACGAGCCGCTGGAGTTCATCGCGCTGATCCTCTACTGAGCGGCGAAGTCTCTCAGCGGGAAAGGGCAAAGCCATGAAACGATCGGAGATCAACCGGGCCCTGCGCGAGCTGGAGGCCATGTGCGTCCGGGAGCGCTGCTACCTGCCCCCCTTCTGCCATTTCACCCCCGAGGACTGGCAGACGCTCTCGCACGAGTACGACGAGGTGCGCGACTGCATGCTCGGCTGGGACATCACCGACTACGGTCTGGGCGACTTCGACCGGGTCGGCATGTCGCTCATCACCATCCGCAACGGCAATCGTGCGCTGGCCGATAAGTACCCGAAGGTCTACGCCGAAAAGCTCCTCTATGTGAAAGAGGGCCAGTACAGCCCAAACCACTTTCACTGGTACAAGACGGAGGACATCATCAACCGCGGCGGCGGCAACATCCTCATCCGGGTCTACAACTCCCTCCCGGACGAGTCCGTCGACCGGGAGAGCGACGTGACCGTGCACACCGACGGGCGGACCTATACGGTCCCGGCCGGGACGCAGATCCGTCTCACGCCCGGCGAGAGCATCCACATCCAGCAGCGGCTGTACCACGATTTCAGCGTGGAGCCGGGCAGCGGCGCCGTGCTGCTCGGCGAGGTCAGCCAGTGCAACGACGACAACACCGACAACCGCTTTGAGCCGCCCGTGGGCCGCTTCCCCACGATCGAGGAGGACGAGCCGCCCTACCGGCTGCTTTGCAACGAATACCCGCCTGCTAAGGAGGCATGATATGGAGCATATCGTGATCCGTCGGCTGGAGGCAGACGATCTGCCCGCCGTCACGGCGATCTGGAACGAGGTCATCGAGGAGGGCTGCGCCTTTGCGGAGGAGAGCCCCCTCGCCTGGCGCGAGGCTGCCGCCTACTTCACGGGCCAGACCTACACGGGCGTCGCGGAGGACTGGCGGGGCAAGATCCTCGGCGCGTACATCCTGCACCCCAATTTCTCCGGCCGGCTGAGCCTTGTCGCCAACGCCAGCTACGCCGTGAAAAAGGAGTGCCGCGGCAAGGGCCTCGGCGAGCAGCTCGTCCTCCACTGCGTCGAGCAGGCGCGCCTGGCGGGCTTCCGCGTGCTCGAGTTCAACGCGGTCGCGGAGAACAACCTCTCCGCGCGGCGGCTCTACGAGCGGCTCGGCTTCCGGCCCCTCGGGACGATCCCGGCCGTCTTCCGCCTGAAGTCCGGGGACTACACGGGCATCTGCCCGTATTATCTGGAGCTCTGAGCGCCCCGGCGCGCAAAGAGGCTGTCCCAGGATCCCGTATCATTCTTCGCTTCGCGCATGACGATGCGGTTCATGGGGCAGTCTCTTTTTTTCTTTTTTTGGGGGAACTTTTCGCTTCGGCCGTCGTCTAAGCCGAATACGTCCGCCCGGATCCCGACCCGCCGCACCGGGCCGGACGCCGCGGCCTGCCCTCCCGGCGGGGGTGCTTTTGTAAATTTTTCGTAAAACCGGTCGAAAAATAACGTTTTGTTTACATAACACCATGCCAAATATGGTATAATAGAAGTGGAGGGCAAACATCTCAGAGAAAGAAAGGAGACTGTGCATGAACCAGGACAACGAAAACGCCATCTTTTCGGAGGCTCGGCAGCCCGACGAGAAGGACCTGCGCTCCGTGGAGGAGGTCAGCGCCGAGGAGCTGGACGAGGCCGAAAAGGAGCTCCAGTCCAGCCAGCTTGCCGACTCTCTCGGCCTCTACCTGAAGGAGACCGGCCGCTTCTCCCTGCTGAGCGCTCAGCAGGAGGAGCAGATCGCCCGGCGCGCTGCCGAGGGCGATCCCGAGGCCCGGCAGGTGATGATCGAGGCGAACCTCCGTCTCGTGGTCTCCATCGCCAAGCGCTACTGCAACCGGGGGCTGCCGCTGGCGGACCTGATCCAGGAGGGGAACATCGGCCTGATCCGCGCGGTGGCCAAGTTCGATCCCGCGCTCGGCTTCAAGTTCTCCACCTACGCCACCTGGTGGATCCGGCAGGCCATCACCCGCGCCATCGCAGACCAGGGCCTGCTGATCCGTCTGCCGGTACATATGACCGAGTCGGTCAACAAGCTCCGCGGCGCCTCCCGCGCTCTGTCCATGAAGCTCAACCGCGAGCCCACCGCCGCGGAGCTCGCCGCGGAGCTGGGCTGGGAGCCCGACCGCGTGACCGCCGTGCTCCGTCTCAACAACGAGACCGTCTCGCTCGACACCCCCGTGGGCGAGGACGGGGACTCCCACATCGTGGACTTCCTGCCCGACCCCTCCGCTCCGGACCCCGAGGAGCAGGCGGAGATCACCGCACGCGACCGGGACATCCGCGAGGCGCTGGACACCCTGACCCCCCGGGAGCGGAGCGTGATCGTGCTGCGCTTCGGGCTGGAGGACAACAAGGCGCGGACCCTCGAGGAGGTCGGCGAGATCTTCCACGTGACCCGTGAGCGCATCCGCCAGATCGAATCCAAGGCTCTGCGCAAGCTGCGCTCCCCTACCCGCGCCCGGCTTCTTCACGACTACGCCCGCTGAGGGCCGCGTCTCTCCCCGGGCACACCCAAACAAGCCCCGGACGGCTAAGCCGTCCGGGGCTTGTTATCTTTTCGCGCGGGCCTCACACGCCCGCGCCGTGTTCCGTGAAAAAAACATGCACAAAATTTTTCCTGTCTTTTTGGGGAAAAAAGAAAAAAACATGTGAAACAGAACGTCTTTCGGGCTTTTTGGAGGAAAAGTCGAAATAAATTTTTTTCTCTCACGTTTTTTAGGCAACTTGACAAGCAAAACGAAAAGAAGTAGAATCACAGCAGTAGTCATTTGTGAAAAATGACAAACGGAAGAACACATCATTCAAAAGGAGGATCCCAATGAAAAAAGCGAAAAGAATCCTGGCGTTCACGCTGATGCTCGTCATGCTCGTGGCGCTCGTCGGCGTCAATTCGGCCTATGCCGTCAGCGAGAAAAAGGGCGTCTACACCCTGACCTTCTATCACATCTTCGCGGCCGAGGAGGCCGGCGGCCATGAGTCCCTGTGGATCAACAAGGCCATCCAGGAGGTCGAGGAGAAATCCGAAGGCCGTCTGAAGATCGACTGCGTCCCCGGCGGCGTCATGGGCTCTGAGGAAGAGCTGATCCCGCAGGTCTTCGCCGGCACACTGGATATGAGCCTCTCCGGCCCCTCCGTCTGGGGCACGGTCGGCGGCATTGACGCGATCGGCTGGTCCGAGCTGCCCTATGTCGTGGACAACTACTCCCAGATGAACGCGCTGGGCGAGGTCCTGCCCGAGCTGACCAACAAGCAGCTGGAGGAAGCCGGCATCGACCTGTACTGCCTGGGCGCGCTGAGCCAGGGCATCCGCTGCCTGTGCACCGCCGAGAAGTTCAAGGTCGAGACCGTGGACGACTGCAAGAACCTGCGTATCCGCGTCCCGCAGTCTGACGTCTACATGGCCACCGTCGAGGGCTGGGGCTGCGCTCCCACCGCCATGAGCTCCTCTCAGGTCATCACCGGCCTTGCCAACGGCACCATCGAGGGCTTTGAGTCCGACCCCGCCTCCATCCTGGCCCGCGGCCAGCAGGAGGGCTTCCACTGGTACATCGAGACCTATCACATCGCCTCTCTGAACCTGCTGATGATCAACAAGTCCAACCTGATGCAGCTGCCCGAGGATCTGCAGGAGATCCTGATCTCCGTCTTCAAGGAGAAGAGCATCGAGCAGTGCTATGACCGCGAGATCGTCAACGGCGCGCTGCTGGACGACATCAAGGCCGCCGGCGTCGAGGTCATCACCCCGACCGAGGAAGCCTTCACCGCCTTCAAGGAAGCCGACACCCCGTTCCGTGACGCCAAGATCGCCGAGTGGGGCGTGGAGGAAGTCTTCAACGAGGCGCTCGAGTATGTCGCGGCCAACGCGAAATAAGCCGCTTCCCATCGAAACGCACATATAAAGCTCTTTTTCCGGAGAGCCCATTCCGGGCTCTCCGGAAAACTATGACGGGCATTTTCCCGTCTCCGGCAAATCCCTCCGACAAAATTTCCCCACAGAAAGAGGTCGGTTTATGAAGAATCTGTTAGCTGTATACCGCAAAGTGGACGATATCCTCGCAATCGTCATCAAATACTTCTGCGCGCTCCTGCTCGCGATCATGATCGCGGTCTGCTTCGTGAACACCGTCGGCCGCTACGCCTTCCACCATTCCTTCCGCGCGGCGGAGGAGATCGTCATCCTCTGCGCGGTCTGGGTCACCTGCGTCGGCGCCTCCATGACGGCCCGGGCGGACGACCACGTCACGCTCGACCTGCTGCAGGAGCTTGTCAAGAACAACAAGGTCCGTGCCGTGCTCTACACGCTCACGCGCACGCTCTCCTGCTTCTTCCTGCTGGCGCTGCTCCCGGCGGCCTTCAAGATGGTCAAGATCTACGCCCCGACCAAGCTGACCGGCACCGGCTGGCCCCAGTGGGTGCTGTACGACTCTTACGTGGTCGGCTCGATCGCGATGGTGCTCGGCTATCTGCGCATCACCCCGGGCAAGGTCAAGGCGCTCTGGAACGGCACCATGGAAAAGACGGAATTTGAGAAGATCAACGAAGGGGAGGTGACGCAGTAATGTTGGTGATCGCGTGTATCTCGCTGCTCGCGCTGATGCTGCTCGGCGTGCCCATCACCTTCTCCCTGCTCGGAGCGGGCTTCCTGGCCGTCCTGCTCGGGGACGGGCCGCTGCAGATGTACATGAACTGCCGCGGCTTCATCAGCGGCGTTAACTCCTTTACGCTGATGGCGATCCCCTTCTTTATGATCTCGGGAACCATCATGAACCAGGGCGGTCTGTCCAAGCGGATCATCCAGTTCTGCTCCGCTCTGTTCTCCTGGCTGCGCGGCGGCGTCGGCATCGTCTGCGTCGCGGCCAACATGGTCTTCGGCGCGGTCTCCGGCTCCGGCACGGCCGCGGTCGCGGCCATCGGCTCCATCACCGCCCCGGACATGGAGAAGATCGGCTACAAAAAGGAGTTCACCGGCGCCATGATCGCCGGCGCTGCCTCGACCGCCCCGATCATCCCGCCCGGCAACGTCATGATCATGTTCGCGGCCATCACGGGCCTGTCCATCACGCGCATGTTCCTCGCCGGCTACACCCCCGGCTTCGTGATCGGCATCATCCTGATGATCATCTGCCACTTCTACGCCAAGAAGCACGGCATCGACTACGGCGGGAAGTTTGACGGCATGAAGGTCCTCCGGGCCCTGAAGGATTGCTTCTGGGCGCTGCTGATGCCGCTCATCATCATCGTCGGCATCACCGCCGGCTTCTGCACGCCGACCGAGGCGGGCGCCATCGCCTGCGTCTACGGCCTGGTCGTCGGCATCTTCTTCTACAAGGAGCTCAACGTCAAGAAGATCGTGAGCGTCCTCTTCAAGGCCGCCGAGGGCACGGGCCAGGTCCTGTCGCTCTACGCCGCCTCCACGATGTTCGCCTACATCTTCACGGTCGAGGGCTTCGGACGCGTCTTCCAGGAGTGGCTGATGAACGTCTCCTCCGGCTCCCCCACCGTCATCATGCTGCTCGTCGGCGGCTTCGTGCTGCTGATCGGCTGCTTCATGGAGCCGGTGGCGGTCATGCCCGTGGTGCTGCCGCTGGTCTACCCGCTGCTCCAGAAGCTCGGGTGCAACATGGTCCAGTTCGGCCTGATGTTCACGCTCTGCACGATCATCGGCGGTCTGACGCCGCCCGTGGGCTCCTACCTCTTCGTCACCGTCACCGTCGTCAAGACCGGCGTGACCAAGCTGATCCCCTGGATGATGGTCATGATCGTGGTCGATCTGATCGTCGTGGCCCTGACCACCTTTATCCCCGGCTTCTGCACCTGGCTGCCGGACCTGCTCCTCGGCCCGATGTAGCGGATGGACGACCGCCACAGCGTTTACCGGCAGATCCGCGCGCAGCGGACGTACCGCACCCTCGGCAAAATGAGCTGGTGGCGGATCGTCCTCGGCACCGCGCTGCTGCTGTCGGTGTTCCTGATCTCCGGCTTTTTCTCCCAGCGTCTGGCGGCCGCCGGGCGCTTCCGGGCCGCGGAAAAGCTGATGCTCTCCCCCCGCTGGGTGGAGACCTACCGCCCCGCGCTCAAGGCCTATATCGAGGCCGGGGTCCTCTACGAGGACGGGGACTACGCCGCCGCGCGCGAGGCCTTCTCCGCCATCGAGGGGGAGGAGGCCGCCGCGGCGATGGCGTCCCTCTCCGCGCTCCGGCTTGCGGCGCAGCTCTATGAGGCCGGCGACGCCGAGGCCGCCCGCGCCGCGCTCGGCGCTGCGGACGCCGCGCTCCTCCCGGAGGACGCGGCGGCGGAGCATGCCGCGCTGAGCGCCGCGCTCTCGCCCTAGGGCGCGTTTTACCCGTCTTTCCTTTTGCGCACACGCGCAAAACCAAGAATACTTATTAACAGGAGGCAAACAATGAGACCCGACATCATCATCATGCTGACCCACCACGACGTGACCGTGCCGAACGCGGCCGAAGTTTTTGAGGAATGCAAGGACCTCGAGCAGGTCAAGCTCTGGGGCTTCAAGAACGTCGGCCTGCCCAAGGACCAGATGAAGGCCCTGGTCGCCGCCATGAAGGCCGCCGGCAAAACGACCTTCCTTGAGGTCGTGACCTACGACGAGGCGAGCTGCCTTGACGGTGCGCAGACCGCGATCGACTGCGGCTTCGACTACCTGATGGGCACGCTGTACTACGACTCCGTCGCCAAGCTCCTCAAGGACAACGGCATGGAGTATCTGCCCTTCGTCGGCAAGGTCTCCGGCAGCCCGAGCATCCTCGAGGGCACGAACGAGGAGATCATCCAGAACGCGAAGGACCTGATGGCCAAGGGCATCGAGGGCTTCGACATCCTGGCCTACCGCCATGTGATCGACGGTGAGAAGCTGGCCTATGAGTTCTGCGCGGCCGTGCCCGCGAAGATCTGCATCGCCGGCAGCATCAACAGCTTCAAGCGCATCGACACCATGTTCGACATCGGCCCCTGGACCTTCACGATGGGCTCCGCCCTGTTCGAAAAGAAGTTCGTCCCGACCGGCAGCTTCCGTGACAACCTCATCGCCGTCGCCTACTACATGAAGGCGAAATAAGCATTTCCCGTACGCCGCCGCAGGGTCCGCAGGTCGTCTCCCGCGGACCCTGAAAACAAGAAAGGTGAAAACAAGAGAGGAGAGTAAAAAATGAAAAAACAGATGCGCCCGATCGACGTGCTGGCTGTGGCGCTCGGTTCGATCATCGGCTGGGGCTGCTTCGTCATGCCGGGCAACTCCTTCCTTCCCGCCGCCGGCCCCATCGGCACCTTCATCGGCCTGTTCCTGGCCGCCGTCATGGCCTGGATCATCGCGCAGAGCTACAGCTTCCTGATCCGCAAGTACCCCGTCGAGGGCGGTGAGTTCGAGTATGTCACCCAGGCCTTCGGCAAAAAGCACGCGTTCATCTGCGGCTGGTTCCTCGTGCTGGCCTACATCAGCTTTATCCCGCTCAACGGCACGGCCATCGGCCTGATCACCCGCTATCTGCTCCCGGGCACGATCCTGCAGAAGACCCACCTGTGGAACATCGGCGGCTTCGACGTGTATCTCGGCGAGATCATCCTGACCATGCTGATCGTCGTGATCTTCATGTTCATCAACATCAAGGCCGTCAAGGTCGCCTTCATGTCCCAGACCTTCCTGGCCATCGCGCAGACCGCGATCATCATCATCTTCCCGATCGTCATCATCCTCTCAGGCCACGCCAACTTCTCCTACATGCGCCCGCTGATGACCGGCAGCCGCGGCGAGAGCGTGCTCTCGGGCATCGCGGTCATCCTGTCGATGGCGCCCTGGGCCTTCGTCGGCTTCGACGTCATCCCGCAGGTCTGCGAGGAGTACGACTTCGACCAGTCCAAGGCCAAGGTGCTCATGGTCAGCACCATCGCCGCCGCCTGGATCATGTACAGCTGCAGCACGATCACGACGGCCATCGTCCAGCAGGAGGGCTTCGCCTCCTGGTCCGAGTTCCTGAACTCGAATCCCTTCTGGGCCACCGGCGCCGCCGTCGAGAAAGCCCTGGGCAAGCCCGGCCTCTATATCCTCGGCTTTGCCATGGCCTGCGCGGTCCTCTCCGCGATCAACGGCTTCTTCATCGCCTCCGCCCGTCTGATCGCCGCCATGGCCAAGCGGAAGGCTCTGCCCGCCGTCTTCGCCAAGCGCCACGAGGGTGACGGCGCCCCCGTCGCGGCCGTCCTGTTCGTCGGTCTCATCGCCCTGGTCGCGCCCTGGTTCGGCCGCAGCGCGCTGGCCTGGATCGTCGACATGACCTCCCTCGGTACCTCCGTCGTGTTCCTGTATGTGTGCCTTGCCGCCATGAAGTTTGCCAAGCTGGAGGGCAACGGCGCCATGCGGAAATGGGGTATCGCCGGCGCCGTGTGCTCCCTCATCTTCATTGCCCTGATGGTCATCCCCGGCTCCGCGGCCGCGCTCTACAAGCAGGCCTGGATCATGCTCGCCATCTGGATCGTCCTCGGCATCATCTTCTGGGGCGTCAAGCATAAGGACTATCTCTCCGAGTGATCGGATCATGGCTCCGTCCCGGGTCCTCCCCGGGGCGGAGCGGAGGTAACGCCATGAGGATCTCAGCGTCTGAATTCATTCTGTTCTGCCGTCCCCCGCTGGAGAACGTCCGGCGTCTCGGCAGCATCGTCCCCGAGGTCGAGCTGATGATGGACGGCGACGCCTGGGAACACGGTCCGGACGGCTGGCCGGAGCTGGCCGCGCAGCTCAAGGGCTGCGGCGTCCCCCTCTCCGTGCACCCGCCCGCCTGGGACGTGAACCCCGCCGCGCCGCTCAAGGCTCTCCGGGACGCCGCCGCCTTTCTGAACAAGCAGGCCTTCGGCTTCTGCCGCGAGGTCGGCGGGACGCAGATCGTCTACCACCCCGGCTACTACGACCGGGACTCGAACTTCAGCCTTTCCCGCGCGCTGGACGCCTCCTACGGGCTGCTGGAGGAGATGGTCGCGCTCTGCCGCGGCAGCGGCGTCACGATCGCCTACGAGAACATCGGCGGCCCCGGCTCCTCCCTGTTCTCGCAGGAGGAGTTTATCCACGCGCTCGACGGGATCGACCCCTGCGTCCGCTTTCTGCTGGACGTCGGGCACGCGCACGTCAACGGCTGGGATATCCCCGCCGTGATCGGAGCGCTCGGGGATCGGCTCTGCGGCTTCCATCTGCACGACAACGACGGCGGGGGCGACGCGCACCTGCCGATCGGCCGGGGGACCGTCCCCTGGGCGGAGGTCTTCGCCGCGATGCGCGCGCTTCCGGGCGAGCCGCTCTATGTGCTGGAGTACGCGACCAACACGCCGCTCGCGGAGCTGGAGCGCGGGCGTGACCTGCTGCTGCGGGAGATTGGAGAAAAACGACTGTGAACAGCATCCCCATCGGGCAGGCGCAGCGTCTGACGGCGCCCGCCCCCTTCGCGCTGCTCTCGGTCCGCAAGGAGGACGGGAGCGACAATCTGATGGCGGTCTCCTGGTGGACCTACCTGTCCAACCATCCGCCCATGCTCGGCGTGTGCCTGAGCAAAAAGGGCCTGAGCGGCTCGCTCATCGAGCGCAGCGGCTTCTTCACGCTGAGCGTCGTGGGCGAGGCGCTTGCCGACGCGGCGCTCGCCTGCGGGCGCTGCTCCGGCCGCGAGCACGACAAGGCCGCCGAGTTCGGCGTCCCGCTGGAGAGCGCCTCCGCGGTGCCCGCGAGCCTCGTCTCCGGCAGCCGCGCGGCCTTTGAATGCCGCCTCGTCGGCCAGACCGAGGCCGGCGACCACGTCTTCTATCTGGCCGAGATCCTCGCCTGCCGCGGCGACGCGGCTGTCAAACAACTTTTCGCCTGGGACGGCTATTCCCGCCTGGGCACGGTCTGAGGACCGGGAAAGAGGTAATGCTTATGATTATGGATTGTTCAAAATATGTCGGTCCGTACAGCTGCGGCCGCAACCATACGCTTGAGACCAGGATGGTCGTCGTGGATTACGACGCGCTCAGCCACTTTGAGGAATACATGCAGGCCGTGGGCCTCGGCGACAAACGCCGCACGGTGGTATACGACAGCTTCATCTATGAGCTGACCAAGGGCAAGCACGTCAAGGCCGATCAGGAGATCGTGCTGCCCGCGCAGGGCCTGCGCAGCGAGGATGTGCTGATCGAGGACATGATGACGAAGCTGGACAATCCCGAAGTGCTCGTGGCCTTCGGCGCCGGCACGATCATGGACTTCGGCCGCTATCCCGCCTACAAGCTCGGGATCCCCTTCGTCGCGGTCCCGACGCTCGCGAGCTCCGACGGCTTCACGGCCAGCATCTGCTCCGTGATCCTCAAGGGGCAGAAGAAGTCCATCAGCATGAAGGCGCCCGCGCTGGTGGTGGCAGACCTCGACATCATCAAGGGCGCGCCGCACCGCCTCGTCTCCAGCGGCATCAACGACATCCTCTCCAAGTACGTCTCCCTGGCCGACTGGAAGATGGCCACGCTGGTCTCGGGCGAGGACTACTGCCCGATGGTCGCGGGTCTGGCCCAGGAGGCGCTGGACATCATGCGCGCGGCCGCCGACAAGATGGCCGCCACGGGCGAGATCGACCACGAGGCCATGACGATGGCGCAGATGAAGAGCGGCCTGACCATGCAGCTCTGGGACAACTCCCGCGCCGCCTCCGGCGCCGAGCACCTGATGGCCCACCTGGTCGAGATGAAGCCGCCGCGCTTTGAGAAGGCCGAGGGCATCCACGGCGAGTGCGTGGGCGTCGGCACCTTCGCCGCGGTGAAGGAGTATCACCGCCTCGCGAAGCTGCGCCCGAAAGCGAAGCCCTTCGAGCCGCTGACGAGCGAGTGGGTCATGGAGAAGTTCGGCGAGCGTCTCTACGACGGCATCATGAAGGAGAACGCCCCGGACAAGGATATCCTGGGCAAATTCGACCCGCAGAACATCGTGGATCACTGGGATGAGATCGTGGAGATCATCAGCGCGATCCCCGAGCCGGAGGAGCTCGAGGCGCTGTACAAGGCCTGCGGCTGCAAGTACCTGCCCGAGCACATCGGCATCGACCCGGCGCTCTCCGACGAGGCGCTGAACATCTCCGCCGCCATCCGCAACCGTCTGACGCTCATCCGCATGAAGCGCGTGCTGGACTTCGACTGAGCGCAGGCTTACCGTCCCGGGGAGGCCCTCTCCCCGGGCCACAAAAAGGAGAAGAGTGAAATGTTAGATAAACGTCTGATCGAAGCCGACGCCTCGAAGCTGGACGAGCTGCGGGACATCATGGCCCATCAGGAGCAGCCGGAAAAGCTGCACGACATCGCGATGGACGCCGTCCTGATCGAGCACGGCGCCGTGGCGAAGCTCACGGACTGCGTCCGTTCCCTGACCGGCGGGAAGAAGGTCCTGCTGGTCACCGGCCCCACGCTCATCTGCGACACGCACGAGCAGAACGTCAAGGAGGCCGTGTACGCCCAGCTCAAGGAGAGCTTCGAGGTCGAGTGGCTGGTCATCAGCGAGCCGGACAGCATCGTCCACTGCACGCCGGAGAACGCCGCGAAGATCCAGGCCCGCTTCGAGGGCGTGGACTGCGTGGTCGGCGTGGGCTCCGGCACCATCTGCGACCTGAACAAGTATGCCACCTTCTACGCGAACAAGGCCAACCCCCTCCCGCTCATCATCGTGCAGACGGCCCTGTCCGTGAACGCCTTCTCGGACAACTCTTCCGTCATGCTCATCAGCGGCGTCAAGCGCACCGTCCACTCCCGCTACCCGACCATCCTCATCATCGACCTCGACGTCGTGACCGCTGCGCCGCCCGAGATGAACGTCAGCGGCTACGGCGACCTGATCGCCACCTGGACGGCCCCGGTGGACTGGTATCTGTCCTATACGCTGGGCATGGGCGGCAACTTCCACACCGCGCCCTCGGACATGATCCGCACCCAGTGCGAGCGCCTGCTGGAGAATTCCGAGCGTCTGGCCGCCTGCGACCCGGAGGTCATCGGCGACCTCGCGAACGTCCTCACGCTCAGCGGCTTCTCGATGGGTCTGGCCGATGAGAGCTCCCCCGCCTCCGGCTCCGAGCACGTCATGAGCCACCTGATCGACATGTCCTCGGGCGTGCGCAAGACCGGCATCTGCTACCACGGCACGCAGGTGGCCGTCTCCGGCATCATCTCCTGCATCCTCTGGGACTATCTGCTCCACGAGTTCGATCCGAAGAGCGTGGACGTGGACAAGTGCTATCCCACGCTGGAGGAGATGGAGCCGCGGGTCCGCGCCGCCTTCGACTGGCTGGACAACACGCACTCCGCCGCGAACGAGTGCTGGTCGGACTACCAGAAGAAGCTGACGAAGTGGCACGCGAACAAGGAGAACTTCAAGGCCTTCCTCGCCAACTTCGACGCCTTCAAGGCGCAGGTGGCCGGCTGGGTCAAGGACCCGGCCTACATCGCCGCCTGCATGCACAAGGCCAAGGCCCCCTGCCGCTACAAAGACCTGAACTTCCCCGTCGACGCCGACACCGTCCGCTGGGCCATCACCAACTGCCATCTGATGCGCAACCGCTTCTCCATCATCGACCTGCTGCATTTCTCGGGCGTGTGGAGCGACGAATTCGTGCAGATGCTGCTCGACCGGGCCGAGGCCCTCGACGCCGGTCTGTGACCCTTATCCCGGCACGCCGGCCGGCAGGAGCCCTAAGCGCTCCTGCCGGTCTTTTTTTGTCTGCCTGCCGGATCCACGCCGCTTTCTGTGCCCCGTTGTTTTCAGCGTTTTGCTCGCGCCGCGGATCATATACGCCGAAAAGGGGCGGTCCCTTATGCAAGATCGACAAAAGCAGCCGTCTAAATCTTGTTGTTCTAACCAATTGACACCGGGCAGAAAGAAGCATATTATTAAACCATATTGTAGGACAATCCTACGGTCAGACTTCAAGGGCCATCTCTCCGCGTGGTCCTCCTGCGCCGGCCGGACCTCGGACGCGGTCCTGCAACGTAATTCTTTACAGAAAGAGGGAAAAAGCATGAAAAAGATCTTGGCAACCGCTCTTGCGCTCTGCCTGCTCGTCTCGCTGCTCGCGACAATGAACGTGTCCGCCGCGGCGGCCGGGCCCTACGATGACCTCGCGCCCGTTACCTTCTCCTGTGTGACGATTTTCGATGCCACCTCCTCCATGACCAAGGCCCTCAACTTCATGGCCGACCGCCTCGCCGAGGAGACCGACGGCAAGCTGAAGATGGAGATCTACGACTCCGGCCAGACCGGCGGTGAGAATGAGCAGACCGAGGCCCTGGCTATCGGTGAGGTCGAGATGGCCGCCAACGGCACGCTGGCCGTCGTCAACTACGCTCCCGAGTACGGCTTCTTCGACGCTCCTTTCGTCTTCGCGGACGGTGAGCACTTCATGGCCGTCTGGAACAGCGATCTCGGCCAGGGCCTGCGGGACAAGATGGCTGAGAACGGCTTCCACAACCTCGGCATTATGGAGCGCGGCTATCGCCACATCACCACGAACAAGCCCATCTACAGCATTGACGACATGAACGGGCTCGTCCTGCGTACGCCGCAGTCCGCCTCCTTCGTCAACACCTTTGGCTCTCTCGGCTGCGTCTGCGTCCCCATCGCGCTTACCGAACTCTTCACCGCCCTGCAGACCGGCGTTGCGGAGGCCTCCGAGGGCCCCTGGGACCAGATCGTCACCAACAAGCTCTACGAGGTCCAGGACTACATCGTGGAGTCCACCTACTACTACTGCACCTCCATGTGGTTCATGAACCAGGACTTCTATGACAGCCTGCCCGAGGCCTATCGCACGCTGATCGACGAGGTCGCCGCCGAGGCGCTCGACTACGGCACGGAGCTGATCCGTTCCTCCGGCGAGGAGCTGAAGCAGGTCTGCATCGACTACGGCTGCGAGATCCTGGAGCTGGGCGACCTGACGCCCTATCTGGAGAAGGTAAAGCCCGCGATGGACGAGTTCTTTGCCACCACCTGGACCGTCACGACCGCGGACGAGATCGCCAGTTTCCGGAAGTAAAGGAGCGCGTGTTCTCCTCCGTCACGTTCTCTTTTTAACATGCACACGGCGGAACGGGCGCGGTGCGAAAGTCTGTTCGCACCGCGCCCGTATTCCTTTCCCGCATCCCGCTCCGCGGTCTTCGCTGCGGGCGCTGAACCAAACCACGCCACCGAGGGGGGTACCATGAAAAAAATCGTGAAAGTTTTTGACGGCATCTCGGTCATCGTCTTCGTCCTGATGGTTCTGGTCGTTCTCCTGCAGATCTTTGCCCGATACGTCCTGAAAACCAGCGTCCCCTGGACGGAGGAGATGAGCCGGCTGCTGTTTATCTACGTGGGCTTTACCGGCACAGCCATCGCCACCCGCGAGAACGAGCTGATTGTCGTCGACATTCTGCTCAGCAGGCTTCCCGCAAAGCTCCGGAAAGTCTTCGATATTGTGATTGAGCTTTTCATTTTCGCGTTTTACTGCCTGATCTTCGTCGGCGCGATCAAGATGTTCAACGCGACGAAGAACACCTATTATCAGGTCATGCCGCATGTCAGCAACGCCATGCCCTATGTGGCTGTCATCATCGGCATCGGCGCGGCGCTGATCGGCATGGTGGTCAAGCGCGTCGGGCGTATTCTGGAGGCGATGAAACATGCTTAAATACTTTGTGATCCTTCTGGTCGTTTTCATCGCCGGCGTTCCTGTCGCGATCGCCATGGGCGGCACGGCCGCGCTCCTTCTGATCCTCGAGCGCGGGCTGAGCCATTTCAACCCGGCCATTATCGCGCAGAAGAGCTGTTACGGGCTGAACAACTTCCTGCTTCTGAGCATCCCGCTCTTTCTCTACGCGGGCAAGATCATGAACACCGGAAACATCACCAAGCGCATTTTCGATTTCTGCAAATCCACGGTCGGCTGGCTCCACGGCGGCCTCGGCCATGTGAACATCCTGTGCAGCGTGATCTTCGCCGGCATGACCGGAACCGCCACTTCCGACGCCGCCGGCATCGGCCAGATCGAGATTCAGGCGATGCGCGAGGCCGGGTATGACGACGAGTTCACGTTCGGTATCACCGCCGGCTCCTCGCTGATCGGGCCGATCATCCCGCCGAGCATCCCGCTTGTCATCTACGGCATGATGACCGGCGTCTCCATCGGCAAGCTCCTGATCGCCGGCATCGTGCCCGGCATCATCCTCGCCGCGGCCCTCGGCGTCTATGTGGAGATCGTCGCCAAGCGCAAGGGGTATCCGCGCGACAGCCGACTGGACTTCAAGAAGATCTGGCACGACTTCAAGAAGGCCTTTCTCTCCCTGCTCACGCCGATCATCATCATCGGCGGCATCATGTCCGGCGTTTTCACGGCGACCGAAGCCGCCGCCGTCGCCGCGCTGTATGCCACGATCCTGACCGTCGTTGTCTACCGCGAGATCGACTTCAAGGGCCTCTGCCGCGTCCTCTGGGAGACCGTGCGCGATTCCGGCTCCATCATGATGATCTGCTACTGCGCCTCCTGCTATGGCTATGTGATCACCAAATCCCGCGTCGCGCTGCAGCTCGCCGACAAGGTCATGTCTGTCTCCACCAACCCCTTCGCCGTGTGCATGCTGCTGGTCGCCTTCCTTCTCGTCATGGGCTGCTTCATGGAGAACCTCGCGACCATCACGATCATGTCCCCTGTGTTTTATCCGCTGCTCGTCGGCGTGGGCTTCGACCCGCTGGCCTTCGGCATCATCATGGTCCTCACGCTCATGATCGGACTGCTGACCCCGCCTTTCGGCATGGTTCTCTTCGTGCTGTCGAAGGTCGGCAATTATCCGCTGCAGAAGATGATAAAAGCCGCCCTGCCCTTTATCATACCGGTCCTGCTGGTCATCGTTCTGTTGGCGCTCTACCCGCAGATCATCACCTTCCTTCCGAACGCTGTGCTGTAGGCGGCCGCGGCGAAGCTTTTCCTCCTCCGCCGCCCTCCCGCATGAGCGGGGATGGGCGGGCACGGATTCTTTCCTTCTGGGAGTAAAACGTTATGATAATAAGCTATGAACAGGACCTGCGCCTGATCCGCACGCTCCTGCACGCATACGGCCTGAGCGGGTCGGACGCAGCCTGCGTCGCCGAGGTCGTGCGTCATTCGGACTTCACCGGGGTATACTCCCACGGTCTGTCGCGCCTGATCCTTTATATCCGGCAGCTTGAGAACGGGAGCATGAATGCCGCAGCAGAGGTCGAGACGATCTCCGACGAGGGCGCCGTCATCCGCCTTGAATGCCACAACGGCTCCGGTATCGTCGCCGTCAATCACGCCTACGATGTCCTTTTGGAAAAGGCGAGGACCTACGGCATCGCCATTGCCACCGGGATGCACAGCGGGAATATCGGCTGCGGCGCCTTTTACGGGTGCCGCGCCGCCCGGGACAACATGATCGGCATCGTCTGCTGCAACACGCTGCCCTCCATGGCGCCCTTCGGCGGCGCGGAACCGCTGATCGGCACGAACCCGATCATCGTGGGTGTCCCGGCCGGGGCCGAACACCCCATCGTGCTCGACATATCCACCAGCGGCGTCGCCATGGGAAAGATCCAGTCGGCCCGCCGGGAGGGCAAAGCCATTCCGCTCGGCTGGGCCACCGACGTCGACGGGAGGCCGACGACGGACCCCGACAAGGCCTGCGCCGTTCTGCCCATCGCCGGTCACAAGGGGTACGGCCTCGCCGTGATCGTCGACGTGCTCAGCGCCGTCCTCGCCGACGCCGCCTATGGCTTCCATACCGGCGGCAACGACCTCCTGACGGCCGAGGACACCGGCTTCTGTATCATTCTGATCGACCCCTCGCACTTTATGCCGATCCCGGACTTCACCGCCCGGGTGGACGACTATATCCGCATGGTCAAGAGCAGCCGCCCCGCGGCCGGCGTCCCGGAGATCTTCCTCCCCGGAGAGATCGAATTCCGGAAGCTGGAGCAGCTGCGGAAAAACGGACTGCCCGTAACGGAGGCCGTGGAGAAGGAGCTGTGCCTGTATGCCGCGAAGCGCGGCCTGATCCCCGCCGGCGGGAGTTTCGCCGAACTCCTGGCCGTCTGCCTCTGACAGGCAGCAAAACACACAAGGAGGAATGATGCGGTGAAGCGATCGACAATCAACGCCAATCTCACCTGGGCGGCTGCGCTGCTGCGTGAGTATCGCTTCTCCCTTCCCGCTTTTGCCTGGTGGTCGGCGGAGGAGTGGATGGCGAACCGGGAGGCGCTCGACGTCGTCCGCGCTGTGCGCCTCGGCTGGGAGGTCAAGGATTTCAGCGAGGAGCTGGGCGCCACCCTCTTCACTCTCCGCAACGGCCGTCACGACGACCCCTCCGTCGGCGTGCGCTACTGCGAGAAGGTCATCCTCTTCCGGGACGGGAAGCGCCTGCCCCTGCATTATCACAGGCAGAAGACAGAGGATGTGATCAATCGTGCCGCCGGGGTCATGCAGCTGCGGCTTTATAACACCACGCCCTCCGGCGAGCTCGACAGAGAGTCGGAGGTCCATGTCAGGCAGGACGGCATCCTCCGCCGCTATCAGCCGGGAGAGTCCGTCTTCATCGCGCCGGGCAACAGCATCACCCTGACGCCCGGTCTCGCGCACACCTTCGGTCCTGCGCCCGGAAGTTCACTGATCGTTGGAGAAGTCTCCACCGTCAACGACGATCTGACCGACAACATCCGTTTTGAGACGGTACCCGCCCCCACCCCCATCGAGGAGGATGAACCCCTGCTCTGGCCGCTGTGCACGGAATATGACCGTCTCTTCACCGAATAATCCCGTGAGGCTGTGTACGCCCCCCTTGACAAACAGTTTATAATTTAATAAATATAAGCTTATAGTTTTTTTGCTATAAATCGGGCAGCACGGAGAGATCCGATTTCATTGTGAAGGGGAAAGCGAACATGGAGCCGATCAAACGGGTCACGCTGGTCTATCAGGTTGAAGACCGCATCATGCAGCTCATCGAGGGCGGACACTATACGCCCGGCACAAAACTTCCGCGGGAGATCGATCTGAGCCGGGAGCTCGACGTCAGCCGCGGGACGGTCCGTGAGGCCCTCAAGTTCCTGCAGGCAAAAGGCGTGCTTGAGCTGAAGTCCGGGAAGGGCACGTTTGTCTCCGAGCCGCGGACAGACGAGAGTGTGGACGCCATCCGCTGGCTGGTCGAAAATGAGCAGGATCTGAAAAACTTCATCGAAGTGCGCGAGGGCATCGAGCCCCTCGCCGCCCGCCGGGCGACAGAGCGCGGCAGCGCGGAGCTGAAGGCAGAGCTGCAGGAGGTCTATCGGCAGTTCTGCGAGTTGGCGGACACCCGGGATATGCAGGTGCTCGCCGAGCTGGATGAGAAATTCCACTTCACCATCATTGACCATTGCGGCAACGATCTGATCCGGGAGATCATGATCCCCATCAACAGGGGCATGACCTCTTTCCGACAGAATTCTTTCCGGGTCGACCGGAACCTGCAGGATGCGATCATCCCCCACGGGAACATCCTGGAGGCTATTCTGTCGGACGATCCCAGCCGCGCCGAATGCGAGATGCGCAAGCATATCCATAAGATCTGGGAAACCCTGGAGCAGAACATCTACGGCGCCCACCCGCACGCCTCTGCGGCGAAGGAGGAAACCTGAGCTTCCCCCCATCGGCCTGCTGCATTTCCCGGGCATGCGGAGCGGCGCGTTCGTGCAGATGCTGCTCGACCGGGCCGGGGCCCTCGACGCCGGTCTGTAAAAACGCATACGCAACAGAAAAGGACGGGTGCTCCGGCACCCGTCCTTTTTCTTTGTTTTCCGTTACTCTTTTTCGCCGACGACCTGGTACATCCGCTCGTCGGAGATCACGTCCGTCACGCGCAGGAAGCGCCCGAAGAGCGCCGCGAGCTCCTCCGCGGGCATGGGCCCGTTGGAGACGAGCCGCGCCGCGCCGCGGTGATGCGCGTCGATCTTCTCCCGGCTCATGCCGTGGGCGACGGTCAGCCGTCCGCCCGGGGCGAGCAGCGCCGCCAGGCGCCGGATCAGCCGCTCGGGCTCGGGGAAGTGCGGGAAGGCGTTGTAGACCACGACGCAGTCGAAGAGCCCCTCGAAGTCCGCCGTCTCCGCGTCCCCGCAGAAGATCGAGACCTTCGCCTGCGGGAACTTCTCCCGGGCGATCCGCACCATCTCCGGGGAGATGTCGATCGCGGTGACGCTCTCCACGTCCCGCGCCAGGTAGTCCGGGATCAGCACGCCCGTGCCGGCCGCGACGTCGAGCACGCGCTTGCCCGGGCCCACCCCCGCGCGGTCCAGGATGCTCCCGATGACCGCGTCGCTGCGGATCATCTCCGCGTCCCAGTCCGGGGCGAGCCGGTCGAAGAAGGCGATGACGTCGTTCGTGTCGATCATCGCTTTATCCGGCGAAGAAGCTCGCCGTGTCGATCGCCCCGTAGCCGCCGAAGCTGGCGGGCGCGGCCGCGATCTGCTCAGCCAGATCCAGCCCGTAGAAGGCCTGCGTGACCTCGTTGACCTTCGCGTCCATGTCGATATCCGCAAAGAGGTCGGGATAGACGGTCTTGGCGATGAACCAGGTGTTCGTCAGCGCGATCTCGTAGTTGGTGTAGTAGGCGTTGTAGGCCATCTCCAGATAGACCTCGCCCTCCTGCCAGGCCTTGCAGGTGTCGAACATCGTCGGGTCCTCGGCGTAGAGGGGCTTGATGTTCTTCACCGCGGCCGCGTCGATGAACAGGATATCCATATCCTCGCCGAGCGCGACGAACTTCTCCTCCTCGATCGGCTGGATGGCGGCGCCCTCCACGCCGGTCACGGCGTTCTTGATGTTGGCGACCCGGAAGACGATGTATTTCTCCGTGCCGACCATGAGGTGGTTGGTGGTGCCCCAGTTGCCGAGGCCGCAGATGTAGACGGAGGGCTTCGCGTCCTCGGGGATGTCCGCGGTGCGGCTCTCGATCTCGGCGCGCTCGCCCTGGATGAAGCTCACCAGCGCCTCGGCCTTCTCCTCATGCCCGAAGATCATGCCCAGCAGACGCATCGTGCCGAAGAAGTTCTCGTCGAATACGCCACCCGGGCCGGACTTCAGGGTGATAACGGGGACGCCGAGCTGCTCCTGCAGCGCGTCCTCCTTCTCCACGTCCTCATACTCGGAGATCACGATGTCCGGCTCGCAGGAGAGGATCTTCTCGGCCTCGGCAGCCTGGGCCTGGGGACCGCCCACGCCGCAGGACGGGAGCTGCGCGAACACGTCGCCGTAGGCCAGCACATAGGGCCGGGCCACGGAGTCGAACATCTTCGGCCGCTCGGCGAGCGTGGCGTTGTCGATGTCCTCGACGCCGCAGAGCAGGCTCACGTCGCCGATATAGCTGTACATGCGCAGCGCGCCCGCGCCGATGCAGACGACGCGGCTGTAGCTGCCCGGCGTGACCGTGACCTCGCGGCCGATCATGTCGGTGACGGTGACCTCCTCCGCGAGGGCGACGGGCTGTGCGCTCAGGCAGAGCGCCAGCAGCATGACCAGGCTCAGCAGGAACGCGATCGTTTTTTTCATGTTTGTTTCCTCCTTTTGCGTTATATCTGAATTCAGGACAGAACGATTTTCCGGCCGTCCAGCTCCACGAGGCGGAGCGAGGCGTCGAAGGTCTCCCGCAGCGCGTCCTCCGTCACGATCTCCGGACCGCCCGCGTGGCGGATCTTTCCGTCCTTCATGAGGAAGAAGCGGTCGCCGAGCTCGAGCGCCCGGTTGAGATCGTGCAGCGAGATGAGGATGCCGATGCCCTTCTCCCGCGCCGCGCGCCGGGCCTCCTCGACGATCAGCTGCTCGTTGGCGATGTCCAGGTTGCCCGTGGGCTCGTCGAAGACCAGCAGCCGCGGCTCCTGCGCGAGCGCGCGGGCGATGGCGATCTTCTGCCGCTCGCCGCCGGAGAGCTCCTCGACGTTCCGCGCGGCGAAGTCCTCCAGCTTCATCTCCCGGAGGATGGCCGCCGCCGCGGCCTCGTCCTCCTTCCCGGCCTTAAAGCCGAAGTAGGAAACGCGGCCCATCAGCACCGTGTCGAACACGCTCAGCGCGCCGAAGTGGATGCTCTGCGGGACGTAGGCGATGCGCCGCGCCCGTTCGCGGCGCTTCATGCTCAGCAGGTCCTCGCCGTCGAAGCGGATGCTGCCGCTCTCCGGCTTTTTGATGCCGAGGATGTTTTTGAACAGGGTGGTCTTGCCGCTGCCGTTGCGGCCCAGCAGGATGCCGATCTCGCCGTCGCGCAGCGTGAGATCGACGCCGTCGAGCACCAGCGGGGCGTGCGCGGCGTAGCGGAAGCGCAGCTCACGGATCTCCAGCATCAGTCGTGACCCCCTTTCCGGCCCAGCAGGATGCCGAGGAAGAAGGGCGCGCCGAGCAGGGAGGTGATCGCGCCGACCGGCAGCGCCGAACCGTTGCCCAGGCTGCGGGAGAGCGTGTCCGCCAGCAGGAGCAGCAGGCTCCCGCTCAGCGCGGAGGCGGGGAGCGAGACCCGGTGGTCCTGCCCCAGCAGGCGCTTGCTCACGTGCGGGCAGATGATGCCCACGAAGCCGATGATGCCGAGGAAGGACACGCAGACCGCCGTGATGATCGAGGCGAGCAGCATGGTCACGAAGCGCAGCAGGTCCACGTTCACGCCCATGCTGCGGGCTGCCGCGTCCCCGCTCAGCAGCGCGTTGAAGCGCCAGCTCAGCACCGCGAAAGCGGCGATCCCGAGCCCGACGACCACGGCCATGATGAGGTCCGTGCGGTAGGTCGCCCGGCCGAGATCCCCGAAGGTCCAGATCACGGCGGCGGAGAGCCCGACGTCCGTGGCGTAGAACTGCAGGATCGTGGTGGCCGCCGTCCAGACGGAGCCGACCGCGATGCCCGCGAGCACCACCACGCCGGGCTGGAAGGCCCGCAGGCGGCAGAGGCCGAGGATCAGCAGGATGGAGAGCGTGGAGAAGAAAAAGGCCATCAGCGAGGTGGCGTAGGGATTCATCCCCACGGTATAGCTCGAGAGGTTGTTGCCGGTGGAGAGAAAGCCCCCGGCGAAGGCGATGATCGAGAGGTTCGCGCCGAAGACCGCCGCGTTGGAGACGCCGAGCGTGGAGGGCGAGGCCATGGGATTGTTGAGGTCCGTCTGCATGACGAGGCCCGCCGCGGAGAGCCCCGCGCCCGCGATGAGGGCGGCCAGCACCCGCGGGATGCGGATGTTCCAGAGGATGCGCACCTGCGCGGCGCTGCCCCGCTTCATCAGCGCGGCAAAGCATTCGGCGGCCGTCATGCGGGAGGAGCCCACAAACAGGCATACGAAAGCGGCCGCGAGGACGGCCAGCGCGAGCAGGCCGATCGCCGCGGCGTTCCTTCTCCGGTTTTTGGTCAGATCAGATCGCACTCTCATAGGAGTATCATAGTCTTTCCTCTCCTTCCGTGCAAGCCCCCCGGGGGGATCTTTCTCTTCCCCGTTAAGCCGGTAACGCGGCGGCCGCGGAGCTGAAAAGCTTCATGCCCTCCGAGTGACCGGCTCGGAGGGCATGAAGGGAACGAGAGAGAGCGCTCGGCCGCCCTCATGCCGGAGAGGTGAAGAGGCATGGGGATTGAGGGAAATCCGGGCGGTCGGGCAGGCATCTGATCTGACGGCAGTATACCAGACAGCGGCAAAACGCGGAAGCCCCCCGGGGGGATGGCGCAGTCTTCCGCGCGCGCCGGCATCCCATCCCCCGGGATGGGTAAATCCAGCGACTTGTCCAAATTTTCACGTCTTTTTCCGGTCATGGGAGCGTCCGGAGCGGCAAACCTGCCCGATATTTTGTGAAAAGCGTCAAATTGCCCGGCGAGATCGGGGAGGGGGGGATCCGGGCGGAGCGGGACCTGCATCCCCCTCCCCGGGTTGCGGCGCCCTCCCGCCGCGGGTAAAATAGGAAAAAACAGAGCGGCCCCGCCCGTCCTGCCGCTGTGCGGGACCGTGAAGAAAGCGTGCATACAGGGGTATGAGTCCCCTCTGCAAATAAAAAGGAGGAAAGAGAGTATGGCATGTTTTTTGGTTTCCGCCGCTGAGGCCGTGGTCGTCACCATTGCCGCGAAGGTCGCCGGAAGCAGGGAAATGAGCGCCGAGTCCGTGAAGCTCGAAAAGAACGCCGCCGCGGAGGAAAAGCAGGAGAACCGGCTCCCCTGGAGCAGGAAGCTGACGATCCTGGCGAAGCTCCTGTGGGGCGGCGCGTTCCTGCTCTGCTACGAGCACATCTGGCACGGGGAGGTCGTACCCTGGTTCCCGTTCCTGACGGCGATGAACGACCCCGGCGACACAGCGGAGATGCTGCACGAGATGAGCACCATCGGCGTGACAATGGCGATCATCGTAACGGTCACCTGGGCGATCATGATGTTTGTCGCCGACAGGATCCTGGCCCGTCCGGACAAAGAGCCGGACAAGGCCGCCGCGTAAGGAGGCGGGAGCATGACGCTTTTGATCTGCGTTTTCGCGGCCATCTTCGCCACGGTCAAGTGGTATCAGCGCAAGGACGACAGCCTGATGCCGGGCGTCCCCTGCGTGCTGTTCTGGGGCGCGTCCCTGATGTGGCTGGGCGACGCCATCTTCGGCTACATCGAGGACGGCGCGGCCTTCTTCGAGCCGGAAGCGGCGGAGATGCTCAACGACGCCTACCTCGGTCTGTCCGTTGTGGCGCTTGGCCTGATCCTCTGGCTCGTGATCCTGCTCGTCAAGGACCCCAAAGGCATCGTCAAGGCCGGCCTGAAAAAGAAAGCCGCCAAATAAAGGCCGCCTCGCGGCCGCACAGCGCCCATGCCGGAGAAGCATGGGCGCTTTGCGCGTATGCGCGCATCCCGGCCTTCCGCCCCCCCGTTGCCAACGGCGCCCGTTTCTGCTATACTCTCATCAGGGCCCCTGCGGTCCACGCCCGGCCGGGCGTCCAGGCGGCGCCGCGGCTCACTCGGGAGGAGAGGGATATGAGACGCTTTTTGAGCAAAACCGAACGGGAAGAGCTGGAAAGCCTGAAGCGGGATCTCGTGAATCCGGTGAAGCGCTTTGCCCGCGAGGTGTATCACGATACGGTCGGCGACGCGAAGACCTTCTATTCCGCCCGGGCGCGGCAGGCGCAGCGGAACGCGGGGCTTGTCCGGCAGAGGACGGAGGAGCGGATGGCGGTCCTGGCGCAGCGGCGGAACGCCCAGCTTGCGCAGCGGCGCGTCTGGTTGAAAAGAGCGGCGCTCATCCTGGCGCTCGTCCTTGTGCTTGGACTGATCTTCGTCTCCTTCGCTCTTTCGGCGCGTGCCGAGTGGCCGGCGGAAACCGATCGGACAGCTCTCCCGCCCGCCGTCGAAACAGGCTGCGAGGCTTTGGAAACGCACGGCGCCCTGTGCCCCGGAGACCCGGGCGCAGGGTGTTTTTTTCTGCCGGTCGCTCTTGCCTCCGCCGCTGTACGGTGGTATACTGAAAACAGTTAACAATCAAATCATCCCATCCGTCCCTTTCCCCGCTTTTTCCCGGCATGGATCCCGTCTCAGTCGGCGCCCGCACCGGATGCGCGGCGCGTCAAACACGGAGGTTGATCGTATGGAAAAGCACCTGTTGTCCGGAAACGAGGCCATCGCCCGCGGCGCCTATGAGGCCGGGGTGAAGGTCTGTTCCGCTTATCCCGGCACCCCGAGCACCGAGATCTTTGAATCTCTCCCCCAGTACGGGGACGCCCTGTACTGCGAGTGGGCCCCGAACGAAAAGGTCGCGACGGAGGTCGCCTACGGCGCCGCGATCGGCGGCGTGCGCAGCCTCTGTGCGATGAAGCACGTGGGGCTGAACGTCGCGGCGGACCCGCTCTTCACGGCGGCCTACAACGGCGTCAACCGCGGCTTCGTGATCGTGACGGCCGACGACCCCAGCATGCACTCCTCGCAGAACGAACAGGATAACCGCCGCTACGCGAAATTCGCCAAGGTCGCCCTCATCGAGCCCTCCGATTCCCAGGAGTGCATCGACTTCATGAAGGAGGCCTACCGTATCTCCGAGCGCTTCGACATGCCGGTGCTCTTCCGCACCACGACGCGCGTGTCCCACTCCAAGAGCCTCGTGACCTTCGGCGAGCGGGAGGAGGCCGAGCCCTTCGTCTACACGCGCAATGTCCGCAAGTTCAACTGCGCCCCGGCCAACGCCTACCTCAACCACCCAAAGGTGGAGAAGAACCTCGCCGCGCTTGAGGAGTACGGCAGCAGCTGTCCCCTCAACCGCGTTGAGATGCGGGGGACGGAGATCGGCGTCATCACCGCCTCCATCGCCTACCAGTACGCGAAGGACGTCTTCCCGGAGGACGCCTCCTTCCTGAAGCTCGGCCTGACCAATCCCCTGCCCATGCAGCTCATCCGCGACTTTGCCTCCCGGGTGAAGACACTGTACGTGATCGAGGAGCTCGAGGGCTTCATGGAGGAGCAGATCAAGGCCGCGGGCATCGACTGCATCGGCAAGGCGCTCATCAGCAACCAGTACGAGCTCAATCCCCAGCGTCTGCGCGAACTGCTCTTCGGGGAAAAGCCGGAGACCGCGGCGCTCCCGGTGCAGGCGGTCTCCCGCCCGCCCACGCTCTGCCCCGGCTGCCCGCACCGCGGCTTTTTCTACACCATGTCCAAGGGCAAGGATTTCGTCATCGCCGGGGACATCGGCTGCTACACGCTCGGCGCGAACCCGCCGCTGAACGCGCTGGACACCTGCATCTGCATGGGCGGCGGCTTCTCGGTCGCGATGGGCATGTCCAAGGCCTTCGAGGCCAGCGGCCAGCAGAAAAAGATCTTCGGCGTCGTCGGGGACTCCACCTTCTTCCACAGCGGCATGACCGGCGCGGCCGAGATCCTGTACAACAAGGGCCGCGTCATCCCGGTCGTGCTCGACAACCACATCACCGGCATGACCGGCCACCAGGACAACCCCGGCAGCGGCTACACCCTGCAGGGGGAGCCGGCCGCCGCCATCCGGATTGAGGACGTGCTGCGCGCCTTCGGCTACGAGAAGGTCCTGGTCGTCGACCCGCAGGACCTGGCCGCCATGCAGGGGGCCGTGGACGAGGCGCTGGCCGCCGAAGTCCCCACGGCGATCATCGCGCGCCGCCCCTGCCTGCTCATCAAGCGCGAAAAGCGCCCGACCGGGCTCTGCGCCGTCGATACCGCCAAGTGCATCGGCTGCCGCAAGTGCCTGAAGGTCGGCTGTCCCGCCGTCATGATCCGGGAAAAGAAGTCGTACATCGATCCCACCCAGTGCGTGGGCTGCACGGTCTGCGCGCAGGTCTGTCCGGTCGGCGCGATCGGCAGGAAGGAGGGCTGAAGCATGAAGAGAACAAGCGCGATCCTCGTCGGCGTCGGCGGGCAGGGCGCCATCCTGACCGCGAAGGTCCTCGTGAACGGGCTCATGCGGGCCGGCTACGACGTCAAGATGTCCGAGGTGCACGGCATGAGCCAGCGCGGGGGCAGCGTCTCCACGCAGGTCCACTGGGGCGAGAAGGTCTATTCCCCCGTCGTCGGCGAGGGCGCGGCGGATCTCATGCTCGCCTTCGAGCAGATGGAGGCCGTGCGCTACGCCCGTTTCCTCAAGCCCGGCGGCGTCGCCGTCATCAACGAATACGCGCTTCCCTCCGCCACCGTCGCGGCGGGGCTCGCAGAGTACCCGGAGGGCTGTCTGGAGGCGATGAGGGCGGCGTTCCGCTGCTATACGCTCGACGCGGCGAAGATCGCCCTCGAGCTCGGCAGTCCCAAGTGCATGAACATCGTCCTCTTCGGCGCGATGACCAAAGCCCTCGGCCTTGACGAGATCGACTGGGAGGCGAGCATCCGCGAGACCGTCCCGCCGAAGTTTGTCGAGCTGAACCTCGCCGCCTACCACGCCGGCCGCGCGGCCGCGAAGGACTGATCCCCTCCGGCGCGCCCCGGCGCGTCAAGCCCCATACGGCAAGAAGGAAGCCGCAGTTCTCTGCGGCTTCCTTTTCGCGTCTGTCTCCGTCTCCCGGCGGCGTCCCGCGTCTGTCCGCGCCCCGGCAAAAAAACGCGTGTCGGGCAAAAAAGCCTTGCCAAAGCGGAGGAAAGCGTTTATACTGAATTTGTTCAAATTTTTGAAGAATCCGGCGCTGCACAGAGAAAGGAGACCGCATGGATATTTTTACAAAATGCTTTGAGCCCTCAAAGGCCGACGAGGTTCGGAAAATGGGGATCTACCCGTACTTTCACGCGCTCGAATCGCGGCAGGACACCGAGGTCGTCATGGAGGGCAAGCGCCGCATCATGCTCGGCTCGAACAACTATCTGGGGCTGACCACGCATCCCGAGGTCGTCGAGGCCGGCATCCGGGCGCTCGAGCAGTACGGCTCCGGCTGCTCCGGCTCGCGCTTTCTCAACGGCACGCTGCGGCTCCATCTGGAGCTGGAGGCCGAGCTTGCGCGCTTCCTGCGCAAGGAGGCCGTCGTCACCTTCTCGACGGGCTTCCAGTCCAACCTGGGCATCATCAGCGCCGTCGTGGGCCGCGGCGACTACGTCATCATGGACCGGGAAAACCACGCGAGCCTCTACGACGGCTGCCGCCTCTCCTTCGGCAAGATGCTCCGCTATGTCCACAACGACATGGCCGATCTGGAGAAGAAGCTGCAGGCCGTGCCCGAGACCGCCGGCAGCCTCATCGTGACCGACGGCGTCTTTTCGATGGGCGGCGACATCGCGAACCTGCCGGAGATCTGCCGGCTCGCGAAACAGTACGGCGCGCGCGTCATGGTGGACGACGCCCACGGTCTCGGCGTCATCGGGGAGGGCGGCCGCGGCACCGCGAGCTACTACGGCCTCGAGGACCAGGTGGACATCTACATGGGGACCTTCTCGAAATCCCTGGCCTCCCTCGGCGGGTACATGGCCGCCGACGAACGCGTTGTGGACTACGTGCGCCACGCGTCGCGGCCCTTCATCTTTTCCGCCTCCATCACCCCCGCGAGCTGCGCCTCCGCCCTGGCCGCCCTGCGCATCCTCGAGGCGCATCCCGAGCTTCCGGAGACCCTGCAGGCCCGCGCCCTCTTCATGCGGCGGAAGCTGGACGAGGCGCATGTCCGCATGCGTCCCTCCAACGGCGAGCGCATCCCGATCATCCCCATCTACACCTACGAGATGATCCCCACGCTCACCATCGCCAAGGAGCTCTACGACCGCGGCGTGTATGTCAACTCCTCCCTTCCGCCCGCCACCGCCCCGTCCGAGTGCCTGCTGCGCACGAGTCTCATGGCCACGCACACGGAGGCCCTGATCGAGGAGGCGGTCGGCATCATCGTGGATACGCTCCGCGAGCACCAGCTCTGAGGAGGGCAGCCATGGAAAAGGTCGTTATCGTGACCGGCGGCACCAGCGGGATCGGTCTGAACACCGCCCGCATCCTCAGCGAAAAGGGCTGCCGCGTCTATGAATTCAGCCGCCGCGAGAGCGGCACGGACGCCGCCGTCCACATCCAGGCCGACGTCACCGACGAGGCGCAGGTCCGGCGCGCGGTCGACACGGTCCTCGAGCGCGAGGGGCGCATCGACGTCGTGATCAACAACGCGGGCTTCGGCATCTCGGGCGCGGTCGAATACACGGACACGAAGGACGCCCAGCGCCAGTTCGACGTGAACTTCTTCGGCATGGTCCGCGTCAACCGCGCGGTGCTGCCGATCATGCACCGCCAGGGCTGCGGGCGCATCCTCAACATGAGCTCCGTCGCCGCGCCCATCGCCATCCCCTTCCAGACCTTCTATTCCGCCACCAAGGCCGCCGTGCGCACCTACAGCATGGCGCTGCAGAGCGAGGTCCGGCCCTACGGCATCGAGGTCTGCGCGATCATGCCCGGCGACATCGCCACCGGCTTCACCGCCGCCCGCGCGAAGAACCCCGCGGGGGACGACGCGTACGGCGGCCGCATCTCCCGCAGCGTCGCGGTCATGGAGCACGACGAGCGGACCGGCATCCCGGCGGAGAAAGCCGGGGCCTTCGTCGCAAAGAAGGCGCTGCAGAAGAAGGTCCCCGTCGTGTGCACGCTGGGCGGGAAGTACAAGCTCTTCGTCTTTCTGACCCGGTTGATGCCGAACGATCTGCAGGTCTATCTGATCGGCAAAATCTACGCCTCCTGACCCGCCCCGCGCGGACAGGAAAAGCAGCACAGCCGCCCTTTCGGGCGGCTGTGCTGCTTTGAAACAGCGGAACGTCGACGGGTGAGGGCCGGTCCTTACAGCGCCTCGCCGATCGCGGTGCGCAGCTTCTCCATGTCGTCCGGCCCGACCACGTTCGAGTTGCGGGCGACCTCGGAGAGGAAGAGCGCCATGCCGGCCTCGTCGCAGGTGTAGTGAAGCTCCGACAGGGTCAGGGGCATGTCCAGATCGGCCATCAGCCGCCGCAGCGCCTCGATCTCCTCCGTCGGCGTGCCGTTGTAGGCCATCTGGATCAGCAGGCCCACAGCCACCATCTCGCCGTGCAGGAAGCGGTAGCTCTCCTCGGTGTTGTAGTTGCGCAGAAAGTCATAGGTCGCGTGCGCGATGGCGAGCTGGCCGGAGCCGTCGGCAAAGCCGCTGACGATGGAGGTGTGAAGCAGGTTCGTCAGCACGACGTCGTTGAAGCGTTTGGCGCGGATGCCGTTGCGGTACAGGTCGCGGGCCTCTCCGTTGAGGAACTCGAAGATCGCGCGGCTGTTGATCGCCTGGATGTACTCCTCCAGCGTGCAGTCGCGGTAGCCCTCGATGTGCTTCTGGTGGAAGCTCTCGGGCATCTTGGCCATGGAGTCCAGGATACCGGCGGCGAGGGTCCGCCGGGGCGCGTCCGCGATGATCGCCGTGTCGGCGATGCAGACGTCGACCTCCTTGGCGAGGTTCACGGCCGGGGCGCGCTGGCCCTTTTCGTTGTACATGATGCAGACCATCGAGGTCGCCACGCAGGTCGCGATCGAGGTCGGCACCGTGATGATGGGCAGCTCCGCGAAGAAGGCGGCGCATTTCATCTCGTCGAGCACCTTGCCGCCGCCGACGCCGACCATGACGGTATAGCCGCCCGCCAGCGCCTCATCCGCGTAGCGGTGCGCCCAGGGAGTCGTACAGTAATCCGTGTGCTTGATCGCGGTATAGTCGAGGCCCTCTGCCTCCAGCTCCGCGCCGACATGTCCCAGAACGATGTCCAGCGTGGTGGGGCCGCCCACGATGAAGGCCTTGCCGCCGAGACGCCGGATCTCGGAGGGCAGGAGGGAGATGACGCCGGGGCCGTGGAAAAACTTGCCGCAGCCGACCTTTAATGCAGAAACAGTACCCATCGCGAAGTTCTCCTCTCATAAATAAAAATACTCTTTTTGTCTCTTTTGATCGCTCTGTACTTCAAATTTTCAAAATTGTTTGACAATAGACAATTTCCTTGTTTTTAAGATACCGCACTTGCTTTTTCTTGTCAATAGGGTCTTGGAAGAAGAAGGCCGGAAAAAGCGTTAACCGGGCATAAATTGTGCAAAACGCCCAATACGCCCCCTGAAACATTGTTTGTTTTTTAGAATAATCAGTAATTTTGTTATAAGGCTTGACTTTTCCTTGAAAATCCTTTAGGATGATGACAGTGCAAGTTGTCCTACAATCAACCATGCAAAAAATTAATCAGGAGGTACACCATGAAAAAACTCACCCGGATCCTGGCCATCGTCATGATGCTGGCGCTTGTGTTCACCCTGTGCTCCACCAACGCCTTCGCTGCCGACAAGAAAGTCGTCAAGCTCGCGTTCACCGATCCCCCCACTCTGACCGTCGGCGATATGACGATCTATCACCCCTCGTATGCCGCGATGCTCGCCTTCAAGGGCGCGTTTGAGAAGTCCACCGGCGGCGAGTACACCGTCGAGCTCTATCCCAACGGTGTTCTCGGCGACGCCGCCTCCACCATGGAGCAGATCCTGATGGGCACCCTGACGGGCAGCACCCCGGCCGACGGCGCTCTCTCCGCCTTTGCTCCCGACATCCAGGTCTTCTCCATCCCCTATCTGTTCGACAACCCGACCATCGGCTACGATGTCATGGACGGCCCCTTCGGTCAGGCTCTGATCGAGAAGATCGCCTCCGAGACCGGCTTCCGCATCATCGCCTCCTATGACAACGGCGGCTACCGCAACTTCACCAACAGCAAGCGCGAGATCCGCACGGCTGAGGATATGAAGGGCCTGAACATCCGCGTCATGGACTCCCCGGTCTATCTTGAGCTCGTCCGCTCGCTCGGCGCCAGCGGCACGCCCATCGCCTTCATGGAGCTCTATTCCGCGCTGCAGACCGGCGTTGTTGACGGCCAGGAGAACTCCGCCGTCACCACCCTCGGCGCCTCCCTGAACGAAGTGCAGCCCTACTGCACGCTGGACGGCCACCTGCTCGGCTGGGCCTTCCTGACCATCGGCGAGGACTGGTACCAGAGCCTTGACGACGCCACCAAGGCGGCTGTCGACGAGGCCGGCCGTGAGGCCACGCTGGCCGCCCGCGGCACCTGCCGCTACGCCGAGGCGCTCGCCATCGCCACGCTGACCGAAGCCGGCGTCCAGGTCTACTCCCCCTCCGCTGAGGAGCTCGCCACCTTCAAGGTCGCCCAGGCGCCTGTTATCGAGTACCTGAAGACCATCATCGATCCGTCCCTGGTCGACGGTCTGCTGGAGGCCATCGAGGCCGTCAAGTAAGCAGCGTCTCCTTCATTCCCTGAATATTCCGATATATGGCGAAACGCCGCAAGGCGTTTCGCCATCCTAAAATCCTTTCATAAAGCGGAGAGAGAGGAGGACAAGCCGTGAACGAACCGAACAGCCGTTTTCTGCGCTTTGTCAACCAGCTCGTCAAATACTTCTGCATCGTCATGCTGGCCGCCATGACCGTGATCGTCTGGATCCAGGTCTTCGCCCGCTCCATACCGGCCATCGTCGCTCCCAACTGGACGGAGGAGCTGTCGCGCTACATCATGATCTATGTGGCCTTCGTCGGCGCCAGCAACGGCATCTTCCAGTGGAACAACGTCGGCGTGGATATGATCATCAGCCGGCTGCCGAAGCTCGGAAGATTCATTCTGAATCTGATCATCCGCGTCCTGGTGCTCGCGTTCTGGTGCCTGGTCATCTACCTGGGATGGAAGAACTTCCCGAAGGTGGGCGGCCGGCAGTTCAGCGCCACGATGCATTTCCCCATGCTCTATGTCCAGATCTCGCTGGTGATCGGCGGCATCCTGTCCGCTCTCCAGTGCATCGGTCAGATCGTATGCTACGCGAAGGGAGGGCCGGACAATGCTTGAATTCTGGATCGCGACCGCCATCCTGATCATCACCATCCTGATCGGCTTCCCCATCGCTTACTCCATCGGCATCACCACGGTCGTCTATATCCTGATCACCAACCCCGGCAACCTGCTCGTGGTGCCCATCCGCATGTTCTCCGGCATCAACTCCTTCACGCTGATGGCGCTGCCGCTGTTCATGCTGGCGGCGGAGATCATGGTTCGGACCGGCATCTCCACCAAGCTCTTCGACTTCGTGCGCATCACGAAGGTAGGCAAGGTGCGCGGCGGCCTCGCCTTCGTCAACATCATCGCCAGCACCATCTTCGGCAGCATCTCCGGCGCCGCGCTCTCCGACATCGCCGGTCTCGGCAAGGTCGAGATGGAGGCCATGGACGAGGACGGCTACCCGCACGCTTTCTCCGCGGCGATCACGGCGGCCTCCTCCACGGAGAGTCCGCTGATCCCGCCGAGCAACATCGCCATCCTCTACGCGGGCACGATGTCCCTCTCTGTCGGCGCCGTGCTGTACGCGGGCTTCATCCCCGGCCTGGTCCTCGCGCTCGCGCAGATCGTCTATGTGGCGCTCAACGCCAAGCGTCTCAATCTCCCCAAGCACGAGAAGGTCTATTCCAAAGAGGAGAAGAAGAACATCCGCGTCAGCGGCTGGATCGCCATGGGCTTCCCGCTTATCATCCTGCTCGGCATCACGCTCGGCTGGTTCACCCCCACCGAGGCCGCGGCCGTCGCCGTGCTCTACGCGCTTGTCGTCGGCGTGCTCATTTTCCGGAACATCAACGGCAAGATGCTGCTCGACGCTCTCTGGGCCGCCGGCAAGACCACGGCGAACCTGTTCGTGATCACCTCGATCTCTGCGGTCTTCGCCTGGGCCATCGGCATCGAGCAGATCCCGCAGAAGCTCGCCGCCGCCCTGATGAGCCTCTCCGACAACGTGTACATCATCCTCTTTGTCATCAACATCATTCTGGTCATCGTCGGCATGTGGATGGAGACCTCCGCGGCGGTGCTGCTGTTTGCCCCGATCCTCGCGCCCATCGCGGTGAGGATGGGCGTCCATCCGGTCCACTTCGCGGTCGTGATGATCCTGAACCTGACGGTCGGCCTGGTCACCCCGCCCGTGGGCGTCGTGCTCTACGCGACGGCCGACGTCGGCAAAATCAAATTTGAGGAGCTGGTCAAGGCGATCATCCCCTTCGTGCTGATTTCCTTCGTGGTCCTCGCGCTCGTGACCTTTATCCCGGACATTTCGCTCTTCGTCCCGCGTCTGCTCGGCTTTATCGACTGACGCCGCTTTTTCCCGGGAGAACCGCCGACGTTCCCGACAGCCCTGCCTTGCCGAACCGGACGAAACCAGGAGGAACAGAATATGATGGAACCGATCAAACGCATCCCCCTCGTCGCCCAGGTGGAGGAGCGCATTGAAACCATGATCCGGGACGAGGGCTTTCGTCCCGGCACGAAGCTGCCGGCGGAGGTCACGCTCTGCCGGGAGCTGAACGTCAGTCGCGGTACGATCCGGGAGGCATTGAAATCGCTGCAGGCACGCGGCATTGTGGAGCTGCAGTCCGGCAAGGGCGCTTTCGTTGCCGAGCCGAAGGCCGCGGAGAATCCCGAGGCCATCCACTGGCTGATCGAGAACGAGGAGGACCTGCGGTATTTCCTTGAACTGCGCGAAGCGGTCGAGCCGCTCGCCGCGCACCTGGCGACGCTGCGCGGCGACGAGCGGATGCGGGAGACCCTGCGACAGCTCCATCAGCAGTTCGTCGACACCGCCGTGAGCCATGACTACATGAAGCTCGCCGAGCTGGACGAAAGATTCCACCGCACGATCAGCGACGCCTGCGGCAATCCCCTGATCCGGGAGATCATGGACACGCTGAACCCGGGTGTGTTCTCCTTCCGCCAGAACACCTTCAAGGTCAACCAGAACGTCTACGACACCATCGGCCCGCACGGGAAGATCCTGAAGGCCATCCTCGCCGGCGACCCCGCCAAGGCGGAGCGAGAGATGAAGCGTCACGTCCACAAGATCGCCGAGAATCTCACGCTGAACATTTCGACGGCCAACCCGCCGAAGTCGACCTGACACGCCCTCTCCCGCTCCGGCGGGGGAGGGTTTTTCCCACCGTTTTGGCGGCACTCGGCATTTTTGCCCAACGCAAAGCGCCCGGTTTTAGGCATAGTGCTGAAATCCCGGATTTTTTCAGAATCCCCTTGACAGTTATTCCCGACGTGCTATAATCAAATTGTAGGACAATCTGACAATCAAGCTATTCCGTCAGACCCCAGTTCCATTGAGATCAGAAACGGGAGGAACAATCATGAGCGTCAAATACGAAGGCATCATCCCGCCGATCGTCACGCCCTTCACCAAAGACGGTGAGATCGACGAAGAAAAGCTGCGCCGCGAGATAAAGTTCTGTCTGGACTGCGGCGCGGACGGCATCAGCGTCGCCGGCAGCACCGGCGAGGGTCCCACGCTGCGGGACGAGGAGCTGGTCCGTCTGACCAAAATCGCCCGGGAGTATATCCCCGTCGGTTCGGACAAGACGGTCGTCTGCGGCATCATGCGGACCTGCACGCGGGACGCCGTGCGCGCGGGCCTGGCCGCCAAGGAAGCCGGAGCCGATGTGATCATGGTCACGCCGACGGCCTATAACGTCCTGGTCCCGAACCCGGAGGGGATGTTCGACTTCTACAGCACGATCTCCCGGGAAGTCCGGCTCCCCATCATCATCTACAACGTCATCCCGCAGAACACCATTTACCCCGACCTCTTCCACCGCCTGCTCAACGAGACCGAGTACGTCATGGGCATCAAGCAGAGCGTCGGCGGCATCCAGGCACTGTATGCCGACATCATGGAAGTCGGGGACAAGGGCCGCGTCTACGCCGCCACCGACGACATGATCTACTCCTGCTTCGACTTCGGCGCCGCCGGCGCGATCTCCGCCATCCTCTCCGTTTTCCCGAAGGAGAGCGTGGAGATGTGGAACTGCGCCAAGAACGGCGACCACGCGCGCGGCCTCGCCATCCAGAAGTCCCTGTACAAAAAGTGGCAGGTGCTGGGCGGCAACCAGTTCCCGATCCGCATGAAGTACGCGCTGGAATGCCTTGGCCGCGACTGCGGATACTGCCGCAGCCCGATCACCTTCCTGCCCGAAGCAGAAAAAGCCGCGATCCGCAAGGCTTTCTGTGAGGAATAAACCGTCCGTCCCCTTCAACTCAATCTATTCTTATTTTGAAAAGGAGTGCATCCCCATGAACAAGTTCGTCGCCAAGTACGGCCAGATCCTCTGCCCCCTGATCACCCCCTTCGACGCCGCGCAGGACATCGACTGCGGCGTGTACGCCCAGCTGATCGAGTACCTCGAGGCCAACGACCTCTGCGACAGCTTCATCGTCACCGGCACCACCGGCGAGGCCTCTCTGCTGACCTTCGACGAGCGCGTCCAGCTCATGAAGACCGCCGTCGCCGCCGCGAAGAGCAAGCCCGTCATCGCGGCCACCGGCTGCGCCTCCACCAAGGAGACCATCGCCCTGACCAGGGAAGCGGCCAAGCTCGGCATCAAGACCGTCCTGATCGTCTGCCCCTTCTACAACAAGCCCACCCAGGAGGGCCTGTATCTGCACTTCAAGGCCATCGCCGAGGCTGTGCCCGAAGTCGACATCATGCTCTACAACATCCCCATCTTCGTCGGTGTGAACCTCGAGGCCGAGACCGTCGCCCGTCTGGCGGCCTTCCCCAACATCGTCGGCATCAAGGACGAGGCCGGCATCAACCCGACCCAGGTGACCGACTTCTTCCTGGCCACCAAGGACATCGACCCCGACTTCGCGATCTTCAACGGCGACGACATCATGCTCCTGCCCACGATCGTCCAGGGCGCGATGGGCATCGTCTCCGGCGGCGCTCACATCTTCGGCCACGAGATCCGCGCGATCTTCAAGGCTTTCGAGGCCGGCGACAACGCCAAGGCCCGCGAGCTGTTCACCGAGCTCTATCGCTTCTGCAAGACCACCGGTCAGAACGGCCGCATCCTGCCCAACTCCATCATGCGTCCCGCGATCGAAAAGGTCACCGGCATCAAGCTCGGGCCCGCCCGTCTGCCTCTCGCTCCCGCGACTGAGGAAGAGCTGGCTGTTTCCTTCGCCGTGCTGAAGGAGATCGGCAAGATCTGATCCAATCGTATCCGCTTCTCTTTTAACAATCTTGTGGAGGTTCTGTCATGAGAAAAATCCTCGCTATTGCTCTGGCGCTGATCCTGGTCCTCAGTCTCTGTGCGACCTCTTTCGCCGCCGACAAAAAGATCGTCATCAAGCTTGCCGACGTGCAGGCTGAGAACGACGTCGAGACCCAGTTCGAGTACAAATTTGCCGAGCTTGTCGCGGAGAAGAGCGGCGGCCGCATCGAGGTTCAGGTCTTCCCCGCCGGTCAGATGGGCGAGATGGCCGACATTCTGCAGTCCGTACAGCTCGGCTCCATCCAGATGACCCGCACCAACCCCTCCTGGCTGGCTGACGCCGGCGCCGGTTCTTTCAACCTGCTTGCGCTTCCCTTCATTTTCAAGGATCTCGAGAGTGCCAACAAGGTCCTGGAGAGTGAAGTCGGCCAGGGCATGCTGGATGAGATCACCGAGAAGGAAATCTCCCTCAAGGGCCTGGGTTATCTTGAGCCCTCCGGCCGCTACTTCTTCTTCAAGACCAAGGAGGTCTCCAGCCTTGCCGATATCCAGAACCTGAAGATCCGTGTGCAGACCAACCAGCTGGCCACCAGCATGGTCGAGCATCTGGGCGCCTCCGCAACCCCGATCTCCTACAACGAACTGTACAGCTCGCTTCAGACCGGTATCGTCGACGGTGCGGACAACCCGCTCAAGGGCATCCTGAACATGAGCTTCTATGAAGTGGGTACCTATGTCCTCGACATGGCCCATCAGTATGAGGCGAGCGTCATCGTCATCAACGACAGCTTCTTCAACGGCCTCAGCGAGGAGGATCAGCAGATCATCCAGGAGGCCATGGACGAAGGCGCCGCTTACTACAAAGAGATCGCCGAGGCGGCTCTCGACGGCTACAAGAGCGCTCTTGAGGAAAAGGGCATGGTCTTCGTGACGCCCGACAACCCGCAGGAGTGGATCGACGCCGTCTCCCCGATGTACGCCGACTTCTCTGCCGGCTATGAGGATATCATCCAGCAGATCGTCGATCTGCAGAACTGAGCCGATTCATGCCCTAACGAACAGAATGAGCCAGAACCTATGGGCTCTGGCTCATTCTAAAGGAGACCGACCATGAATACCAAGGCCGAAAAAAGCGGCGTCTTCGGCAGCTTGACCGAGCTTCTGTATAAGGCGATCGAGCTGGTCGGGATGCTGTGCCTGTCCGGACAGGTCATCATAATCGCCTATGCGGTCGTGATGCGCTATATCTTTAATAAATCCCCCTCCTGGGCGGAGGAAATCTCCCGGATTCTGATGATCTGGATGTCCCTGCTGACGATCAGCCTGGCCGTCAAAGACGACACCCATGTGCGGATCTCCTTTCTGGACAAGCTCTTTCCCGGAAAGGCCCGGCTGGTCCGCGACAGCTTTTATTCTCTAATCAATATCGTTTTCAGCGGCATGCTGTTCTGGAAAGGGCTGGCCCTGGCCAAGCAGGCCTCGCGGACCAAACTTCCCGGCAGCGGCCTACCTTCCAGCGTCCTTTACGCGTCTATCTGCGTCGGCGGGCTGTTTATGCTGATTATGCTGATCTATAAACTGGGGGAAAGACTATGGCAACGGAAACAATAGCTACCCTCATTTTACTTGGGACCTTTTTCGTCCTGATTTTTCTCGGCAATCATATTCTTTTCTCCATCGGCATCTCCACCGCGCTGACGCTTCTCTATCTGCAGGTCCCGCTTCAGACCGTGGCGCAACAGGCGGTGAAAGGCCTTAACTCCTTTTCCCTGATGGCCGTCCCCTTTTTCATCTTCATGGGGGACATCATGGCTGCCGGTAAGATTACAGACAAGCTTGTCAATCTGGCCAACGCGCTGGTCGGCTGGATGCGAGGCGGCATGGCCATGGTCAACGTCCTCGGCTCTATGTTCTTCGGTGGGATCTCCGGCTCTCCGACGGCCGACGTGGCCTCGCTCGGTCCCATCGAGCTGGAGATGATGGACAGGAGCGGCTACGACAAGGACTTTTCCACCGGGCTAACGATGTCCAGCGCCATTCAGGGCCTGCTGATCCCGCCCAGCCACAACATGGTCATCTACTGCATGGCGGCCGGCGGCGTGTCCGTCGGGCAAATGTTTATGGGCGGATTGATTCCTGGGGTTGTGCTCGGGATCACTTTGATGGTATACTCCTATATAGTGGCGATGAAACGCGGTTACCCGAAAGGGGATCGCTTTTCCGGCAAGGAGGCTTTGAAGGCCTTCCTGGACGGCATATGGGGGACTATGACCATCCTCATCGTGGTGGTCGGCGTCGTGGCCGGCGTCTTCACAGCGACGGAGTCCGCCGCCATTGCCTGCGTCTACTCGCTGATCGTGGTCCTCTTCGTATACAGGACCGTCCGTTTCCGCGATCTCCCCGGCATTCTGAAAAAAAGTCTGAAAACACTGGCCATTGTCATGGGGCTGATCGGTGTTTCCTCGGCTTTCGGCTGGGTCGTTTCCTATCTGCGCATCCCGGTCAAGCTCACGAACTTTCTGCTCAGCATCTCCCACAGCAAGGTCGTGCTGCTCCTGTTGATAAACATCCTGCTCCTGATCATGGGCGCGCTGATGGATATGATCTGCAGCATTCTGATCATCACCCCGATCATTCTGCCGGTCGTCGCCGCTGTCGGCGTTACCCCGCTCCAGCTCGGCGTCATCATGATCTTCAACCTCGGCATCGGCCTCATGACACCGCCCTTCGGGGTGCTGCTCTATGTATGCAGAGCGATCAGCGGCCGCTCCGTTGAGCAGCTGACAAAGGCGAGCATACCGTTTTATATTGTTCTGATCACAGCCCTGCTGCTGATCACCTTTGTGCCCGGTTTCTCCACGTTCCTGCCGGGGCTGCTGTATTCGTGAGGTGCGCCTTGAAGCAAAGCCCGGAAAGGAAGCTCTCTTCCATTACCAAAAACTATGATGTCGTTGTCATCGGCGGCGGGATCGCGGGCGTTATGGCCGCCTGCGCGGCGGCTGACGCCGGCGGCGCGGTCCTGCTCGCGGAGGGCGGCTCCGTGCTCGGCGGCGTCGTCACCCAGGGCCCGCTCGAGGCGATGATGACCCAGTCCGACATGGAGCGCAAGGTCATCGCGGGGCTCGCGGACGAGCTTCTCGAGGGTCTGGCCGCGTCCGGCTCGGCAAAGAGCGTGGAGGATACGACGGGTTATTGCAGTCGGATCGTCCTCTACGACCCCGAGTGGATGAAGCAGGCGCTCGCGGACATGCTCAGCCGGAGAGGCGCGGCGTATCTGCTCGACACCGTCGTGTACGGAGCAGAAAGGAGCGGCGATACCCTCACCGGCATCCGCCTGCAAGCGCGAAACGCCTCGTTTTCCGTCTCAGGAAAGGCTTTTGTGGACTGCAGCGGCAGCGGAACGCTGGCGCGTCTATCCGGGAATGACGTCCTGCTGGGCGACGACACCGGCTGCTGCCAGCCTGTGACGATGCTCTCCCGCTGGGGCGGCGTGGACCGCGAGGCGCTGCGCGCCTATGTGCGCGAGCACCGCGAAGACTTCAAATGCTTTCTGTCTGCGCTGGATCTGGATGCGGAGTATCTGCATCTCTGGGGCTTTACCGGCGCTCTGCGCGAGGGCTGGGAGTCCGGCGCGCTGAGCCTTTACCGGGAAGAGCTCCATATGATGGAGCTCCTCTCGGACGGCGAGGTCGTAGTGAACTACTCCCGAGTCAACGCGGATCCTTCGGATCCCTTTTCCATGAGCCACGCGCAGCTCCTCTGCTCCCGCCAGGTCTATGAGCTCTTCGCCTGGTTTCGGGAGACGATCCCCGCGTTCCGCCATGCGACCGTGCTCCAGTCCGGTTATGTCGGCGTCCGGGAAAGCGGACGCATCCGTGCCCGCCGCATCCTTGAGCGTCAGGATATTCTGAACGCCCGGGACGACGGTACGAGCGTGGCCATGGGCGCTTTCCCCATTGATATCCACCGTCCGGGCAGCGGGATGCGCTTCGAGCGGGTCCTGAAGGGCTATTGTATCCCCGCAGGGGCCCTCATGGCGGATGGGACCAACAATCTTTTCGCGGGGGGCCGTTGCATCGGCTCGACATTTGAGGCCAACGGTTCCTGCCGCATCTCACTAACCTGTGCCGCCACCGGTCAGGCGTCCGGCGTCATGGCCGCTCTGTACGCGCGCGATCCGGATGCCTGGTCCGTCGAGGCGGTACGGCAGGAGTTGCGCAGGCAAAACGCCGTGATCGTCTGAACTTTCTCTTTCTACGTAAGTAGGCTGCCATTCAGGCTGCTTAAAAAATTAAAAAACGGAGGAACAACCATGAAAAAGCTTCTGGCAATCGTCCTGGCACTGGTCCTGACCCTCGGCCTGTGCGCCACGGCCTTCGCGGCCGATGAGCCGGCCGTCAAGTTCGACCACGACATCACCATGATCGTCCCCTGGTCCGCCGGCGGCGGCACCGACAACGTGGCCCGCAAGCTCGTTGAGAACGCCGAGAAGTATCTGGGCGTGAAGATCAACGTCGAGAACATCACCGGCGGTTCCGGCGCGGTCGGCCTGGCCGAGGTCCTGACGGCCGAGCCCGACGGCTACACCCTCGCCGTTCTCCCCGTGGAGCTCTCCTTCCTCAAGGAGCAGGGCGTGTATCCCTTTGACTTCAGCGATTTCACCATGATCTGCAACGCCAACTCCGACCCCGCCGCCCTGACTGTCGCCGCGAACTCCGAGTTCCAGACGGTCGCCGACCTCGTCGAGTATGCCAAGGCCAACCCGGGCGCGCTGCGTATCGGCCACTCCGGCACCGGCTTCCTGTGGCACCTGGCCGGCGGTCTGTTTGAGGACGCCGCAGGCATCGAGGTCACCTATGTCCCCTATGACGGCTCCGCCACCGGCAACGCCGCCCTGCTCGGCGGCGACATCGACGCCGTCACCTACTCCGGCGCTGAGGAAGTCGCTCTCGAGGCTTCCGGCGACCTCCGCGTCCTCGCCACGTTCTCCGACGAGCGCATGGACATCTTCACCCACGAGGTCCCGACCCTGAAGGAAGAGGGCTATGACGTCACCCTGTCCACCTTCCGCGGCATCGGCGGCCCCGCCGGCATGGATCCCGAAGTCGTCGCCGTCCTGAGCGAGGCCTTCGGCCAGATGGCCCAGGAGCCCAGCTTCGTCGAGGCGATGGCCAACATGGGTCTCGGCATCCTCTATCTGGATACCCCCGAGTATCAGGCTCTCTGCGACGCGACTGCCGCCGACATGAAGATGGTCTGCGAGAAGCTCGGTCTGTCCCAGTAATCACTCTCAAAGTAAACGCCAATTAATTGAAAGCACGGCTCCTGCTGCGGTCTTTGCCGGATCGGAGCAGGAGCCGCTGCTGCTTTCTGCGAAAGGAGCCTTCCCTTTGAAGAATCGAAAGATCAATTGGGCGGACATCTGTGTTTCGCTTGTGCTCTACGGGCTTTCTGTCTTTGTCTTCGTATACAGCGCCGGCTTCAAAAAGACCTTGGACCGTTCGCTGAATCCCTCGGTCTGGCCGCGCATCATCTGCGTGCTGCTCTGCCTCATGGCGACGATCCAACTGGTCAACGCCCTGCGCGGCAAGGTCACGATCAATACCAGCTTTTCCAACTTCTGGCGGGTCCTGGTCGCCATGGCGATGCTCATCGCCTATGCGCTGCTGCTGAAAAAGATCGGCTTTATCATCTGCTCTCTGGTGCTCATGATCGGCCTGCTGCTGCTCTTCGACGTCAAGAAGAAGTGGATCTATGTCGTTTTGCCCGTCGTCACGATCGCTCTTGTGTATTACCTCTTCAAGAACATGCTGCGCGTGCCGCTGCCCAAGGGGATACTCAAGAACGTGAAGTTCCTCAAATTCCTGTAAGGAGGGCGGAACATGCAGTATTTATTGAACGGCTTCGGAAACCTGATCACCAATGGGGGCTGGCTGTATCTGATGGGCGGCGTCATCGCCGGCATCGTCATCGGCTCCCTGCCCGGCCTGACCGGCACCATGGGCATGACCCTGCTGCTCCCCTTCACCTATAAGCTGGACGCCTCCGTTGGCCTGGCGCTGCTGATCGGCATTTTCGCCGGCGCCATCTACGGCGGCTCCATCTCCGCCATCCTGCTGCGCACACCCGGCACTCCGGCCGCCGGCGCCACGCTGCTGGACGGCTTTCCCATGGCCAAGCGGGGCGAGGCCGGCCGCGCGCTGGCGACCGCGACGATCGCGTCCGCTCTCGGCGGCCTGATCGGCGCTTTGATTCTGACCTTCCTCGCGCCGCAGATCGCCAAGATCGCTCTGAAATTCGGCGCGCCTGAATACATTTGGCTCGCCGTCTACGGTCTGACGATGATCAGCTTTGTCTCCGGCAAGTCCCTGGTCAAGGGCTATATCTGCGGTCTGATCGGCCTGCTGCTTGCCACGATCGGCATCGATCCGATCAGCGGTTCCATGCGCTTTACCTTCAATCAGATCAATCTTCTCAACGGCGTTTCCCTGCAGGCGGTGCTGATCGGGCTCTTCGCCATCTCCCAGGCGCTCAGCAGCGTCGAGGAGTATGACATCCCGCAGGCGAAGCAGCTGAAGATCAGCCGCGTCGGCATCTCCGCCAAGGATTTCTTCACCATCCTGCCGCATGTGATCAAGTCCGCGCTGATCGGCACCTTCGTCGGCGCCGTCCCCGGGACCGGCACCGACATCGCCGCCTTCCTCTCCTACGGCGAGGCCAAGCGCGCGAGCAAGCATCCCGAGGAATTCGGCAAGGGCGCCATCGAGGGCATCGCCGCGCCCGAGGCCGGCAACAACGCCTGCGTCAACGGCGCGCTGATCCCGATGTTCACCCTGGGCATCCCCGGCGAGGCGGGCACCGCGGTCCTGCTGGGCGGCCTGATGGTGCTGGGCCTGACGCCCGGCCCGCTGCTGTTCCGCGACAATCCGCAGACCATCTACACGGTTTTCGCCGCGACCATCAGCTCCAACCTCTTCATCATCGTGCTCGGCCTTGTGTGCGCGCGGCTTTTCGCCAAGGTCCTGTCATTGCCGAAGAACCTGATCACCGCGATCATCTTCGTCCTCGCGCTGACCGGCTCCTTCGCCATGCGCAACAACGTCTTTGACGTGGCCACCACGGTCGTCGCCGGCATCCTCGGCTACTTCATGACCAAGGCGGACTACCCCGTGGCTCCGGTCCTGCTCGGTCTGATCCTCGGGCCGACGGTCGAGCAGAACCTCTCGCGCACGCTGCTGATCTCCAACGGCCGCTACAGCATCCTCTTCACACGTCCGATCTCCATCCTCTTCATCGTCATCATCGTCCTCACCATGTTCTCCAACCTCCGCAAGAAGAAGAGCAAGAGCGACGCCATCGCGGACGAGGTCGCCGCCGAGGTCGCCGAGATCGAGCAGGAGGCCGCCGCCGAGGCCGTGTCCGGGCAGCCGACGCAGGAATAAAGGAGGTACGCATATGAAAGCTGCTGTTGTCACCTCTCTGGGCAAGCTTGAGGTCCTCGAGCTGCCCATGCCGGAGCTGGGCGAGTACGACGTACTGGTCAGGATCAGCTACGGCTCCACCTGCGCCGGGACGGACATCCACCTGATGGACGGTCTGCACCCCTATCCCATTCCCTTCCCCACGGTGCTCGGCCACGAGAGCGTCGGCCGCGTTGTCGAGGTGGGGAGCAAGGTCCGCAATTTCCGCGTCGGCGATCTGATCAGCCGCGTGGGCTATCCCGTCCGCCCGGAGCTCGGGCTCTACAGCAGCTGGGGCGGCTTCGCCGAGTACGGCGTGGCGAAGGACCACTGGCAGATGCGGCGGGACGGCCTGCCCGAGGCGGAGTGGACCAAGTCCCGCGTGAACCAGATCATCCACCCCGCCATCGACGAGAAGACCGCGCCCATGATCATCACCTGGCGCGAGACCCTGTCCTACGACCGGCGCATCGGCGTCGGCCCCGGGACGCGCGTCCTGCTCGTGGGCTCCGGCGCGAACGCTCTCGCCCACGCCGCCAACTGCTGCAACCTCGGTGCGGACGTCACGGCGGTCGGCAGTCTCAAGCGGCAGGCGAGCTTCGAAGCCCTGCCGATCCGCGGCTACTACAACTACCGCGAGGAGGGCCTGGCCGGGCGGCTGATGGAAGAGCGGCACGGCGAGCCCTTCGACCTGCTGCTCGACGGCGTCGGCGCCAGCGACAACGTCAACGCCCTCCTGCCCCTGCTGAAGAAGGACGGGACGCTCGGCGTCTACGGCTGGAACGGCCGGCGCAGCTACGCGCTCAACCCCTTCAACGCCGCCCACAGCTTCCGGCTGTACTCCGACGGTTACGACGAGGAGGAGAGCCACGCTGAGGTGCAGTCCCTGATCCTGCAGGGCAAGCTCAAAGCCGGACTCTGGTACGACATGGACAGGCCCGTCCCCCTCGACCGGATCACCGAAGCCTACGACAGCCTCCGGAAGCATGAGGCGCTCAAATATCTGATCAAATTGAACAAGGAGTAACAAGCCATGGAAGACAAGCTCTTCAGCGTCAAGGACAAGATCTGTATCGTCACCGGCGGTCTCGGTCAGCTCGGCAAAAACTATGTGCGCGAGCTGCACAGCCGCGGGGCGAAGGTCGCGGTCTGGGGCCGCACCGTCAACGAAAAGAAGATCGCCGCCGCGCTCGGCGAGGAGGCGCTGACCGATGAGCGTCTGCGCTTCTACGCGGTCGACATCAACAAAAAGGACACCATCAACGCCGCGCTGGACGACATACAGGCGGTCTGGGGCGTGCCCGACGTGCTGGTGAACAACGCCGGCATCGACACGCAGCCCTCCGCGCCACCCGAGGTCTCCGGCCCCTTTGAGAACTTCCCCGAGGAGGTCTTCCGCGAGGTCGTCGACATCAACCTCGTCGGCACTTTCCTCTGCTGCCAGGCCGTCGGCAAGCGCATGGTCGAGGCGGGCAAGGGCGGCTCGATCATCAACATCGGCTCCATCTACGGCATGGTCTCGCCCGTGCAGGACATTTACGCCTATAAGGAGCAGATGACCGGCGTGCCCTTCATCAAGCCCGTCGCCTATTCCGCCGCGAAGTCCGGCATCTACAACCTCACCCGCTACCTCGCCTGCTACTGGGGCAAGAAGGGGATCCGCGTGAACACGCTCTCCCCCGCCGGCGTCTGGCGCGACACGCAGGACCAGTATTTCCAGGCGAACTTCTGCGCCCGCATGCCGATGGGCCGCATGTCCCGCGAGGACGAGTTCAACGGCCCGCTGATCTTCCTCGCCTCCAACGCTTCCTCCTTCATGACGGGCGCCAACCTCGTCGTGGACGGCGGGTGGACGGCATGGTGAGCGCGAAGCCCGAGGGGCTCAGCCGCATCTGGTCGGCGCTCATCACGCCGACGAAGGCCGACGAGAGCGTGAACTACGACGCGCTCGAGACGATCGTGGACCGGCAGATCGCCGAGGGGGCCGAGGGCTTCTACTGCTGCGGCTCCTCCGGCGAGGCGCTCCTGCTGAGCCTGGAGGAGCGCAAACAGGTGCTCGAGCACACGCTCGCCGCCGCGGCCGGCCGCGTCCCCGTGATCTCCCACGTCGGGACGATCCGCACCCGGGACGTGATCGAGCTCGCCGCCCACGCCATGGACGCGGGCGCAGTCGCCGTCTCCATGATCCCGCCCTATTACTACCGCTTCAGCATGGACGAGATCATCGGCTATTACGAGGACGTGCTGGCCGCCCTGCCGGGCGCGCCCGTCATCGTCTACAACATCCCCCAGTTCACCGGCGTGGAGTTCAGCAAGCAGAACGCCGCCCGCCTTCTGGGGAACCCCGGCGTCGTCGGCGTCAAGCACACCTCCTCCAACCTGTACAGCCTTGAGCGCATGAAGGAGGCTTATCCGGACAAGATCTTCCTCAACGGCTTCGACGAGCAGTTCCTGGCCGCGCTGACCATGGGCGCGACCGCCACCATCGGCACGACCGTCAACCTCTTCGCGCCGCTCTTCCACAAGGTGCGGGATGCCGTCGCGGCGGGCGAGCTGGAGCGGGCGCAGCGCTGGCAGCGGGAGATCAATCTCCGCGTCGAGGAGACGGTGCGCATCGGCATCTTCCCCGCCATGAAATACGGCTGGACGCTCCGCGGCGTGGACTGCGGAAACTGCCGCGCGCCGTTCCGGCCTCTCGGCCCCGAGGCGCGGCAGGCCATGGAGGCGCTCCTGGAGCGCCCCTTAGAATAAAGGAGAAACGAGTATGCAACGAAAGCCAAACATTCTGGTCGTCGGCAGCTTCATGATGGATCTGATCGCCTCCACGCCCCGTGCGCCGCGCGAGGGAGAGACGGTGGTCGGGCTGCGGTTCCGGACCGCCCCCGGCGGCAAGGGCGCCAATCAGGCGGTGCAGTGCGCGCGGCTCGGCGCGCAGGTGACCATGGTCGGCCGGGTCGGGGACGACGCCTTCGGCAAGATCCTGAAGGGCGCGGCCGCCGACGCGGGCGTGGACGTCACGCACGTCACGGTGGATCCCGAGGAGTCCTCCGGCGTCGGCCAGATCGTCCTCGAGGTCACGGAGCACGACGCGCGCAACCGCATCGTCGTCTGCCCCGGCGCAAACTTCACCATGCGGCAGGAGCATATCGCCTGGCTGCGGGAGCGCATCGGCGACTACGACATGGTCATGATGCAGCTCGAGCTGCCTATGGAGATCATGGAGACCGTCGCGGCCTGGGCGCACGCCGCGGGCGTGCCGGTCATGCTCAACCCCGCGCCGGCGGCCCCGCTCTCGGACGCGCTTCTCGGCTGCCTGCGCTATCTCTCCCCCAACGAGCACGAGGCCGCGCTGCTGAGCGGCCACGCGATCGACGTATCCCACGGGGTCAACGCGGACGACCTGCGCGCCGTCACGGACTATTTCCGCGGCCGCGGCGTCGGCAAGCTGATCGTGACGCTGGGCGAGAACGGCTCGCTCATCACCGACGGGCTGAGCATCGAACGCGCGGACAGCGTGCACATGGACAAGGTCGCGGACACCACCGCCGCGGGCGACTCCTTTGTCGCCGCGTTCTGCACGGGCGTCTCCGCCGGGCTGAGCGAGTCGGAAGCGCTGATATTTGCCTCGTATGCCGCCGCCATCACGGTCTCGCGCATGGGCGCGATCCCGAGCCTCCCGACGCTCGCGGAGGTGAAGGAGCTGATGCGCCGGCGCGGCGAGACGCGCATCCCGGCGGAAAAATTGTCTGGATTGGAGTGACGAAAAATGCTGGATTCGAAATGTCTCGACCTCTCCCGCCGCTTTCTTGAAACAGCCGGGCAGGAGGTCAACACCTATATCGCCGGCCTGCACCCGGAGGACTTCGTCGCCGCCGCCGAGCTCATCCTGGCCTCGCAGGCCGGGGGCGGGCGGATCCACGTGACCGGCATCGGCAAGTGCAGCCACGTGGCCACCTACGCCGCGAGCCTGCTCTCCTCGACGGGCAACCCCGCCTATTATCTGCACGGGACGGAGGCCGTCCACGGCTCCTGCGGGCAGCTCGCCGCCGGCGACGTGGTGATCGCGATCTCCAACTCCGGCGAGACCGCCGAGCTCAAAGCTACGGTGATCGCGGTCAAAAACAACGGCTGCAAGGTCATCGGCGTGTCCGGCGGCACGGAGAGCTGGCTGGCGAAGAACAGCGACGCCTTTCTCTTCGCCGGCGTTCAGAACGAGGGCGGCCCGCTCAACCGCGCGCCGCGCGCCTCGGTGCTCGCGGAGATGCTGTGCCTGCAGACGCTCTCGGTGATGCTGCAGGCCGAGAAGGACTGGGATCCCGTACGCTATGTGCGCTGCCATCCGGGCGGCGCGCTCGGAAAACTGAGAGACAACGAAAAGTGAGGGACTGACCATGCTGACCGGAAAACTGATCCACCCCGACATCATCAGCGCCCTGGCCTTCTGCGGCCACGGCGACAAGATCCTGATCGCCGACGGGAACTACCCGCTCGACTCCAAAACCTCCGACGCGCAGCTCGTCTATCTCGGCCTCACCCCCGGCAGCCCGACGGTGACGGAAGTGCTGGACGCGCTGCTGAGCTGCGCCAACTTTGAGAAGGCTGAGGTCATGCAGCCGGAGGACGGCTCGACGCCGGAGATCTTTGCTGAGTTCGAGCAGCGTTTCGACGGGCTCGTGCTCGAGCGGCTCGGCCGCTACGAGTTCTACGACGCCTGCTGCGTGCCGGCCGTCCGCCTCGCCATCTCCACCGGCGAAAAACGCACCTACGCCAATCTCCTGCTGACGGTGGGCGTCGCCTGAGCGCTCCTCCCGGGAAGGAAGGGCCCCAATGCTCTATCTGCTTCTGGCGATCCTGTGCAGCGCGGCTATGGCGCTGCTGCTCAAACGCTTTGAGGAACCGAAGGGCAGCCGCTGCGGCCTGATTTTCGGCAACTATCTCGCCTGCACGCTGATCGCCCTGCTCATGACGCCCGGCGGCGCGCCTCTCCTCTCCGGCAGCCGCAGCACGCCGCTCTTCGGTTTGGCAGGCGGACTGCTCTTCGTCGCCGGCTTCCGCTCGACTCAGGCCAGTATCCGCCGCAACGGGGTCGCCCTGAGCACAGCCTTCTCCAAGCTTGGGCTGCTGGTGACGCTGGGCGTCAGCTTCTTCCTCTTCGGCGAGCGGCCTGACCCGGCGCAGCTGTTCGGCATCGCGCTGGTCGTGGCGGCGATCCTGCTGATCCACGGCGGCCGCGGCGATCCGGCGCGCGGGCCGGGCTCCTTTGCCCTGCTGCTGCTCACGCTCCTTGCCGTCGGCAGCGCCGACTCCATGGTCAAGGTGTTCGAGGGCTTCGGCGCGGCGGGCGAGGGCGAGCGCTTCTTCCTCTGCCTCTTTGCCACCGCCTGCCTCCTGACCGGCGTCCTGGCCCTGGTCGAGTTCCGACGCACGGGCAAGCGGCCCGCGCTGCGGGACATGGCGGCCGGCGCGCTCGTCGCCGTGCCGAACTACTTCTGCTCCTTTCTGCTCCTGCACGCGCTCATGCGTCTGCCGGCCTTTCTGGTGTATTCCGCTTTCAGCACGGGCACGATCCTGGCGGTGATGCTGCTCGGCGCGCTGTTGTTTGGCGAGCGGACCGACCGCCGTCGGCGCTGGGGCCTGCTCGTCATCCTCGCCGCGCTGGTCCTGCTCAACCTCTGAGCGCAAAAAACAGCACAGCCGTCGAAAGACGGCTGTGCTGTTTTCATGGGCGTCTGTATCCGTTTTCCGGCGGACTCAGCCGCCCTTCTCCTGCTTGTATTTGTCCACGAAGTCGAAGGTCATGCGGCAGCCCATGTCCATATAGCTGATGTCGTCGCCGCAGCTCAAAAACGCGATACCACGGTCGAGCCATTCCCGCGCCGACTCGAGATCGCCCGCGCCGAGCGAGACGCCGAAGGGCATTTTATGCGCCTTGCAGACCTCCGCGACGTGGTCGTAGACCTCCATCATGCGCGGATCGCGGGTCTTTCCGAGCAGCCCGTAGGAGGCGCTGAGATCGTTCGGACCGACGACGAGGAGGTCGATGCCTTCGACCTCGGCGATCTCGTCCAGCTGATCGATCGCGTCACAGTGCTCGATCTGCAGGATCTTGAGGATGGACCGGTCCGCCTGCTCCAGGTACTCGTCCACGCTGAAGGCGCCGTACTTCTGCGCCCGGCGCGGGCCGAAGCCGCGGATGCCCTTCGGGGGATAGGTGCAGCAGGCGACGGCGTCGCGCGCCTCCTGCGCGGTGCGCACGTAGGGGAAGATGATCCCGTCCGGTCCCATCTCCAGCACGGGCTTCGCGATCACCTGGTCGTTCCAGGCGATACGGACCAGCGAAGCGGTGCCGGCGTCGCTCGCGGCCATGATATGCTGCAGGATGACCGGGAGCGTGAAGGCGCAGTGCTCGGCGTCGATCCAGACGGTCTCGAAGCCGTGATAGCCCAGCAGGCTCGTGACGGCCGGGTCGGTAAAGAAAGCGTGGCCGCCGACGACGAGCTCGCCCCGGTTCAGTTTTTCTCTCAGATATTCCGCTTTTTCTTTCATGCTTTTCGCCTCTTTACAGTCAGTTCAGTTCGTGACAGGGATGCGTACCGCCGTCAGGCGTAGCCCGCGATGCGGGGGAGCCACATAACCAGGTCGGGGACATAGGTGATCAGCAGCAGCACTACGATCAGCACCGCGACCATCGGCAGGATCTCCTTGGAGACCGAGGCCAGCTTCGCGCCGGATATGGAGGAGGAGATGAACAGGCACATGCCGAAGGGCGGAGAGGACAGGCCGATCATCATGTTCAGCACGATGACGATGCCGAAGTGGACGACGCTCACGCCCAGATCCATCACGATGGGCAGCACCAGCGGCACGAAGACGTACTGGATGACGCTTACGTCCAGGAACATGCCGAGGACGATAAAGACCAGGTTGATCGCGAGCAGCAGCAGCGCCTTGTTGTCGGTGATGCCGAGCACCCAGTTGGCGATGGCGGCGGAGACGCCCTCGCGCGCGACCATATAGCTCATGACGACGGAAGCCGCGGTCATGACGGTGATGACGCCGGTCTGCAGCGCGGTCCGCTTGAAGGCCTGCACCACGCCCTTGAGGTCGATCGAGCGGTAGACGAACATGGCCACGATCACCGCGTAGAGGGCAGCGGCCGCGCCGGCCTCGGTCGGAGTCATGACGCCGCCGTAGATGCCGGAGAACAGGATGACCGGCGTCAGCAGCGCGGGCACGGCCTTCCAGGCGAAGGAGAGGAACTGCTTGAAGGTATAGTCATGGCCGGGCGGATAGCCGCGCTTTTTGGATACGAAGAAGACATAGACCGCCAGGGCCGCCGAGAGGATCACGCCGGGGGTGATGCCGCCGAGGAACAGGCCGCCCACGGACGCGCCGGAGATCGTCGAGTAGATGACCAGCGGGATCGAAGGCGGGATGATCGGCCCGACCGTCGAGGTCGCGGAGGTCAGGGCGGCGGAGAACTTGTCGTCGTAGCCGTCGTCCTTCATGGCCTTGACTTCGATCAGGCCGATGCCCGAAGCGTCTGCCACAGCGGAGCCCGACATGCCCGAGAAGATCAGCGAGATCAGCACGTTCACATAGGCCAGCGCGCCGCGGCGCTTGCCGACGAGAGCTTTGCAGAAGTCGAAGAGCCGGTTCGATATGGAGCTGCTGTTCATGACCTCGGCCATCAGCACGAACATCGGGACGGCCAGGATCGTGTAGTTCTGGTTGATGCTCTGGCAGATCTGTTCGGCCACGATGCCGATGTCGCGGCCCGTGTACATGAGATAGACCACGGCGGAGCAGATCAGGTCCAGCGCGATGGGGAGGCCGAAGAGGAAGGTGACGATCAGAACGATCATGGGGACCAAAAAGGCTTGCGTCATTGCTGCGTCCCTCCTTCCAGCGCCTCAGCCTGTCCGGCGGGCGCTTCCTCCGTGTCGCCCAGAGGCGAATGGTGCTGTGCGGCCAGCGGCTCTTTGCCGGTGATCGCCTTGATGCCCTTGATCAGATCCCGGACGATGTCCACCGTGAAATGGAAGATGTCCAGCGCGTTGAAAACGACGAAGGGGAAGAACAGGATATCGTAGCGGATCTTGAGGACCGAGGTGCGCTTGCGGTGCATGAAGAGCACCCAGTCGAGGCAGGGGTAGAACATCTTGATCAGGCAGAACAGCAGAAAGGCGTTGCCGATCAGGCGCATGACGAGCTGCGTCGCCGCGCCGGCCTTGTCGTAGAGCAGCGTGAAGGCCACATTCGTCTTCGTGCGCACGGCGTAGGGCGCCGAGAGCAGCAGCGTCCAGACCAGGCCCGCGAGGCAGAGCTCGTAGCAGGCGTTGATCGGGGAGCGGAACACATAGCGCGACACGACGTTCAGGATGAAAGCCACGAAGATGATCGCGAGCGCGATGGTCGGCATCCAGACCTCGACGAAATCGAGGAGGAACAGACCGGTTTTTTTCAGAATTTTCATCGGAGCACCTCTGTTAGAACGACAGCCGGGCTAAAGCGCCCGGCTGTCTCCGGTTTGGGTGTCAAACCTTGATTTCTTATCGCGATCTTAACGATCAGCCCGCGGACTTGACCAGATCGTACATCTCCTTGTCATAGCCGAACTTGTCGTTGTTCGCCCAGATGTACTCCCAGACTTCCCTGGCGAGGGTGCTGTTGTCCACATCGTCGTAGACGCTCAGGCCCATGTCGCGGAACTGCTGGATCAGGTCGGCCTCTTCGCTGACATACTCCTCCAGATCCTTGTCGTAGGCGATCTGGAAAGCGTCCATGAAGACCTGCTTGGTCTCGTCGTCAAAGGTCTGCCAGATGGACTCCTCGATGCACGGGAACACCACGGCGAGCATGTGGTCGGTCATGGTGATGGACTTGGTGACCTCGCCGAACTTGTAGTTCATCGTGCCCTGGAGCGGGTTGTCCTGGCCGTCGACAGCGCCGGTCTGGAGAGCCAGATACACTTCGGACAGCGCCATCTTGGTGGGCTCGCAGCCGAGCGCGTAGCCCATGTTCATCCAGCTGTCACCGCCGGGGACGCGCATCAGCACGCCTTCCAGATCGGCGCGGCAGGTGATCTTCTTGTCCTCGCGCAGGTTGATGGTGCGGCGGCCCTGATAGATGGCGCCGAGCAGACGCACGCCGGTCTCTTCCGCGACCTGGTCATAGATCTGCTGGCCGATCTCGCCGTTGAGGACGGCGTTCATCTGGTCGAGGCTGTCGAAGATATAGGGAGCCGCGAAGATGCTCAGCTCGGGAGCGAACTCGCCGATGTAGCCGGGGGCGGTGATGCCCATCTCGACGTTGCCGCGCATGATGGCTTCGCAGAAGGTGGAGTCGTCATACAGCTCGGAGCCGTAGTGGACATTGATGGTGATCCAGGGGCAGTGCTCATGGACATACTCGGCAAAATCGCCCCAGCAGGCGCCGTGGTGCTCCTTCTGGGTGGCGGTCTGCGAGAACTCCAGCACGATGGGCTCGTGTGCATCCTCCGCGCCGGCGGCCGGAGCGAAGGCCATCAGGGACAGGACCATAACAAGCGCCAGGAGCAGGGAAAGGCTCTTTTTCATGTTGTTACCTCCAGTTTTTTGATTTATGATTTGTAAAGGCAGGCGCCTTTGCATCCCTTTGAAGCGGCCGGGCCGGAGCGGCTTCCCCCCCCTCCGGAAAACGGGGGCCTTCGCGGCGCGGTCATTCTGTAGTTATACTACCACAGGCTCCCCTCCAAGTCAATTATTAGCAGCATTATCGATAGTTCTAACAATTTTTTGTTTTGTAAATTGTGAAATTTCTACAAAAACCGCAGAGGAATCGCAAAAACAGATAGGATAAATCGCGGTCCTTTTCCCGCTTGGGCGTTGACGGAAGCGCAGAGTTCTGATAAGATTTTATAAGGAATATGGCGATATTGCGCCCTTTGGCGCGGGAAACGGAGGCGGAGATGGCAGCAGACAAGAATCCGAAGAACGGCAAGGGCAAAAGCGTCCGCAAAAAAGTGTTCGACGGCATCCTGAACTACATCACGGAAAACGCGCTGGCTCCGGGCTCCAAGCTCCCCTCGGAGGGGGAGATGGCGGAGATCCTGAACGTGAGCCGCACCTCCCTGCGCGAGGGGATCCGCATGCTGGAAGGGGCCGGCTTCATCACGACCAGGCACGGCAACGGCATGTACGTGACGGAGTACGACGGCTCCCGGCTCATGGACTACATCCAGTACAGCATCGAATTTGAGAACAATTCTCTGGCTGAGCTGTATGACATCCGCAAGACGCTGGAGATCCACTACATCCGCGAGGTGGCGGAGACGATCACCGACGAGCAGCTCCGGACGCTGCGGGACATCGTGGAGCGCATGGATGAAAACGACCTGCTCAACTACCACTGGCTGGACATGGAGTTCCATCTGACGCTGTACGAACACCTCTCCAACAAGCTCGTCACCCGGATCATCCAGCTCTACTGGGACGTCATGCTGGGCCGCTGGCTTCCGGGACGCACCCACGACATGCCGGGCACCATGGCGGGCAACCACGAGATGATCATCCGCGCGCTGGAGAGCCGGGACCCCCGCTTTGCGGAGGCGGCCATGCGCGTGCACATGTTCGACAGCCACATCGTCTGAGCTCCCCGGGGCGGCGCGGGCCGTCCCCGTTTTTCCTGCACGGTCCCAATCCATCACAACAGGAGGTTGCCTATGCAAACCGATGCCACGCGCGGCCTGTGGCCCGTCATGATCACCCCCTTCACCGACGGGGGCGAGATCGACTACGCTTCGCTGGAGCGTCTGATCGACTGGTATGAAAAAAACGGCGCGGCCGGTCTTTTCGCGGCCTGCCAGTCCAGCGAGATCTTTTTTCTGAATCTGCGGGAGCGCGTCGAGCTTGTCCGCTTCGTCAAGACGCACGCGCATGTCCCTGTCATCGCCTCCGGGCACGTCGCCTGCGGCCTGCGTGAGCAGGCGGATGAGCTCAGGCAGATCGAGGGCGCGGGCGCCGACGCGCTGATCCTGATCACCAACCGTCTGGTCCCTGCCGGCCGGCAGCAGGAGAGCATGATCCCCGCGCTGGAGTATCTGCTCCGGGAGCTCGATCCCGCCGTGCCGCTCGGCTTCTACGAGTGCCCCTACCCCTTCAAGCGGCTCATCACGGACGAGGAGCTGCGCTGGGCGGCGGAGAGCGGCCGCTTCGCCTTCATGAAGGACACCTGCTGCGACATCGAGCGGATCCGCGGGCGCATCGCCTGTATCCAGGGCAGCCCGCTCCAGCTCTTCAACGCCAACTCCACGACCTATCTGGACTCCCTGCGCGCCGGCGCGGCAGGCTTTTCCGGCGTGATGATGAACTTCCACATGGACCTCTACCGCTGGCTCTTTGACAACTGGGAGCGCGAGCCGGAAAAGGCGGAGGACCTGCAGAGCTTCCTGACGCTCTTCTCCGAGATCGAGCGGCAGTACTATCCCGTCAACGCCAAGTATCACCTGGCGGCGATCGAGCACGTGCTCTCCGGCATCTGCACGCGCACGATCCCGGCCGAGGGGCTCACCGAGACCTTCCGCGAGGAGGTCCGCCACATGGACCGCGCCGCCGGGCTGGTGCGGAGGATGCTCTCCCCCGCCTGAGGCGCCGAACGAATACGAAAAAACACCCCGCCTGTCTGCGGCTTTTTGCCGCGGACAGGCGGGGCGTCTTGTTTTCCGGAGCCGTGTTCAGCTTTGCGCGCCGACCCCGGCGCGCTCGAAAAACTGGGCGCGGCAGGGCATGTCGTAATACCGCAGCAGCTCGTCGCTCGCGCAGAACAGCGCGATGCCGAGCGCCGCGCCGCTGCAGGCCTGTGTGATCGGTGAGAGCACCAGATCGTGGAGGAGGATGCCCTTCTTCTGCAGCCCGGCGCGCAGATAAGTGCTGGCCAGGTTGAGCTCGGCGTTGCCGAGCATGCCGAAGCCGCTCATAAAGGCGCAGACCGTGTCGCCCTTGCGGATCCCGGTCTCGTTGAGCAGCAGGAACAGGGTCTGCTCCACCTCTTTCCGCAGGGAGTACTTCTCGCCCAGGTACATCTTGATCCCGCTGCTGTTGTTGCGGGTCTGGCGCACCAGCTTGTCGATCTCCTCCAGCGGCTTGTCGCAGGACGCGGCCGCGCCGGCCACCTTGACCGAAAACAGCATGTTTCCCGTCAGGAACAGCTCCACGCCCTCGCTGGGCTCCATCGGGTGCTGGCAGCTGAAGGCGACCTTGCTGCGGATATCCACCTCGTCCAGCAGGCTGTCGGCATAGAGGAAATTGTCCTTCTCCTGCTCGTTGTTGCCGCAGATGAACAGGATCCCCTTTTCCCCGCGGTTCATTGCCAGCCCCGTCCGCATGATGGTGTTCGGATCGAGCGCGGCGCTGTCCGCGCCGCAGATCACCGCGTCGGCCAGGTTCTCTCCCAGCATCATGGTGATCATCTCCGTCCAGCCCTCCGAGCCGCCGATCACCAGCGCCGTCTCGGTCTCGCGCGGCGCTTTCACCCGGATCGCGGGCAGATCGAGGACGAGCTCATAGCGCTCGGGGCTGTTCTCCACATACCCGCTCAGGCAGCGCAAGATCTCCTGTTTGGACGTTTTCTTTCCCTGCATGGCGCACCTTCCTTCCCAGTGTAAGCCGCGTCAGTCCTCCCGCGCGGCCGCGCGGCCGGCCCCGCCGCTCTTCAGCAGCGCCGCGATGTTTTCCTCGATCCGGTCCCCGCGGAACACCGACGTGCCGCAGATGAGGACGTCGGCCCCCGCCTCCAGCAGCGGCGCGACCTTGTCCGTATCCACCCCGCCGTCCACGCAGAGCGTGACCGGATGCCCCAGCTCCTCCGAGAGGCGCCGGACATGGCGCAGCTTTTCATAGACAGAGGGCTCAAAGACCTGCCCGCCATAGCCCGGCTCAACGCTCATCACCGTCACGCTGTCGAGGTGCGGCAGGACGTAGCGGAGCGGCTCCAGGCCGACCGCCGGCCCGATGCCGAGCCCCACCTTTTTCCCGCTCATCCGGATCTCCCGGATCAGATGCAGCGGGTTCGGGCAGGCGTCGAGCTGGAAGGAGACCGCGTGGATCGGCGTGTCCCGGAACAGGCGGAAATAGCGGTCGGGTCGGTTCGTCTCCAGATGGAGCGAGAGCGGCAGGGAGCAGAGCTCTCCGAGCTCCCGGACGAGCTGCGGCCCGAAGGTGAGGTTGTCCACATAGTCCCCGTCCATCACGTCGATATGGATATACTGCGCCCCGGCCTTCTCCGCGCGGCGGACCGCCTCGCCGATCGCCGCGTGCTTACAGCCGAGGATCGATGCCGATAAGGCCCACATACGCTCCTCCGTGCTCAGGTCCGGCTGTGCTCCGTGACCTCGTGCATCCAGGTCGCGGCCAGCTCGTAGAATTCCCGATACTTCTCGTAATAGAACATGTATTCCTCGTGCTTGGCGTGGTCCGGCTCCACCACGTAGTCGATCTGCGTCATGCCCGCCGCCGCGCTCGGGATATCCGGATACGCGCCGGCCGCGACCGCGCCCAGGATCGCCGAGCCGAGGCAGGGCGCCTCCGTCTCCTTCGGGACGATCAGCGGCACATCGCAGACGTCGGCGTGGGCCTGCAGCCAGAAGCGGCTCTTGACGATGCCGCCGGAGATCACGATGCCGTTCGGTGTGAAGCCGGACTGGGCGAACACGTCCATGATGGCCTTCGTGCCGAAGCAGATGCTCTCCACGACGGCGCGATAGATGTGCGCCGGGGTGTGGATCAGGGACAGACCGTAGATCATGCCGCGCACGTTCGGGTCCACATGGGGGGTACGGTTGCCCTGGAAGAAGTCCAGCGCCACCAGTCCCTCGGCGCCGACAGGCAGCTTTTCCGCCTCACGGTTAAGGATGTCGTAGACGCCGACGCCCTCCTTTTTGGCCTGCTCGGCGTAATAGCCGCAGAGCTGGTTCTTGATCCAGTTGACGATGGAGCCGGTGGAGGTCTGCCCGCCCTCAAGCATGTACTTGCCGGGCAGGATCGCGTCGGGATATGTGCCCCACATGCCCTTGCTGTGCATCTCCCGGTCGATCAGCGCGACGTGCAGGTGGGACGAGCCGGTGATCAGGGCCATCTTGCCGTTGTCCACGGCGTTGAGGCCGATGACGCCCACAAAAGCGTCCGCGCCGCCCTCGCCCACGGGGATACCCGCCCGCAGGCCCATCTCCGCCGCGCTGTCGGCGCGGAGCGTGCCGGCGCACTCGCCCATCGGCAGCACCTCCGGCGGGAGCTTCTCCACCAGGTCCTCCAGACCGATGGTCCGGTAGAAGTCCACGGGATAGCCGCCCTCCCGGCTGTTGTAGTACCAGCGGCAGGAGGCGCAGTTCAGGCTGGCCGTGTAGCGGCCGGTCAGCTTGTACATGATCCAGTCCGTGCACTCGTAAACGCGGGTCGCCTCTCGGTAGAGCTCCGGCTCGTGGCGCTTGATCCAGAGCGCCTTGGCCGGCAGGCATTCCGCCGACACCGGTCCGTAGCCGTTGTATTTGAGCGCGTCGTGCCCGGATGCGCTCATCTCCCCGGCCTCGACCGCCGCGCGCATGTCCATCCAGAGAATGGCCGGGCGCAGCGGGACCATGTCTTCCTTAGAGAATAATACCGTGCAGCAGGTCGTGTCAATACTCAGGCCCTTAATATCTTCCGGGGACAGGCCGCTCTGTTCCATCGCCTTGCGGCAGGAGCGGCAGAGCGCGCTCCACCATTCCTCCGGGTTCTGCTCCGCCCAGCCGGGGTGCGGGATGGACAGCTCGATGGGCTCCGCGCAGAATACCAGCGCTTTGCCGCTGCGGTCGAAAATGCCGGTCCGGGCTCCGCCGGTGCCGATGTCAATGCCGATGAAGTAGTCCATGTCGTGTCCTCCTGTAAGTATATGGTTGTATAAGGGTTTCCTTATTTTTTCCGGGGAGGCTGGTGGATCCCGATATCCAGGGCGTCGAGGCAGGCCTCGTAAAAGGCCTCGCTGAAGCTCGGGTGGGGATGCACGATCCGGTTCGTGATCTGGGAGAGGGTCATCTCGCCCTCCATCGCGGCCACAGCCTCGCTGATGAGCTCGTTGGCGACCGGGCCGACGATGTGGACGCCGAGCAGCTCGCCGGTGCTCCGGTCCGCGACGACCTTGACGAAGCCCTCGCGCTCGCCGTAGGCCACGGCGCGGCCGTTCGCGCCGATGCGGAAGCGTCCGACGCAGAGCTTCTCGCCGATCGCCGCGCGCGCCGCCTCCTCCGTCAGGCCCACCGAGGCCACCTCCGGCTGGGCGTACATGCAGTTGGGGGTGCGGCTCAGATCGCATCTCACCCGCGCGCCGAGACAGTTCTCCGCCGCGATGCGGCCCATGGCGAAGGCCGCGTGCGTCAGCATCATCCTGCCCGTGATGTCCCCGCAGGCATACACATTCGGGACGCCGGTCTCCAGATAGTCGTTCACGGCGACGCGGCCGCTCTCGATCCGCAGCTTTCCGGCCAGCTCCCCCAGGCAGGAGAGATTCGGCTTCCGTCCGGTCGCCGCCAGGATGCAGTCGCAGGCGACGCGCTCTTTCTCCGTCACGACGCAGGAGCCCTTCTCCAGCGTCTCGATGCGGACGACGCCGGTGGCGAGCAGCAGCTTGACGCCGCTCTTTTTCAAGCTCGCCGCCACCTCCTCGGAGATGTCCTTCTCGAACATCGGGGCCAGGCGCTCCGCCTGCTCGACGATGCAGACCTCCGCCCCGAAGGAGCGGAAGACGCTCGCGAGCTCGCAGCCGATCACGCCGCCGCCGATGATGCAGAGGCTCTGCGGGATGCTCTGCCGGTCAAGGAGCTCCGTGCTGGTCAGCACGTCCCGCCCCTCGATGCCGGGGATGGGAGGGAGGCTCGGCAGGGAACCGCCGCAGAGGATCAGTCTGTCCGCCTCGTACAGCGTCCCGCCGCAGCTGACCGTGCGCGCCGACTCGGCCCGGGCCTGTCCCGCGACCACGGTGACATGATTGGTCTTCAGCAGGGCCGCCACGCCGCCGGTCAGGGTCTTGACCACTTTGTTTTTGCAGGCGACAGCAGCGGGCATATCCACCTTCGCATCACCGTTTACAACGATGCCGCGCTCCGCCGCGGCGCGGATCTCCCGCAGCGTCTCCGCCGTTTTCAGATAAGTCTTGGTCGGGATGCAGCCGCGGTTGAGACAGGTCCCTCCGACCACATCCTCCTCGAACAGCACCACCTTCGCGTGGAGCTGCGCGGCGCGGATCGCCGCCACATAGCCGGCCGGACCGCCGCCGAGCACGGCCACATCGTATCTCTGTTCCATGCACGTGCCTCCCCGCTCAGGACAGGAGGGCATACGGATGCTCCAGCAGGTGCTTGACCCGGTTGGAGAACTCCGCCGCCTCGGAGCCGTTCAGGATCCGGTGGTCATAGGTCAGGCAGAGCATCATCCGCTTGCGCGTCTCCACCGCCCCCTGCGCGTTCAGGGCCAGATAGTCCTCCGCGGCGCAGACGCCCAGGATCGCGCTCTCGGGCTCGTTGATGATGGGGGTAAAACTGTGCACGCCGTACATGCCGAGGTTGCTGATCGTCAGCCGCGCGTTGCCCAGGTCCTCCCTCCGAAGCTGGTTTTCCCGCGCGCTCCGGGCAAGCCGCCTCGCCTCGCAGGAGATCTCCGTCAGGGTGAGCCGGTCCGCGTTGCGGATCACGGGCACCAGCAGCCCGTCCGGCGTGGAGACGGCCATGCCGATATGGGTGTCGGCAAACAGGCTGTACTCGCTCCCGTCGAACTGCATCCGGATCCGTTCGTTCTCGGCCGTGGCCAGCGCGACCGCACGGAGCACAAAGTCGTTCACGCTGATGCGGCACTCCCGGTCCTCGTTGAGCTCCGCGCGCAGGGCCATAAGCCTCGTCACATCGACGAGCGTGCTCTGCGTGACGGTGGGGATATCGGTATGGCTCTCGAGCATGCGCTTGGCGATGACTCTGCGCATCGGGGAGAGCGCGCGTTTCTCACAGCGGACCTCCACCTTGTGTGCGGCCGGCTTTTCCGCAGGCGCTGCTGCCGCTTCCACGTCCGCCTTGGTGATGCGGCCGCCCTCGCCGGTGCCCGTCAGGGTGTTGAGCTGCACGCCCCCGTTCGCGGCCACGGCCCGGGCCACGCCCGTGCTGTGCGCGGCCGCCTGCACATCCGAGGCGAGGATCTGCCCCTCGGAGCCGCTGGGGCTGACGCAGCGCAGCGGGATGCCGTTTTCCGCGGCGAGCTGCCGCGCGTGGGGCGTCGCCGCGATCTTCTCTCCGGCCGCGGCCGGCGCTTCGGCGGCCGGGGCCGGATTCTCCGCCGCGGGAGCGTCCGCCTCCGGCGCGACGCCGCCCTTCTCCGTCGGGAGCGCGTCGCCCTCCTCGCCGATATAGCCGATCACTGTCAGCACGGGGACGGTGTCCCCCTCCCGGTACAGCTTTTTCAGCAGGACGCCGCTGCCCGGCGCCTCCGCCTCCATCACGATCTTATCTGTTTCGATCTCCATGATGGGCTCGTCCGCCCGGACGCGCTCACCCTCTTCCTTCAGCCATTTTACAATAGTTCCCTCGGTCATGTCCATCCCGTTTTTGGGCATGTACATCTCTGTGATCATCGAATTTCCTCCTTCATGACCGCGCGGACCGCTTCCTCGATCCGGCCGGTATTCGGCAGCACATAGGACTCCAGCTCGGGGTTGAAGGGGATGGGGCAGAACAGCGCGCCCACCCGCTTGATAGGGGCGTCCAGATAGTAGAAGGCCTCGCTGTCGGCGATCACGCCGGCGATCTCCCCGCCGAAGCCGCCGAAGCCCACCGACTCATGCACGATCACCACATGGCCGGTCTTCTTCGCCGTGCGGATGATCGCGTCCCGGTCGAGGGGGCTGAGCGTGCGCAGGTCCAGGACCTCCGCATCGATCCCCTCGGCGGCCAGCTTTTCCGCCACCTCCAGGCACATCTGCACGCAGCGTCCGTAGGTGATGAGCGAGACGTTCGTCCCCTCCCGCTTCACGTCCGCGACGCCGAGCGGGATGGTGTACTCCTCCTCGGGCACCTCGCCCTTGGTGCGGTAGAGCTTTTTCTGCTCCAGGAAGATCACGCAGTTGTTGTCCCGGATGGCGGTCTTGAGCAGGCCCTTCGCGTCGTAAGGCGTCGAGGGCGCGACCACCTTCAGCCCCGGGACGTGGCAGTACATCTGCTCCAGCGACTGCGAATGCTGGGCGGCCGCGCCGGTCCCGCCGCCGGCCGCCGTGCGGATGACCATCGGCACGCTGACCTTGCCGGCGAACATGAAGTGCATCTTCGCCGCCTGGTTGATGATCTGATCATAACACACCGCGACGAAATCGGAAAACATCAGCTCGACGATCGGGCGCATCCCCGTCACGGCCGCGCCGACGCCGGCCCCCACATAGGCGGTCTCCGAGATCGGCGTGTCGATCACGCGCGACTCGCCGAACTCCTCGAGCATCCCGCGGGAGACGCCGAAGGCGCCGCAGTAGGTCCCGATATCCTCGCCCATGAAAAAAACATTCTCATCCCGCCGCATCTCTTCGCACATGGCCTGTTTGATGGCCTCTGCATAGGTGATAACACTCATCTTGTCGGCTCCTTTACTGCGCGTAAACGCTGTCCTCGATGCCTTCGGGCGAAGGCATCGGACTGGCCTTGGCAAACTCGACCGCATGCTCGATGGTCTCCGCGGCCTCGGCGTCCATCTGATCGATGTCCTCCTGGGTGAACAACCCGCTGTCCAGCAGGACCTTTGTGAAGCGGATCACCGGGTTCTTCGCCTTCCACTCCGCGATCTCCTCCTTGGTGCGGTAGAGATTGCCGTCGCTCTTGCTGTGTCCCGAGGTCCGATAGGTATGCTCCACGATCAGCACCGGGCCGTTCCCGGCGACCGCGTACTCGCGCGCGGCCTTCGCCGCCTCGTACACGGCCAGCACGTCGTTCCCGTCCACCTCGAAGCACTTCATGTCGTAGGGGATGGCGCGCTTGGTCAGGTCCATGTCCTTGACGACCTTGCGCAGCGGCGTGGACATGCCGTACTGGTTGTTGACCAGGACGAAGATCGCCGGCAGGTTCCAGGCGGCCGCCAGGTTCATGGACTCGTGCGTCGCCCCCTCGTTGGAGCCGCCGTCGCCGAAGAAGGTCAGGGCGACCCGGTCCGGGATCTTTTTCAGCTTGATCGTCAGCGCGGCGCCGCACACGAGCGGCATGTTGGCCGCCACGATGCCGTTGGCGCCGAGGATGCCGTTGTCCAGATCCGCAATGTGCATGGAGCCTCCCTTGCCGCGGTTGGTCCCCGTGTCGCGGGCCAGGATCTCCGCCATCATGTGGTCGATGTTGACGCCCTTGCCGATGACCTCGCCGTGGCCGCGGTGCGTGGCGAGCATGTAGTCGTCCTTCTTCAGCGCGGCCGTCGTGCCGATCCCCGTCGCTTCCTCGCCGATCCCGGGATGCATGGTCCCGTATATCAGGCCCTGCGCGAACAGCCATTGCAGCTTCTCCTCAAACTTCCTTACGGTCATCATCTTGACCATCAGGCTGCGCAGGAAATCTCTGTCATACGCCTGCGCGATGTCCTTAGTTTCCATGCTCTTTCCCTCCGATTTACATTTGTAAACCATGTTTACTGATTCCGTTTTTATTATACTCGTTCCCTGAACGCAGTCAAGGTTTTTTATCAACAAAATCGTTCAATTTACAATATTGCTTGACATTTGTAAACTTGTTGGGTAAAATAAAAACAGGCGTTCACCGCGCACGCAAGCCGGGTTTCTCCACGCCGCGGCGTCTCGACGCGGCCGTTTCGATCCATGTCTGCTTTGATGGGGGTACAACGTGTCAATTCCTGCTGAACACCGATATTATCTGAAACAGAAGGCGCTTTACTATTATTATGAAAAGGATTATTCCTACTCGGACATCGCCGGGATGCTCGGGATCTCCCGGGTCACGCTCAACCGCCTGATGAATGAGGCGAAGGCGGAGGGCCTGATAAAGATCGAGATCCTGGACTCCAAGAACCTCAAGCGCGTGCTCATTCTGGAGGACAAACTGCGGACCCGCTATGGGCTGAAGGACGTAAAGCTCGTCGACATGGCGGATTTCAATATCGACAGTCTGGTCCCCCGGCTCGCCGCCGAAGGGGCGAAGTATGTGGAGCAGTGCATCAGGAGCGGGATGAAGGTCGGGATCTGCTGGGGCGAAACGCTCAGCACGATGCTGACTTGCATGAACCGCAACAGCTCCGTTACGGATCTGGAGGTCTATTCCCTGCTCGGCGGCTTCTGCAGCGAGGCGAATTTTCAGCCCACGCTGCTGGCCCAGTCGCTGCTGGCTTTCTATTCCGGCCGGGCCTATACGATCAACGCGCCCTTCGTCTGTCACTCCAGGCTTCTGTGCTCGGAGATCAAGAAGGAACCGGAGATCGCCCGTATCCTGGATATCTGTCCCTCGCTCGATCTGGCCTTCGTCGGCGTCGGGCAGCACCCCGACCGGGACCGTCTGAAAAAGAGCTACTATCATTTCCCGGACTCTGTCATCGACGAGCTGCTCTCCGCCAGGGCCGTGGGCGATATCTGCGGCAACTTTTACGACGCGGAGGGCAGGGTCTGCCAGACCGATCTGTCCAGCCGCATCGTGTCCGTCAGTCTGCAGGATCTGAAGACCTGCAAAAACGTGATCGCGGTGGCGGGCGGCCCCTCCAAGGTGGATTCCATCCGCGGCGCGCTCAACGGCGGCTATATCCACACGCTGATCACCGACGTCAATACCGCGGAGGCCATTCTGGCCGCCGGGTGATGGCCGCGTTCCCGGTCCTTTCAGCGGACCGGCACAAAGAATCGAACCTGTTCTTCCCGATCGGGGAGCGGGTCCGATTCTTTTTTTGCGCCGTTTTCCGGGCTCAGCCGGTTTTGTTCCGGGGCGGGCCGCAGAGGCCCGACGTCCCCCATAAGCGGCGCCGCGGGGCAAACCCCGCGGCGCATTGTGCTCACAGTGTCACCTTGAAGCCCAGCACGGGCACCTTGAAGACGACCTTGCGGTAGCCCGCCGGCCCGGTCGAGCGCACCTTGCGGTGGGCGTCCTGCGGAAAGAAGACGGCGAAATCGTTCTTTTTCAGGCGGATCGGCAGATAGTCGCAGTCCTCGGCGGTATAGGCGACGTCCTCCTCCGCATGGTACTCCCAGCCGGAGAGCTCGCTGCGCGGCGCGTAGCCGATCAGCTCGTCGCCTTCCCCGAGCACGAACTGCACGTCGATATGCTGCTCGTGGTATTCCCAGGGCACGGCCTTCTCATCGGTCACCAGACCGGGCTCGAAAATGCGCAGCTCCGTTCCGCTGCCTTCGATCGGGAAATCCAGGTAGCGCCCCGGTTCCAGATAGCTCAGGTTGTAGTGCTTCAGGACCGACAGGGCGCAGTCCAGCCCCTTGGAGAGTCCGAAGTAGAAATTCAGGTTTTCTCTGGTGTCGATGATCATGTCTTTCCATCCTTTTGTTCACGGATTTCTGCTTGCTTTATCCCCCGCCGCGGCGCTCACTTCATGACGTGGACCGCAAAGCCCCCGATCTCCTCGTCGAGATAGAAGGACTGGATCCAGCCGCCCTCGTCACGTCTGCAGGTCTCCTCCCGGACGCCGATGCCCAGGCTCCCGAAGTAGGCCCTGGCGCGCTCGCAGCTGTTCGTCCGGAAGCCGATATGCCCGTTTTTCCCGAGGAACACGGTCTTCATGCACTCGACGGCGCTCCCGGCAAAATCGGAGCTGTTCCCGGGTCTGTACGGCAGGCGGAACACCGCGGCCATCCGGCGGCCCACTCGCTCCGCCTCCGCGGGGTCGGGATTGTTGATGCCGACGTGGGCCAGCGTGAAGCCGAGCGAGAGGTCCATCGCCCGCCGGGCGTTGGCCGTGATCGCATCCCAGTCCTCGCGCTCGATCAGCGCGCTGCCGGCCATGTAGCTCCCGCCGCAGGCGAGGATGTTCCGGCTGGCGAGATAGGCGCCGATGTTGTCGAAGCTCATGCCGCCGGTCGGGAGGAAGCGGATGCCCCGGTAGGGACCGCAGAGCAGGTCGACGGCCTTCAGCCCGCCCAGCGTTTCCGCCGGGAAAAACTTGAGATACCGCAGCCCCGCGCGGATCGCCCGGTCCACCTCGCTCGCGGTCACGCAGCCGGGCACGACGGCCGTCCCGCGCGCCGCGCAGTAAGCCACGATCTCATCGGCGTAGCCCGGCGTCACGACGTAGTCCGCGCCCGCGGCGGCAGCGTCGTCCACGTTTTGCGTGGTCAGCACCGTCCCGGCGCTGACCGTCATCTCCGGCATCTCGGTCTTGATGCGGCGGATGGCGTCCAGGCCCGCGGCCGTGCGGAGCGTGATCTCGATGTTCGTAATCCCGCCCGCCTGCAGCGCCCGGGCCAGAGGCACCGCCTTGTCTGCGTCCTTCAGGGAGATCACGGGCGCGATCCCCTGCTCTTCCAGCGCTTTGAACGGATTGCCGCTCATCTTGTCTGTCACCTCGTTTTCCCGGAATAGGGGTCAGCGCTGGACGCGGCCGGAGCCGTCCCCGCCCATGAGCCGGAAGACCTCCTCCACCGTGGAGAGGTTGAAATCGTATTCGATGCTCTGCTTCAGGCAGGAAGCGGCGACAGCGAAATCCAGGGTCTTCTGCGCGTCGAACTCATGCAGGAAGCCGTAGATCAGACCGGAGGCGAAAGAGTCCCCGCCGCCGACACGGTCGACGAGCTGGATGGTGTACTTGGGGGAGCGGTAGCACTTTCCTCCGGTATAGAGCAGCCCGGACCACTCGTTGACCGAGGCGGAGATGGAGCCGCGCATCGTGATGCCGACCGCGGAGAAGCCGTAGGCCTCGGTGAGCTGTCTTGCGACCTGCTCGTAGCCCTCCGGGCTCAGCTTGCCGGCGGTAATGTCCGTGTCGGGGGCCTTCACGCCGAGGACCTTCTCGGCGTCCTCCTCATTCGCGATCAGGACGTCGACATAGGGCATCAGCGGGCGCATGACCTGCTGCGCCTGCTCGGGCGTCCAGAGCGCCTTGCGGTAATTCAGATCGCAGCTGACTTTCACGCCGTGCTCCTTGGCCGCGACGCAGGCCTGGCGGCAGATCTCCCCCAGCCGTGGGCCGAGCGGGACCGTGATGCCGGTAAAGTGGAACCAGTCGGCGTCACGGAAGATCTCATCCCAGTCGAAGTCCTCCGGTCTGGCCTCGGAGATAGCCGTGTGCTTGCGGTCATAGATGACCTTGGACGGGCGCTGCGATGCGCCGCGCTCCAGATAATACAGCCCGATCCGGTCGCCGCCGCGCACCACATGGGAGGTGTCGACGCCGTACATCGCCATTTTCCGCATCGCGCAGTCGGCAATGTCGTTCTCCGGCAGGCGCGTCACGAACTCCGTGTCCATCCCCATGTAGGAGAGCGACACGCACATATTGGCCTCCGCGCCGGTGTAGTTGATGTTGAAGTGGTCCACCTGCGGGAAGCGCAGATAGCCGTCCGGCGCAAGGCGGACCATGATCTCTCCGAATCCGACGAATTTCATTCCGCGCACCTCAGTTCTCGTCCGCGATCGCCCGCATGGCACGGGCGCGTCTGGACAGCTCCGCGAAGTTGCCCTCGGCGATGCAGGTCTTGTCCGTCAGTCTGCCGCTGATGCCCGCGCCCACGCAGCCGGCCTTCAGGAAGTCGCCGAAGTTCTCCTCCTTGATGCCGCCGGTGGCCAGCAGCTTGACGTGGCTGATCGGCGCGCGGATATCCTTGACATAGGAGGTCCCCAGATAGCCCGCCGGGAAGAGCTTTACGAAGTCCGCGCCGCAGTCGTGCGCGTTGAGGATCTCGGTCGCGGTCATGGCGCCGGGGATGGAGACAAGGCCGTTTTCCTTGCTGCAGCGGATGACCGCCTCGCTCACGTTCGGGGAGATGATGTATTCGCAGCCGGCCTGCTTGGCCGCGACGACCTGCTCCGCCGTCAGGACCGTGCCCGCGCCGAAGCGCATGACGTCGCCGAAGCGCGCCTTCAGCGTCGTGATAGACTCGCCCGTCGCCGTGATGCAGTCGGGGTTGCTCTGGTCGAACGTGAGCTCCATGAGATGCACGTCGCCCTCGCACATGGCCTCCGCCAGCCGCAGCAGCGTGTCGCCGTAGATCCTGCGTACGATCACGATGACCTTGTCTTTCAGAATGAGTTCTTTGATCTCCATGTTGCTTCTCCTTTCAGTTTATCCAAGTGTGTTTTCCTGTCGCTCTCACATCGGGCCGCGGTAGGGCCAGGCCGTCTGCAGGTCCGGCAGCCCGGCCGCGCGGAGGATCCGGTCCATGAGCTCATGGGTCTTGAAGGCGTCCTCGGCGCTCGTCAGCGGGCTCTCCCTGGTCCGCACGCAGCGGATGAAATGCTCGATGCAGCCCTTGAAGCCGATGCGCTCGATGGTGTCGCACCAGCCCTTGTGCAGGGGCGTCATGGTGATGCTCTCCTCGTGGTCGGCGTAGATGATCCGGCAGCTGTCCAGGTCCTCCGACAGAGCCGTGACGCCTCCGCCGTACGCCTCCACGTGCTCGCGCCACTGACCCGCCTCCCGCGAGGCGGTCAGCATGCCGACGCCGCCGTCCTCAAAACCGAGCTGCGCGGTGCACAGGTCCTCGTAAAACGGGTCGGTGAAGCTCGCGCGCGCGTTCACCTCGCAGCACTCGCCCAGCATATACCGCAGCAGGTCCACCATGTGGATCGCGTTTTCGAGTGTGCCCCGGAATTCCTTGAATTCCCGGCATTTGACCGCGTTGACCACCTGCGGCTTCCGGTCCCCGAAGGCCGCGATCATCTTCCGGTTGCAGGGGGCGAAGCGCCGGTTGAAGCCGACCATGACGATATTCCCGCTGCGGGCCGCCGCGTCCGCGATCGCGGCGCATTCGGGCAGCGACGTGGAGAGCGGCTTCTCGCAGAAGATGTCCAGCCCCCTGTCCATCAGCGGGAGCAGGTATTCGCTCCGCACGGTCTTCGGCGTGAGCAGGAACGCGCAGTCGAGCCCTGCGTCCAGGAAGTCCTCCAGGCGCTCACAGGCCTGCTTCACGCCGTAGCGCTCGGCAGCGGCGCGCGCGTTTTCATAGTGTCCGCTGTATACCGCCGTGAGTTCCACGTCCGTCATTGCCGTGAGCACCGGAAAATGCGCGACCCTCGCGATCGCGCCGGTGCCGATCACGCCGACCTTTACTTTTCTGTCCTCTGTCATACTGCCTCCTTCTCTGTTCCGGTCCGGCGGCGCCCGCCTCTCAGACCGGGGCCTCCTGCAGATCCTCCGGGCTGTCGGCCCGGCTGTCGAACATATGCACCGTCATGCTCCAGCGCGCGAAGTCCGGGTTGCCGCTCAGCAGCGCACGCAGCAGCACGCGGTGGTCGTCCACCCGCACCGTCGGCAGCACGGCCTCTCCGTCCGGCGGCAGCGCGCCGGTCCGGGTGTCCCAGTAGAGGCGGATCAGCTGCAGGGCCATCCGGTTCTCCACGTTTTCAAACAGCGTCAGATGGAAGGCGCGGTCGAGCCGGCACAGCTCGGATGCGTCGCGGCAGGCCTCCATGGAATCGACCAGCGCGGAAAGACGCCCGATCTGGTCCTCCGTCAGCTTATCCGAGGCCTCCGCGATGAAGAACAGCTCCAGCGCCCGGCGCACATCGCCCAGGTCGCCGGCGTCGCCGGGCCCGAAGCGGATCGAGTAGCGAAGGCAGTCGAGCAGCAGCTTGCCGTCGTACTCCGCGACATAGATGCCGTCCCCCTGCCGGGAGGTCAGGAGCCCGGCGCCCTCGAGCATGCGGATCCCCTCGCGCAGCGACGCCCGGCTGACGCCCAGCATCTCCGCCAGCTCCAGATCGCCCGGCAGCTTTGACCACGGCGCGAGCCCGTTGTCCATGATATAGGCTTTTATCCGGCTGCATACGCTCTCGCGGACCATGCCCGCCGGTTTGCTTGCACCCTCCATAGCTCTCAGTACCCTTATCCATCGATCTCATTTTATCTTATCTTATTATAAAGGCGGCCCGACACAAAAGTCAACCGAAAACCGCCGGATTTGTCAGACATCTCCCCTTTTTCCGATTCGTCATTTGCACGTTTTTTCGGCGCGCTTTTTGTGCATAATGCACGAAGATGGTGAAAAAGTTACGGGTTTTGGCGTTTTGTTTCTGCATTTTCAACCAATAAGCGGAGAAAAATGAGGAAACGCGAAGACAAAGCCTATTGCAAACGCTCTTTGCTTGTAGTATCATCACAGCAAAGAACAACGTGTATTTCGGCAGGCGGAGGCGCATCTTCCCATGAAAACTCTCTTCCCCCACATCGGCGTATTCCCTGCGGTGAACACTCCGTTCACGGAGGACGACAAGATCGATTTCGAGGGCTTGCAGCGCCATCTGGAGAACGCCGTCGAATCGGGCGTCGCCGGCATCCTCATGCCGGTGGTGGCGAGCGAGGTCCTCATGCTCAGCGCCGCCGAGCGCAGGAGCGTGTCCGCCTGTGTGCGCGAGGTCGTGGGCGGCCGGGTCCCCGTGTTCGGCGCCGGCACGGCGCACAGCCTGGAGGAGTGCCTCGCCTTCGTCCGGGAGCTGACGGCCTTCGGCGCCGGCTGTATGGTGAACATCCCCTACGAAAACGACGCGCAGTACACCGCCTACGCGAAGGCCATCGACGCGCAGAACCCGCGCTGCCTGATGATTCAGGACTACGACCTGCTCGGCCCCGGCGTCCCGGCCCCGCTGCTGGCGAAGCTCTACGACGAGATCGAGAGCTATCAGTGTCTCAAGATCGAGACCCAGCTGCCCGGTCCCAAAATGACACAGATGCTCCGGGAGACGGGCGGCCGTCTGCACATCTCCGGCGGCTGGTGCATCACGCAGTATATCGAGGCGCTGGACCGCGGCGTGCACGGCATGGTCCCGACGGGCATGAACGAGATCTTCTGCAAGCTCGACAAGCTGTACCGCGACGGGCACCGCGACAAGGCGAACCGGCTTTTCCTGGCGGTCCAGCCGGTCATCGCCTTCGCCAATCAGCAGTCCACATTCTCGCTGTATTTTTATAAACGTCTCCTCTGGAAGCAGGGCTTCTACAAGACGCCCCGCATCCGCACCGGCGGCCTCTGCTTCGACGAGTACTTCACCCGGATCGCCGACGAGCAGATCGAGCGGGCGCTCGGCGTCATCGCCGACGTCAAGGCCGGTAAATACGATTGATCCGAAAGCGCCAGGGAGGAGAGCATCATGGCAAAAATGGTCGGCTTCGGCGACTACCTTTCCCGTCTCAGCCCGCTGGGCTACAAGCGATTCATCCAGGCCTCCCTCTACGAGGTGAATTACACGGGGGCGGAAGCCAACGTGTGCGTCTCGCTCGCGTGCATGGGGATGGATACGGAGTTCGTCACCCGCCTGCCGGACAATGACGTCGCGCGCGCCGCGCTGTCCGAGCTGCTGAAGTACCGGGTCCGCGTCGATCACGTGGCCTGGGGCGGCGAGCGGATGGGCCTGTTCTATCTGGAAAAGGGCGCCTCGCAGCGGCCCTCGAAGATCGTCTACGACCGGAAGTACACCTCCATCGCCACCGCCTCCTACGAGGATTTTGACTGGGACGCGATCTTCGAAGGCGCGACGCACTTCCATCTGACCGGCATCACGCCCGCGCTCGGGCCCGGCATGCCGGAGCTGTGCAAACGGGTCATCCGAAAGGCCTCCGAACTCGGCGTCTCGGTCAGCTGCGATCTGAATTACCGCAAGAACATGTGGACGACCGCCGAGGCGAAGGCCTGCATGGAGCAGCTCGTGCCCTACGTCGATCTCGTGATCGCCAACGAGGAGGACGCGGACAAGGTCCTCGGCATCCGGGCGAAGGACACGAACGTGATCGCGGGCAAGCTGAGCCGCGAAGGGTATGCGGAGGTCGCGGAGAAGATCTGCAGCCGCTATGGCGTAAAGGACGTCGGCATCACACTGCGCCGGAGCATCAGCGCTTCGGACAACGAGTGGGGCGCCCTGTTCCATACCGGCGGAAAGCCTTATTTCTCCCGGACCTATCCGATCCATATCGTCGACCGGGTCGGCGGCGGGGACTCGTTCGCGGCCAGTCTGCTCTACGCCTCGATGACGGGCATGGAGCCGCAGGAAACGGTCGAGTACGCCGCGGCCGCCTCCTGTCTCAAGCATTCCATCGAGCAGGACTTCAATCTCGTCAACGAGAGGGAAGTCGCGCTGCTCCTCTCCGGAGACGGCTCCGGGCGCGTGCAGCGCTGACGCGCAACCTGGCTTAAGGGGACACGGTCCCATAAGTAATACACTCTCAATCATCAGAAAGGAGCAACACCATGAAAAAAGTCCTTGCCATCGTTCTGGCGCTCACCCTCGTCCTTGCGCTTGGCGCTTCTGCTTTCGCGGCGGATTATCCCTCGAAGCAGATCACCGTTATCTGCCCCTATGCCGCGGGCGGCGCCTCCGACACCATCTGCCGCATCTTCGCGGCCGGCCTGGAGACCGAGCTCGGCGTTCCCGTCGTCGTTCAGGACGTGACCGGCGCGGCCGGCTCCATCGGCTTTGAGACCGGCGCCAACGCGGCTCCCGACGGCTACACCGTCACCTACCTCTCCGCGGAGATCACCATCAACAAGCTCATGGGCTACACCGACATGACCCCGGAGAACTATGAGTTCCTCGGCCGCAACATGGTCCTTCCCCCGGTGATCGCGGTCTCTGCCGACAGCGAGTTTGAGACCCTGCAGGATCTGCTGGACGCCGCTGCCGCGACCCCGAACGCCATCACCATGGGTCTGTCCAGCCTGGGCTCCTTCTACCACATCGGCGCTCTGAAGCTCCAGACCGCCGCGGGCGTCTCCTACACCTACGTGCCCTTCTCTGACGGCACCGCCACCGCTGTCGCGGCCGTCATGGGCGGCAGCGTGAAGTCCGTCGTCGCCGGCACCTCCGAGATCAAGAGCTATGCCGACTCCGGCGACGTCCGCGTCCTCGCCGTTCTGGCCGACGAGCGCAGCGCTTCCTTCCCCGACGTCCCGACCGCCAAGGAGCTCGGCTATGACGCCGTCTCCGCCACCTGGGGCGTGTTCGCCGTTCCTCTGGGCACTCCCGACGACGTCCTTGAGGTCCTGAGAGACGCTGCGAAGAAGGTCATCGAAGGCGACGACATGGTGGAAGTCCTCAACTCCCGCGGCTTTGAGAACGCCTACCTGCCCGGCCCCGAGATGAAGGAGCTGGCCATCCAGATCCTGGCCGACAACGAGGAAGTCCTCACCACCTTCGGCCTGATCGACGCCGACTGATCCATATCCGTCTCACTCTGCTTTAGCATGAATCGGAGGGGGGAGAACGAAAACAATATCGTTCTCCCCCCGTTTGGATTTTTCCGAAGGAGCGAAACATGAACAACTCAAAGAAAACGAGCGGCGACATCATACCGGCGATCATCACCATCGCTGTCGGCATCTTCGCGGTGGCCTATATCCACTCGCAGAAGAAGCTCACCCTGCTTGACGCCTCGTCGGCCGGCGTGCTCGGCGCCGGTTTCTACCCCTTCGCATGCGGGGTCCTTCTCATAATCCTCGGCGTCCTTCTGCTGATCCGGGGCATCCGGCAGCACGGCACGAAGGACTATTTCCAGATGACGCCCGAGAAAAAGCAGAATCTGAAGACCATGCTTCTGCTCGCGCTCAGTGTGGCGCTCTTCCTGGCGGCCTGGCGGATCACGCATCAGTTCTTCATCTGCCTGTTCATCTACGCCTTAATCGTGAATCTTCTGCTCAAGCGCGGCTGGCTGTTTACAATCCTGTTTGCCGTCATCATCACGGCGTTTGTATACTTCCTGTTCAGCAAGGGCTTTTCCGTTATATTCTAAAGGGGGTGCCGGTATATGACAAGTGAAGTCTGGATGGCCGCTTTTTCGGCCCTGCTCAAGCCCTCTGTGTTTCTCTATCTGTTTGCCGGCGTCCTGCTGGGGACGATCATCGGCGCGCTCCCCGGCCTCTCGGCGACCATGGGCATCGCCCTGATCACGCCGATCACCTTCTGGCTGGATAAAGTTGACGGCTTTGCCATGATGATGGGTCTGTGGAACGCGGCGATCTTTGCCGGCGGCATCACCGCCATTCTGATCAACACGCCCGGCACGCCGGCCTCTCTGACGCAGTCCTGGGACGGGTATCCGCTCTACCGGGAGGGAAAGGGCGGTCTCGCCCTGGGCATCAACGTCATCTTCTCCTTCTTTGGCGGCATGATCAGTATCCTCCTGCTCATCCTGCTCGCCGAGCCGATCGCCCGCTTCACCATCAAGTTCGGCTCCGCGGAGTACTTCATGGTGGCGCTCTTCGGCATGAGCATGATGATTGCCGTCTCCGGCGGCGACGTGCTCAAGGGCCTGATCCTCGGCGTCTTCGGCATCCTCCTCTCTACCGTCGGCATCGACCCGGTCCTCGGGCGCAAGCGCTTTACCTTCAACGTCACGGCGCTCGGCGCCGGGATCGACTTCATCCCGGTCATGATCGGCCTCTTCGGCCTTGCCGAGGTCTTCTATCAGATCTATCAGTTCAACCGGGTGCAGCACGACCAGGAGCGCGAGGCCCGTAAGGTCAATCTGGAGCTCGGCCGCGTCCTGCCGTCCGCCAAAGAGTTCTTCAAATGGTCTCCGCTCTGCGTCGTGGCCGCGCTGGTCTCCACGATCGTCGGCGCGATCCCCGCGGCCGGCGGCGATATCGCCTCGGTCATCTGCTGGGGCAACGCCAAGCGCTTCACCAAGGAGGGCAAGAACTACGGGCACGGCTCCATGGAGGGCCTCGCAGTCTCGTCCACGGCGAACAACGGCGTGCTCGGCGGCGCGATGACGACCATGCTGACGCTCGGCATCCCCGGCGACTCCGTCACGGCCGTGCTGCTCGGCTCGCTCATGATGTACGGCTTGACGCCCGGCTACAGCATGTTCACGGAAAACGCGCAGTTCACCGCCCAGATCATGATCCTGATGGTGCTCGCGAACATCGCCTTCCTCATCATCGGTCTGGCCACGGCCAAGGCCTCCGCCAAGGTGCTCAACATGAGCCAGCCCACTGTGTGGGCTGCGGTCAGCGTGCTGTGCATCATCGGCACCTACTGCATCAACAACCGCTTCCTCGACGTCATCATCATGTTCGCGATGGCGCTCATCGGCTTCTGCCTCAAGGTCTATAAATTTCCCGACGGTCCGCTGGTGCTCGGCCTGCTGCTCGGCGGCACCATGGAAAAGAACATGCGCCGCGCGCTGCTCATCGGCGCCGGCAAATGGTCCTACTTCTTCACCGAGCGCATCTCCTGCGTGCTCTTCATCCTGGTCGTCGTGACCTTCTGCATCCCGCTCGTCAAGGCCGTCTTCGCGAAGAAAAAGGGCGCCGCCAAAGCCGGGGAGGCCGTCGAGCCGCCCGCGGAGGCTGAATAAAACCTTTATCTCAAAAACAAAAAAAAGAGGTCAGGCTGGCATGAAACAAGTAGAAAACATCAAAAAAAAGCTCCGTAACGGCGAGCTCTGCTTCGGCACCCACTGCTCTACGACCGAGCCCTGGTATTACGAGATGTGCGGGAAGCTCGGCTACGACTTCATCTGGGTCGACAACGAGCACGCAGGTATGACCCTGCCGATGATCCAGAACGGCATCATCGCCACGAACGCCGGCGGCTGCGCGGCCTTCGTGCGGGTCCCCGGCCACTGCATGGAGGATGTGAAGCCCGTCCTCGAGGTTGGACCCGACGGGATCGTGTTCCCGATGGTCAACTCTGCCGAGGAGGCACGCGCGTGCGTCGCCAACTGCAAGTATCCCCCCCGGGGCACGCGCGGCTTCGGTCCGCTGCGCGCCATCGACTACAGCGGCATGCCGCTGGACGAGTATCTGGCGCAGGCGGACGACAGCATCCTGCTGCTCATGCAGTGCGAGCATGTCCGGGCCGTCGAGCACCTGGAGGAGATCCTCGCGGTCGACGGCGTGGACGCCATCATCTGCGGGCCGATGGACCTCTCCGCGTCGATCGGCAAGATGGGCCGCTTCGACGACCCCGAGGTCATGGACCTGTTCCAGCAGATCATCGACAAGTGCAAGAAAGCGGGCAAGCCCTTCGGCATCTCGATCGGCGTGAACTACGACCTGGTGAAGTTCTGGGTCGATCAGGGCGCCTCCTTCGCCTCTATGGGCACGCCTGCGGACTACTTCTACTGCATGAGCAAGGACGTTATCAAAACGGTCCGGGGGTTTGAGGCGGAGAGGACATGATCGCGAGCTTCCTGATCATCCTCAGGGAACTGTCAACCGTCTTTTTTCTGATCCTGCTGGGCTTTCTCGGCGGGAAGACCGGGCTGATCAGCCGGGACGCCTCGGACAGCATGGCGGGCATCCTCTTCTGGTACGTCACCCCGGCGACCGCCGTCGTCTCCCTCCAGCGCTCATTCAATCCCGAGATGCTCAAGGGTTTTCTTTCCTGCTGTCTGATCGCGGTCGTCTATTACACGACCGCGATCCTTGTCGTCCGCTTCACCGTCCGGGAGAAGGCGGCCGAGCGCCGCTCGGTCCTCCGCATCTGTTCCGTGTTCTCCAATCTCGGCATGCTCGCCCTGCCGCTCCAGATGCAGCTCTTCGGCTCGGACGGCGCCTTTTACGGGATGGCGTTCATCACGGTCTCCAACCTGATCTTCTGGAGCTACGGCGCGCTGGTCATGAACGGCGGGAAGGGCGGCCTGCCCTGGCGGAGGATGTTCCTCAACCCCGGGCTGCTCGGCTCGCTGACCGGCTTTCTGCTGTTCATCCGCTCCGTCGAGCTTCCTGCTCTGCTCAACCGCTCCCTCAGCAGCGTCTCCCAGCTGATGCTCCCCCTGGGCATGCTGGTCATCGGCCAGCGCCTCGCGGAGATTTCCTTCCGCAGTCTGCTGGAAGACCGGGCGGCGTGGCTGGCCGCGTTCCGGCGGCTCCTTCTCTTTCCCGCGCTGGTGCTTCTCGCCCTGTCTCTGACGAAGCTGCGCGGGACCGCGCCGATCTGCGCCGCGATCGGCTACTGCGCGCCTGCGGCGTCCAGCGTCAGCATCCTGGCCATCCAGTATCGGCAGGACGTCGATCTGGCGGTCAAGTCCGTCTCTCTGCAGATGGTCCTGTCCCTGGTCACCATGCCGATCCTGATCGCCCTCGCCTATACGCTTCTGGCCTGAGGGCCGCGCCCCTTCCCTTTGCGAAACATACGCGACAAGGAGGACAAGTCCATGCCCGATATGGCTCTGCTGGTGATCGACATGCAAAACGGCTTTCTCTGCGAGCGCTCCCCGCTCTTCATCGACGGCGCGCCCGCCACTGTACCGGCCTGCGCCGCGGTGATCCGCGCCTGCCGGGAGCGGGAGATCCCCGTGTTCTTCGTCACGCGCGCCTACGCCGCCGACGGGAGCGACGTGGAGCTCACGCGCCGTGCCGTCTGGGAGGCGGGCGGAAAACCGCTGTCGCCGGGATGCGCGGCGGAGCTCTCCGCCGACATGCCGGAGGCCTTTGGGCGGGACGCGCGCGACTTCCGCATCGTCAAGCCCCGCTATTCGGCCTTTTTTGCCACGGGGCTGGATCTGATCCTGCGTCGGCTGGGCGTCCGGCGGCTGGTCCTCGCCGGGACAACCACGCCCAACTGCATCCGCACGACCTGTTACGACGCGATCTCGCTGGATTACACCGTCACCGTGCTGAGCGACTGCACCTCCTCCAAAACACAGGAGATCCAGGCGGCCAATCTGCGCGACATGGCCAATGTCGGGGCGGAGATCCTGGACGCCGCCGCCTTCCTGCGCCGCCTCGCCGCCGGCTAGCGGAAAAGCGCGCCCGCTCGGCCTCTTCCCCAGCACAGGCAAAACCCGGGACCAAGACAGTTCTTGGTCCCGGGTTTTTCAAATCCGATACGGCCCGGAGAGATTCATTCTCCGGAATAGACGCTCTCCTCGAGGGCGGCCACCTGCGCGGCAAACTTGTGCATGTTGGCTGCGCGCCAGTCCTCCAGGTCCTGACACCAGTCGGTGTTGAGGAAGGTCCTGACCATCTCAACGGCCATCTCCGGACCGACGATCCAGCCGCCCATGCAGAGGATGGCGGCGTTGTTGATGGCGCGGGCCATTTTGGCGGTGTACACGCTCTCGCAGGCCACCGCGTAGACGCCCTTGAACTTGTTGGCCACGACGCACATGCCCGCGCCCGTGCCGCAGATCAGTACCGCGCGGTCGTACACGCCCTGCTGCACCAGCGGGGCGACGGCGCCCGCCACCTCATAGTAGGGGCGCACCCGGTCCGGGTCGACCGTGCCGAGATCGTCAAAGTCGAAGCCGGCCCCGCGGAGCCAGGCCTTGACGGCTTCCTTGACGGCAAAGCCGGATTTGTCGCTTCCGATCGCGATTTTCATAATAGCTTCCTCCGTTCAATCTTTCAGGCCGACGGCCTTTCTGGCGGTTTGGACGATGTTCTCCACGGTCAGGCCAAGCGCCTCGCGCAGATAGGGCAGTGTACCCACCTCGCCGAAGCGGTCCCGCACGCCCACGGCGCAGACGGGGATCTTCTCCTCGGCCAGCGCCTCGAGCACGGCGGAGCGGAGCCCGCCGATCACGCTGTGATTCTCCACGGTCAGCACCGCGCCGGTCCTGCGGGCCGAGGCGATCACGCTCTCCCGGTCGATGGGCTTGATCGTGTGAATGTTGACGACCTCGGCGTCGACGCCTTCGGCCTCCAGCCGCACGGCGGCGTCCAGCGCGTCCTTCGTCAGAAAACCGGACACGAAGATCGTGAGGTCGCGGCCCTCCCGGAGCGTGTCGGCCCGGAAGAGCTCGAAGCGGTAGTCCGCCCCGAAGACGTCCGGCAGCTCCTTGCGGAACAGCCGCATATACACGGGGCCATCGTAAGCGTTGAGCACCGGCATCGCGGCGCGCAGCTGCACCGCGTCCGCGGGCTCGAAGATCACCAGGCCTGGGATCGAGCGCAGCACGCCGATGTCCTCCATGCTCATGTGGGTGCCGCCGTTGAGCTCGGCGGCGATGCCGGGGTCGGTACCGACGATCTTCACGTTCCGGCGCGCGTAGGCGATCGAGATGGCGATCTGGTCGCAGATGCGCCGGGTGGCAAAGGGCGTGAAGCTCTCGATCCAGGGCCGGAAGCCGTAACTCGAAAGGCCCGCCGCGATGGAAGCCATGTTCTGCTCGGCCACGCCGCAGTCGAACATCTGATCCGGGAAGCGCTCATACAGCCCGCGCGTGCCGCTGGCTTTGGCCAGATCCGCGTCCAGTACGCAGACGTGCCGGTCCCGTTCCATCAGTTCCGCGAGGCAGTTCGCGTAAACCGCTCTCATTTCCATGCTTCAGCCCTCCCCCCGGATCGCGCGGATCGCGGCCTCGGCCTGCTCCTCGCTGAGCTTGCAGTTGTGGTTGCCCGCGCCGAGCTCCTCGATCCACCGGACGCCGCAGCCCTTCCGGGTGTTCAGGATCACCATCGTGGGCTTCCCGCCGCCGCGGGCGCGTTTGGCGAGCTTCACGGCCGCCGAGACCTGCTCCGCGTCGTTGCCGTCCTCCACGTCGATCACGTTCCAGCCGAAGGCGGCCCACTTCTTCTCAAGCGGCGCGATGTCGTTGACCTTCGCCACCGTATCGTCGATCTGCAGCTTGTTGTAGTCGGTAAAGGCGATCAGATTGTCCAGCTTCTTGGCCGCGGCGAACATGGCCGCCTCCCAGATCTGGCCCTCCTGGCTCTCCCCGTCGCCGATCAGCGTGTAGATCGTCGCCCCGTCCCTCTCCAGCTTGCTGCCGAGGGCGACGCCCACGGCGCAGGAGAAGCCCTGACCCAACGAGCCGGTGGTCATATCGACGCCCGGGGTCCGGTTCATGTCGCAATGGCTGGGCAGCTGGGTGCCGCCCCGGTTCAGGGTCAGCAGCTCCGTCCGGTCGAAGTAGCCCCGGTTGGCGAGCGCCGCGTACACGGCCGGGCCCGCGTGGCCCTTGGAGCAGATGAAGCGGTCGCGCCCGGCCATTTTCGGCTGTGCGGGGTCGATGTTCATCGCCTCGAAGTACAGCACGGCCAGCAGCTCCACCACCGACAAGCAGCCGCCGATGTGGCCGACGCCCAGATGCCCGATGCAGCGCAGGGTATCGCAGCGGATATCCCGGCAGACCTCCTTCAGATCGTACAAACGGCAGCCCTCCCGCTCACTTTGATTAAATGTTCTAAACAATCTGGAGTTTACTTCTCCGCTCTCCGTTTGTCAAGAGCCGGCGGGAGAGGCGGCCGTCCGGCGCGCCTTCTTTCGTTCAGCCCGGTTGACAGGCGGGCGGCGGCAGGGTATTATGATTTACACGTTTACCGATCTGCTTCCAAACCAGTTTTTTCGGAGGAGAGTATGCATACTGCCGCTTCATTCACCGTGCTTTACGTCCCCATGGCTCTGTCCACCTATCATCTTGAAAGCGCGCAGGGGCGCTTCGAGGCTTCCCGTTCCCTGCTGCGGGAGCTGGAGGGGACTCTCGTCAGCCCGGAAGAGATGCTGCTGAGTCTGGATGGGCTCCGCGCCTATCTGGACGGCAGGCAGCCCGATCTGATCGTGTTCCAGAACCTGACCTTCGTCAACGCGTCCTATATGGCGGAGGTCCTGCGCCGCTTTGACTGCCCGATGCTGCTCTGGACGCTGCGCGAGCCGGTCGTCGACGGGGGCCGCCTGCGTCTCAACTCTCTGACCGGCGCCTATTCCGCCGCCAATACCCTGCGCGCCTTCGGCGCGCGGCCCTTCGCCTACGTTTTCGGCGCGCCGGAGGAGGCGCGCGTGCGGGAGGAGATCGCCGCCGTGCTGGCCGCCGCCCGGCTCAAGCGGGAGATGCGCGGGCTGAAAATGGCCGCCGTCGGGCACACGCCGCAGGGCTTCGGCTTCGGCCGCGCGCTGGACGCTGAGCTGATGAGCGTCTTCGGCGTGGAGCTCGAATCCGTCGAGGCCCGCGAGCTGATGGCCGCCGCCCGGTCGTACTCCGACGAGGACTGCGCGCCCTGGCTGGAAAAGACGCGCCGCGCCGTCTGCGGACTGGAGAATACCCCGGAGAAAAACCGCCTCGACCACGCGCGGCTGTACCGGGCCTATGCGGAATTTGTACGGAGCCGCGGCATCGGCGCGCTCGCGAGCCGCTGCTGGCCGGACTTCTTCACGGAATACGGCGCGCCGGTCTGCACGGTGCTGAGCCTGCTGAACGACGAGGGCGTTGCCGCCGCCTGCGAGGTGGATATCTATGGTGCGCTGTCCATGTGGCTGGGTATGCGCCTGAGCGGCGGACCGGTCTTCTTCGGTGATCCCGTCTCGCTCGACGAGGCAGAGAACACCCTCACCTTCTGGCACTGCGGCGCCGCCGCCTGCTCGCTGGCCCGGCGGGATACCGGCGCCGTCGTCGGCGTGCACCCCAACCGCCGGATCGGCCCGGCCATGGACTTCGGCTGCGAGGCCTTCCCGGAGGCGACGATCTTTCGCATCGGGCGCGAGCCGGACGGCCGCTGCCGCTTCTTTCTCGCCGAGGGCGAGGCGCTGGACAAGCCCCGGCAGTTCACCGGCACCTCCGTCGTGATCCGGACCGCCTCGCCCTGCCGCGCGCTTGTGGAGCGGAGCGTGCGGGACGGCTTCGAGCCGCATTTCGTCGTGATCAAGGGCCGCCACGCCCCCGCGCTGGAGGCGCTGGCAAACATGTTCGGCTTTGAGGTCTGCCGGTACTGAGACCCACACAAAAAACATAGAGCAAGGCGGCTCCCGGAGCGGGAGCCGCCTTTTGTTGTCAGGATCGTTTTTGTCCTGTCCGTGGCTCAGAGAGAGGGCGCGGCCTTGCCGGCGAGATAGCCGAAGGTCACACAGCGCCCGACGGGCAGGCCCATCGTGTCGAGCGAGCAGTCCCCGTCCCCGCAGAGGCCGCCGGTCCTGTCGGGTCTCTGCCCCGGCCGATCAGAGGTCGAAATACCGCTCCGCGTTCTTGACGCAGATGCCCTCGACGATGGTCCGCAGGGCCTTTTCGTCGTTGGCGAACTCGCCGTTTTCCACCCAGGAGCCGATCAGCTCGCAGAGGATGCGGCGGAAGTATTCATGCCTGGCATAGCTGAGGAAGCTGCGCGAGTCGGTGAGCATGCCCACAAAGCCGGCCAGGTATCCGTCGGCGGCCAGGGTCGTGAGCTGCTCGACCATACCCGGCTTGTGGTCGTTGAACCACCAGGCGCTGCCGTGCTGCAGCTTGCCCACCGCCTCGCCGGTCTGAAACGCGCCCATGACCGTGACCAGCGCGGCGTTGTCGTTGGGGTTGAGGGAATAGAGGATCGTCTTGGGCAGCTCGCCGGTGTCGTCCAGCGCGCAGAGGAAGGCGGCAAGCTCCTTGATCGAGGGCTGGTCGCCGATCGAGTCGATGCCCGCGTCCGGCCCGAGCGCGCGGAAGACGCGGCGGGAGTTGTCGCGGATGACGCCGAAGTGGAGCTGCATCACCACGCCCAGGCGGCGGTACTCGCGGCCCAGCTCGAGCAGCAGAGCGGTCTTGAACTGCTTCTGTTCAAGCGCCGTGGGGATCTCGCCCGCGAGGCGCTTCCGGAAGACGGTCTCGACCTCATCCGCCGTCGCCTCGGCATAGGGCACAGCCTCCATGCCGTGGTCGGAGACCCGGCAGCCGTTTTCGACAAAGAAGGCCAGGCGCTTTTTGAGGACTTCCGCGAGCTGCGCGAAGCTTTTGATCTCACCCAGTCTTGCCAGATACTCCAGATACTCCGGCTTCTCGATCCCGAGCGCCTTGTCGGGTCGGTAGCTCGGCAGCACCTTCACGCCGAAGCTCTCGTCTTCGGCGATCTTTTTGTGCCATTCCAGCGTATCCGCCGGGTCGTCGGTGGTGCAGAGCGCTTTGACGTTCGAGTTCACGATCAGCTTGCGCGCGCTCATCTCCGGGCTCCGCAGCTTCTCGTTGCAGAGCTGCCAGACGGTCTCGGCGGTGTCGCCGTTCAGGACGCCCTCGTAGCCGAAGTAGTTGCGCAGCTCGAGGTGGCTCCAGTGATAGAGGGGGTTTCCGACGGCGAGGCCGACCGTCTCCGCCCATTTCTGGAACTTCTCACGGTCTGTGGCGTCGCCGGTGATGAAGCGCTCCTCCACGCCGGCCGAGCGCATCAGCCGCCACTTGTAGTGATCGCCGCCCAGCCAGACCTGCGTGATGTTCTCGAATTGCCGGTCCTCGAAGATCTCCTGCGGGCTCAGATGGCAGTGGTAGTCGATGATGGGCTGGGGCGCCGCGAAGTCGTGATACAGGTGCTTCGCCGTCTCGGTGGACAGCAGAAAGTCCCTGTCCATGAATGCCTTCATGCTTCTGTCCTTTCAGCGCTTCACGCGCGCGCCCGCGCCGCCCATGATCGCTTCGACCTCCTTGACGCTCGCCATCGTTGTATCGCCGGGCGTCGTCATCGCGAGCGCCCCGTGCGCCGCGCCGTAATTGACGGCCTGCAGCGGGTCGCCGGTGGTCATCAGGCCGTAGACGAGGCCGGAGGCGAAGGAGTCGCCGCCGCCGACGCGGTCCATGATCTCCAGTCCGTTATACTCCTTGGACTGGAAGATCTCGCCGTCCGCCCAACAGATGGCCTTCCAGTCGTTGACCGTGGCTGTCTTCACGGTGCGCAGCGTCGTCGCCACGACCTTGAAGTTCGGGTAGGTCTCGGCGGCCTTGCCGATCATCTTCTTGTAGCCGTCGAGGTTCAGCTCCTTCAGGTTCTCGTCGTTGCCCTCGATCTCGAAGCCGAGGCAGGCGGTGAAGTCCTCCTCGTTGCCGATCATCACGTCGACGTACCTGGCGACCTCGCGGTTGACCTCGCGCACCTTCTCCAGACCGCCGATCGCGCTCCACATGGAGGGGCGGTAGTTGAGGTCGTAGGAGATCACCGTGCCGTACTTCTTCGCGATCTTGCAGGCCTCGATGACCGTCTTGCAGCTCTGCTCGGAGAGCGCCGCGTAGATGCCGCCGGTGTGCAGCCAGCGCACGCCCAGCTTGCCGAAGATATACTCGAAGTCGAAGTCCTCCGGCGTGGCCTGGGAGATCGCGGTGTTGGCGCGGTCGGAGCAGCCCACCGCGCCGCGGATGCCGAAGCCGCGCTCGGTGAAATTGAGGCCGTTGCGGCAGATGCGGCCGATGCCGTCGGTCTTCTTCCAGTAGATCAGGTCGGTGGACACGCCGCCCTGCTCGATGAAGTCGCACATCAGCTTGCCGACCTCGTTGTCGGCAAAGGCGGTGATGACGCCGGTCTTCATGCCGAAGCACTTGTGCAGGCCGCGGATGACGTTGTACTCGCCGCCGCCCTCCCAGGCGCGGAAGAAACGGGCGGTGCGGATGCGCCCCTCGCCGGGGTCGAGGCGCAGCATGACCTCGCCCAGCGATACGGCGTCAAAGCGGCATTCTTCTTTCGGTCTCAGATTCAGTTCCATGTGGATCTTATCCTTTCATACAGTTTTCGTTACCGGGCAACCATGTCCGGTCAATCCATGCAGTCGGAAGCGGAATACAGTTCTTTTCCCGGCTTTCTTTCAAGAAGGCCGGCGAGCTTCTTTGACGATCTCCACTGACTTTCTGCAGAGCTCCGTGATCTCGTCCCACTTGTTGCTGTCGATCAGCTCGGCGGTGACCATGTAGCTGCCGCCGCAGGCCGCGATGATCGGGCTGGCGAGATACTCCTTCAGGTTTTTGAGGGAGATGCCGCCCGTCGGCATGACCTTGAACATCGGGAACGGCCCGGAGAGAGCCTTGATCTTGGCGAGGCCGCCGCTCTGCTCGGCCGGGAAGAACTTGATGACTTCGAGGCCGAATTTCAGCGCCTGGTGATACTCGCTCGCGGTGGTGCAGCCCGGATAGATGGGGACGCCCTTTTCCTGGGCATAGGCCACGAGCTCGGGATCGAAGCCGGGGCTCACGATGAAGTCGCCGCCCGCCGCGATCACCGCGTCGATCTGGGCGGTGTTGGTCACGGTGCCCGCGCCGACCAGCATGTCCGGGCATGCTTCTTTCATCAGACGGATGGCGGTGTCCGCGCCCGCGGCGCGGAAAGTGATCTCCGCCACGGGCACGCCGCCCGCGCAGAGAGCCTTGCCAAGCGCGGCCGCGTCGCGCTCGGGATGGTTGAGCTTGATGACCGGCACCACGCCGATCGCGGAAATACGCTTGTTCATTTCAGTCATGGTTCATTCCTCCGTCACAGCTTTGTGCAGCGTCGCGCGGACGGCGCCGGGGCCGGCGGTCAGCGCGGTAAAGTAAGCGCAGACCTTGTCCGCCAGACCCGCCTCGATAAGATCGACGCCGAAGATCGTCTTGCTGCGCAGCAGGCCCTCGAGCTTCGCGCAATCGGGTTTTTCGCCGAGCTTCATGTCCCTGACGTAGCTCTGCGCGGTCTCCAGCAGCGGATCCGGGCTCGGCTCAAAGGGCTTCCCCTCGTCGTCCACGGCCATGAGGTAGCGCAGCCAGCCGGCGTGTACCAGCGGGATCAGCTTGAGGTCCTTCACGTCCAGTGTGTCGGACGCCAGATAGGCCTTGATCGTCTCGCCGAAGCGGATCGGCAGCTTCTGCGAGGTGTCGGTGGCGATGCGCTGCGGCGTGTCCGGCATGAAGGGGTTGGGGATGCGGACCTTCACGACCGTGTCGATGAAGTCCTGCGGCTTGATGATGCCGGGATCGGTCACGACGGGCAGGCCCTCTTTGTAGCCGATGGTCTCCACGAGCTTTCTGAGATCCTCGTCCTGCATTTCCGCGGAGATCTTTTCAAAGCCCAGCAGACAGCCGTAGACGGCGAGCGCCGTGTGCAGGGGGTTGAGGCAGGTGCAGACCTTCATGCGCTCGACCTTGTCCACGGTCGCGCGCGCGGTGAAGAAGAAGCCGGCCGTTTCGCGCGGCGGGCGGCCGGTCGGGAAGTCGTCCTCGAGCACCAGATACTCGCTCTCCTCGGCGTTGACGTAGGGCGCCTTGACCGTGCCGCGGGCATTGCGCACCGGGGCGAAGCCCTCGAGCCCGTCCGCCTCGAGCATCGCGCCGATCGTGAGATCGGGGCTCGGGGTGATCTTGTCGATCATCGTCCAGGGGAAGGAGACCTTTTTGCCGTCCTCGACGTAGGCCTTGAAGCCCTCGTCGCCCCAGGCCTCGGCAAAGGCGGCCATGGCGGCTTTCAGCTTGTCGCCGTTGTGCGAGCAGTTGTCGGTGCTGACCATGGCGATCGGATAAGCGCCGGCCCGATAGCGCTCGAGCAGGAGCGCCGCGACCTTGCCCATATAGCTCTTGGCTTCCTCCGGCCCGACCGTCAGATCGGCCTTCACGTCCTCGGCTGCGAGACTGTAACCTTTCTCGGTGATGGTGAAGGTGGCGAGCTGCAGCGAGGGATTGCGGAAGATCTCCTTCATCCGCTCCTCGCCCCCGTAGAGATAGCAGGTCTCCGCCAGCGCGCCGAGGATGTTCTTCTCCACGCTGCCGTCGGCCTTGAGCGTCACGACGACCGCCAGATCGTCGAAGGTCTCGCCGCCGCGGTTCATGCGCTCGACGGCGATGATGCCCTTGTCCAGCACGCCCTCGTTCAGCAGCCGCTCGGCGGCCATGCCGTGCAGAGCCTTGAAGATGTTGCCCGCGCCGAAGTGCAGCCAGGTCGGGTCGGCCTTCGTCCGCTCGACCATGGCCTCGCGGTCATACGCCGGCAGGCGGTAGCCCTTTGCTTCCCACTCGGCCCGGTTTCTCAGCGTCTCGTTGTTCAGTACCATTTTTCTTATTCTCCCCTCGTTGTAGGGGCGGATATCATCCGCCCGATCGTTGACGGGCGGCAGGTTGCCGCCCCTACGATGTCGGTTCAGGCTTTTTCCTTGTCCATGAGATCCCAGGCGCCCAGCATGTACATGATGCCCAGGGCGCGGTCGTACAGGCCGTAGCCGGGGCGGACGTTGCCCGGCTTTTCGTCCCAGAGGTGCCGGCCGTGGTCGGGACGGATATAGCCCTCGAAGCCGCCGTCGTGATAGGCGCGCAGGATGTCGAGGATGCCGGTCTCGCCGTCGCAGTCGCGGTGGCTGGCCTCGGAGAAGTCGCCGTTCGGGAAGTGCTTGACGTTGCGGATATGCGCGAAGGCGATGCGGTCGACGTGCTTCCGGACGATCTCGGCCACGTTGTTGGCGGGGTTGGCGTTCAGCGAGCCGGAGCAGAGCGTCAGGCAGTTGTACGGATCGTCCACCATTTTGAGGAAGCGGTCGATGCTCTCCTCATCCACCAGCAGCCGGGGCAGACCGAAGATGTCCCAGGGGGGATCGTCCATGTGGACCGCCATCTTGATGCCGGTCTCGCGGCACACGGGCATGAGCTTTTCGAGGAAGTACCGGAAGTTGGCCCAGAGCTTCTCCTTGGTCACGTCCTTGTAGGCCTCAAAGAGCTCGTCGAGCTTCGCCATACGCTCGGGCTCCCAGCCCGGGAAGGTCATATGGTACTTCTCGGTCAGGCCCATGACGTAGTCGGCCATCTCCTTCGGGTCGTCCTGGATCATGTCCTTCTGGTAGAACAGCGCTGTGGAGCCGTCGCCGACGGGATGGAACATGTCCGAGCGCGTCCAGTCGAAGATCGGCATGAAGTTGTAGCAGATGACCTTCACGCCGAAGGGCGCGAGGTTGCGGATGGTCTGGATATAGTTTTCGATGTACCCGTCGCGGCTCGGCAGGCCGATCTTGATGTCGTCGTGCACGTTCACGCTTTCCACCACGTCGGCGTTGAAGCCCGCGGCCCGGATCTCCTCCACCACGGGGGCGATCTCCTCCGGCTGCCAGACTTCGCCCGGCATTTTGCCGTGCAGCGCCCAGACGATGGTGCTCACGCCGGGGATCTGCCGGATATCGCTGAGCTTGATCTTATCGTTGCCTTCGCCGTACCAGCGAAAACCCATTTGCATTGGCATACGGTGATCCTCCTTTTTTTATTCGTCGTCCATGCCGATGAGGTCGAACTTTTCCGTCGAGACGACGATGTCGAAGCGGTCCTTCTTCGGCTTGGGGCATTTTACCAGGATGCTCCGGTCGGAGAGCTCGTAATACCAGCCTGCCTCGCTCTCCTCCCAGTTGTCCCGCACGAGGAAGCGCGGGATCGCTTCGCCGTCCACACTGACCCAGAACGCGCCTTTTTTCTTGCTGACGAGGCGGAGTGTCAGGCGCTCGATCGTGTCGGGGTAGCCGCCCTTCTTCTCAAAGCGGATGCGCGTGCGCTCGCCCGCCGTGACGGTGATCTCGGTCTCGGCGTAAACGCCTTTCTTATAGTCCTCGCTGTGGCCGTCGTCGTCGTAGTAGACGAAGCGGCTGTCGCCCTCGGCGGCAACGAGCAGGTCGAGCTGCCGGACCTTGTCACGCAGGATGCGCTTGACGTCCTCGCTCGTACAGAAGACGGCGCTGCCGCGCAGGAACATCGGGATGCTGCCGAGCCCGACCGGCACTTCGATCGTCTGCCCGCCCTCGTACGCGCGCAGCCTGTCGTTCATGTCGTACCAGACCGTACCCTTCGGGAGGTACACGCGCCTTGTCGCCGCGCCCTTCTCCACCACGTTCGCCACCAGCACCGCGGGACCGTACATAAAGCAGAGGTTCTCGTCCGTATAGCAGGCGGGATCGTCCGGAAACTCGAGGAAGAGCGGGCGCATGACGGGCAGGCCGTCCACGCTCGCCTCACGCATCAGCGAGTAGAGATAGGGCAGCATCCGGTAGCGCAGGGCATAGGCCTCGCGCACATAGGGCAGGTGCTCGGCATACATCCAGGGCTGGGTCACGGTGTTGTCGGAGTTGGCGGAGTTGATGGTGAAGCGGGGCTGGAACACGCCGCTCTGGATCCAGCGCAGCAGCAGCTCGCCCTCGGGCGCGCCGCCGGCGAAGCCGCCGATGTCGCAGCCCATGTTGGCGCAGCCGGACAGACCCATCCCCAGGATGGTGGCAAGGTTGAACTTCACCGTGCGCCAGTCGGTCAGGTTGTCGCCGCCCCAGACCTGGGCGTAGCGCTGGATGCCCGCGAAGCCCGCGCGGTTGATGACGTAGGGCCGCTCGTTGGGGTAGACGTCGGCGATCGCCTGCACGGCGGTGTAGGCCATCATGTTGGAGTGGATGATCTTCAGATCCTCCATGGTCCCCTTCGCGCCCTCGTAGTCGCACTGGGAGAGCCGGTCCTCGATGCCGTCGATCTCGCAGTTGTCGTTCCAGACGGTCCTGGTGCCCTTCTTGAGGATGTTCTCCTCGAGCAGATGCTTCCAGGCCTCGCGCCCTGCGGGCCCCGTGAAGTCGATGAAGCGGCCCTCGCCGCCCCACCAGCGGCCCGTCGCGTCGGCCTTGCCGTCCGGGGTCTTGATGAAAGCGTCCCGCTCCTCGTAGTACCGCGCGTAGGGGTGGTTCTTCAGCACGCCGGGCTTGAGGTTGCAGATGACGTTGATGCCCATGGCGTTCATCTTCTCGAAGAAGCCCTCGGGGTCCGGGAAGCGCCTGCGGTTCCAGTTGAAGGTGTAGCGCAGGTTGTCCTCCTCGCCGGAGGAATAGCCGGAGGCCAGCCAGAAGTTGTCGATCCAGATCTGCTCCTGCAGGTGTTTCTCGACGACCTTGTAGATCTCCCGGTCGCAGTCCTTTTCGAGCTCCGCGTAATACATGGTGGACATGCAGTAGCCCAGGGACTGTTTGGTGGGCAGGATCGTCCGGCCGGTCAGCCAGGTGTAGCGGGAGATCACGTCCTTCATGGAGGGGCCGTTTATAAGGAACAGGTCGATGTCACCGCCGTCGGTCTGGTAATAGCAGTAGCGCTCCCAGTAGCCGGAGATCTCCTGCCCCAGATCAAAGACGCAGTCGTAGGAGTTGTGGTAGAACAGGCCCAGCGCGCGGCGGTCCTCCTCGTTGACGCGGATATAAAAGGGAATGTGCTTGTACATGGGATCGCCCGTCTCGGGATCGTGGCCGATGGCGTCCTTCGGGCTCATGCGCAGCCGGCGGAATTTTTTGTCCAGATGCCCGGTCTTCTCGCCGAAGCCGTAGAAGTGGTCCTTCTCGCGGTCCATGCAGGAATAGTGGCTGAGACGGCTAAGGTGGTCCTTCTCGAAGGCGCGCTCGGGGAGGTCGCGGTAGAGGCTGCGCCCCTGCCTGTCCAGAAGCGCGAAGGAGAAGGGCTCCTTGCGCAGCCGCAGCTCCAGCGTCGCGGTCTCAAAGTGCAGGAACTTCTCGTCCTCCTCACAGGCGACGTCCAGCGCCTTGATCCGCCGCCTCTCCCCCTCAAAGAGGGGGTCGAGGCGGTCGGCCCAGGCAGTGGTGACCAGGGTATAGGAGGCCTCGTCGAATCTCCGGTCAAAATTGACGCGGACGCGGATCACATCGTCCGAGAGAAACACGAGCAGAACGTCGGCGGTATCCGCGTGCAGCAGCCAGCCGTTTTCCGTTTTCTCCCGGGATTCATAGCGTTTTACGAGCATGGCGGTCTCCTTTACATGCCGATCAGGTCAAAGTCCTCAAAGCTGACGGTGAGCGTGACGTTTTCCTTCGGGTTGGGGTACTTGACGAGTACGGCCTTCTTCGACTGGCTGTAATACCAGCCCTTTTCGGCCGCCTCGAACTTGCGGCGGTTGAGGAAGTGCTCGAGCTTCTCCTCGCCCAGCGCCACCCAGAAGGGGCTGCGGTCCTTGCGGATCATCTCGACCAGGACCGTCTCCACGAAGTCCGTGTACGCGCCCTCGGCCTTGAAGTCCACCTTGACGACGCTCGTGCCGTGCATGGCGATCTCGGTCTTGCGGAAGACGCCCCTGCGGAAGTCGTTCGTGACGCCGTCGTCGTCGTAGAGCGTGTAGCGGCGCTCGCCGCCCGGCGCGAGGATCAGGTGCAGCGCGGTCATGTGGTCGCGCTCCATGCTCATGAGCTGGTTGTCCGCCATCGGCAGGATCGCGCCCTCGCGGATGAACATCGGAATGCTCGCCATGTCCACCGGCACCTCGATGGTCTGGCCGCCCTCGTAGCAGCGGAACTTGTCGTTCCAGTCGTACCACTTGCAGCCGGCGGGGAGATAGACCTTCCGGGTCTTCGCGCCCGGCTCGATGACGTTGGCCACCAGCAGGTCGCGGCCGTACAGGAACTCGAAGCTCTCGTCCCAGACCTTCGGGTCGTCCTGGAACTCATAGACCAGCGCGCGCATGATCGGCGCGCCGGTCCGGCTCGCCTCGTACTCGGCGGAGTAGAGATAGGGCGTCAGCCGGTAGCGCAGGAGGATCGCGTCGCGGATCAGCGGCGCGGAATCGCGGAACATCCAGGGCTCGGTGACGGTGTTGTCGTTCGAGGCGGAGTGGATGGAGAAGCGGGGCTGGAAGACGCCGTTCTGCACCCAGCGGACGAAGAGCTCCTCATCGGGCGCGGGGCCTGCGAAGCCGCCGATGTCGGCGCCCTCGTTGGGCTGGCCGGAAAGGCCCATGCCGGTGATGATGGGGATGTTGTACTGCAGCGAGGTCCAGCTCGTGTAGTTGTCGCCGCACCAGGTCTGGGCGTACTTCTGGATGCCGGAGCTGCCGCTGCGGCAGACGACGTAGGGCCGCGCGTCTGCGTTGTGCTCCTCGACGGCCTCGTTGCCCAGCTTGCACATGATCGTGCACATGATGGGCTTGAGCTGGCCGATCGTACCGCCCTTGCCGTCGAAGTCCACCTTCGCGTCCTTGTCCAGCAGGCTGTCATACTCGCAGTTGTCGTCCCAGACGGAATCGGTGCCGACGTCGATGACGTTTTCAATGAGATAATCCTTCCACGCGCGGCGGGCAGATGGCTTGGTGTAGTCCCAGAAGGCGCCGGGACCGCCCCACCAGTTGCCGACGGCGCAGCGGGAGGGATCCTTGCTGTCCTTGACGAAGACGTCCTTCGCGTTGAACTCGTCGAACCAGGGGTGGCAGAGCAGGATGCCCGGCTTGACATTGGGCACGTTCTGCGCGCCTTTTTCGTTCATCGCCGCGAAATAGGCGCGGGGATCCTTGAAGCGCTCGGTGTTCCAGGTGAAGACGCAGCGCTTGTTGTTCCAGCTCGTATAGCCGGAGGAGAGATGGAAGCCGTCGATTGGGAAGCCCTCCTCCTTGATCGTGTCGATGAAGCCGAGCACGGCCTCGTCGCTGTCCTTTTCGAGCTCGGGGTAGTACATGCTCGAGCCCTGATAGCCCAGCGCGCGCTTCGGAAGCAGCGCCGGCCGGCCGGTCAGCAGCGTGTAGTTGTCGACCACACGTTTGAGCGTATTGCCGCCGAGCAGGAAGAGGTCGACGTCGCCGCCGTCGGCCTGCCAGTAGGTGTAGCGCGGCCAGTAGTTCGACTTCTCGCGGCCCATGTTGAACACGGACTCGTAGAAGTTGTGATAGAAGACGCCCACGGCCTTCTTCGTGTCGCGGTCCAGCCGGATGTAGAAGGGGATATGCTTGTAGAGCGTATCCATTTTGGTCGCGTCATAGCCCATGGCGTCGGTCGCGCGTTCACGCAGGAACTCCTTGTTCTTGTTGAGCGCGCCGGTCTTCTCGCCGAAGCCGTAGAAGCAGTCCTCCTCCTTCATGCGGCTGTAGGCCGTCACGCGGCGGTTAGCGTCGAGCGTGAAAGGGCAGCCCGCGAGCGTGCTGTAGAGCTCGGTCCCCTCCGCGTCAAAGAGGCGCAGGCAGAGCGGATCGCGGTCGATCTCGAGCCGGAGCGCGGCCGAGGCGAACACGAGGGTCTTTTCCCCCTCCTCCAGCGCCGGGACGACCGGCTCCACCCGGGTACGCTCGCCTTCGAAGAGCGGATCGAGGCGGTCTTCCCAGGCGGTGGTGGCGAGGACATAGCTCTCCTCGGCGAGCTCTTTATCAAAGGAGACGCGCACGCGCGCGATCTCGTCGGTCACAAAGCAGAGCTTGATATCGGCGGCGTCGGTGTGGAGCAGATACGCGCCGTCGAGACGTTCCAGCCCGGTGAGTTTGGTACAGATTTCCATATACGGTTCCTCCTGAAACGAAGATCATGGAAAAAAACGGCGGTCCGCCGCTCTCCCGCGCGGAGCGTGGGCAGGTGGAGGACCGCCGGTAACGATGCCGGGATCAGTTGAGCCAGCCCATGCCGCCCTCGATGAGGTGCGTCCAATAGGGAAGGCTGAGGGAGATCTGCGGGATATAGGTGACGAGGAACAGGGACACCACCATGGCCACGAAGATGGGCACGATGTACTTGGTGACGCCCTCGATCTTGACCTTGGCCACGCCGCAGCCGACGAAGAGGCAGGAGCCGACCGGCGGGGTGACGGAGCCGATGCCGAGGTTCAGGATCAGCATCAGGCCGAAGTGCACCTCGCTCATACCGATCTTGCGGATGATCGGCAGAAAGATCGGCACAAAGATCAGCACGGCCGGAGTCAGATCCAGGAACATGCCCATGACCAGCAGGAACACGTTCATGATGAGCAGGATCACGTAGCGGTTGTCGGAGATGCCCATGATCAGATCGGAGATCGCGCTGGGGATGCCGGTGCGCGCCATGACGTAGGCCATGATGGAGGAGGCGGCGATCAGGAAGAGGATCGTCGCGCTGCTCTTCATGGTGTCCGCGAGCAGATTGTAGAAGGTCTTGAAATCCATCTCGCGGTAGATGACGGCAAGCAGCCCGCAGTAAAGGCACATCACGACGCCGGCTTCGGTCGCGGTGAAGATGCCGGCCAGGATGCCGCCCATGACGATGATGACCGCGAGCAGAGAGGGGATCGCGTCCAGGCAGATCTTCCAGCTGGGATCGGGATCCTTCACGTCGGACTTTTTGTAGCCGAGCTTTACGGCGAGCACGATCGCCATAACGGCGACGCAGACGCCGAGGAGCGCGCCGACAAAGTAACCGCCCATGAACAGCGCCGCAACAGATACGCCGCTGCCGACGGTGATCGCGTAAAGGATCAGCGGACCGGAGGGCGGGATCAGGATGCCGGTGGGCGCGGAACAGATGTTGACCGCGGCGGAGTAGTTGGGATCATAGCCCTCGTCCGCCTCCAGCGGGGAGAGGATGGAGCCCATGGCGGAGGTGGCGGCCACGGAGGAGCCGGACACCGCGCCGAAGAACATGTTGGCCAGCACGTTGGTGGCGGCAAGGTAGCCGGGGATCTTGCCGACGAGCAGACGGGCGAAGCGTACGAGACGCTTGGCGATGCCGCCCTTGTTCATGATGTTGCCGCCCAGCGAGAAGAAAGGCAGGGCGAGCAGCGAGAAGCTGTCGAGGCCGGAGAAGCATTTCTGTGCGGCGGTGAAGGCGAAGCCGTCAAAGGTGGACTTGCCGCTCACGCAGATAGCGATGATGGAGGCGATTCCGATGCCGGCGGAGATCGGGACGCCCGCAAAGAGCATCACAAAGAAGGAGGCGAACAGAACGATCGTAGCGGTAATGACCATCAGGCTTGCTTACCTCCTTTCTTCTCAGCGAAGAGCTGTACATACTTGAGGATACGGGCGAGAACGATCAGCACGCCGCAGATCGGCTCGATCAGATACAGGGTCTTCATCGGGATGCGCATGACGGAGGAGAGGTTCGTCGCGGTCGAGGAGAGCTTGATGCCGCCGTAGATGAAGACATAGATCACAAAGAAAAGGATGCAGAGCTCAATAAAGATTTCAAGGATCACCTTGAAAGGCCCCTTGGCCTTGTCGGTGATCAGCGTGAGCGCGAGGTGCTCATCGCGATAAAAGCAGTAGGCGGAACCGATCATGCCGGCGATGATGAGTACATAGCGCAGCAATTCATCGGTGAAGGTGGAGGGGTTCTGCAGGACCCAGCGGGTGAAGATCTGCCAGGTGCCGAAGACGACCAGCGTCAGCATGGAGATCGCCATGAGGAAACGCATGACGGCGTCCAGCACCTTTTCAACTTTTTTCAACTTCTACCATCTCCTTATTGTTTGGATTCGTCGATCACGTTGCAGAAAAGAGCGGCTTAACCCCCACCGGGTGCCAAGCCGCTCTCTGTTCCTGACAAACAGGCAGGTCTGTGCTGTTGTGATCAGGGCGCGGCAGTCCGAAAGGCTCAGCCGGCGGCCTGGATGCGCTCGACGAAGGCGTAGGTGGCGGGATCGCTGCTCTTCAGATTCTCATACAGAGGAGCGACGGCAGCCTGGAAAGCGGCCTTGTCCACATCGGTGACATACTCGACCTTGCCCTCGACCTGAGCCTTGACGTCCTCTTCGAACTTGGCCCAGAGTTCCTTGTAATTTGCGACCATGTCGGCGGCGGTCTTGGTCATGATCTCGCGCTGGCTGTCGCTCATCTCGTTCCAGACCTTGGTGGAGATGACGATGACGTCGGGGATCATGGTGTGCTCGTCATAGCAGTAGTACTGGGTCACGTCGGCGTGGTCGCGCATGGCGGTGATGTTGTTCTCGGCGCCGTCGACGACACCCTGCTGCATGCCGGTGTAGATGTCGCCGTAGCCCATGACGGTGGCGGAGCCGCCGAACGCGTTCATCATGTCGATGGCCATCTGGCTGTCCATGGTGCGGATCTTCAGGCCCTTGAGGTCATCGGGGGTGCGGATCGGGGTCTTCGCGGTGTAGAAGCAGCGGGTGCCGGACTCGAGCCAGGCCAGACCGACAAAGCCGTCCTTCTCGGTCAGCTTGTAGAGGTCCTGTCCGATCTCGCCGTTCATGACCTTATAGAGGTGATCCTTGCTGGTGAAGACATAGGGGACGGAGACGCAGTTCCACTCAGAGGCGAAGTTGGCGAGCGTGCCGGCGGAGACCTTGGTCATCTCCAGCTGGCCGGCCTGGATCTGGCTGACGCAGTCGGCCTCGGAGCCGAGCGTGCCGCCGAAAGCGATGTCGATGTTGATGGTGCCGCCGGAGGCCTCCTTAACGGCAGCGGCCCAGGCAGTCAGAGCGACGTTGATCGCGTGGTCCTCGGCCATATTGTGGGCAAGCGTCAGGTTGAAGGTCTTATCCGCGGGGGCGGCTTCCTGGGGAGCGGCCTCCTGAGCCGGAGCCTGGGTGGCGGCGGGGGCGCTGGTCTTGCTGCCGCAGGCGGCGAAAGCGAAGACCATCACAAGGCAGAGCGCCAGGGCAATGATTCTTTTCATGTTCACGATTCCTCCTTAATTGATTTGGGGACGTTTTCAACAACGGTTTATCCGCTTTGTAGTTTGTATTTTACTGGAAAACCGGCCGACTGACAAGCCTGTAATATTCACTATATCATCCATCCCCGGAAAATTGTGAAATGTGCGCAAAAGGCGCCATGCTCTTTTGGGCATGTCGCCTTGCTCCGCGGGAGGATACCCGGCTCTTTCCGTACCGGGAACCGGACTGCCGCGCCGCTTTTCTCTCATTTTTCTTTCAGATCGCGCAGCAGCTGCCGCAGGTCGTAGAGGTTGAGACTCAGGATGCTCTTCTCCCTTCGCCAGGTCAGCCCGGTCTTCTCTCCGACAAAGGCCTTGAAGGCCTCCTCCTGCTTCGGCTGCAGAGAAGCCCGCTCCAGCATGCAGACCGAATCGCGCGAGACGAACAGGTAGAAATACCCGTTGTCCTCCGCCAGGCGCGTGAACTTTCCGTAGGGGATATCCATGCTGCCCTCGCCCTGCAGATGCAGTCCGTCCGCTTCAAAGACGTACTTCATCACGGGCAGGGAGGCCTTGCGCTCGCTCAGCGCGCAGTCCGCGCGCACGGAGGCCGGGAAATCCCGGCTGGCGAGCAGCCAGCAGCCCAGCAGGAGCAGCAGCGCCCGCGCCCAGGCAGGGACGGCGGCGAGCAGCGCGGCAGCCACGAGCGCGAGGCCGAGCGCCATCCGCAGCAGCATGCGCCGCTTGCCATAGGCGTAGTACTGTGTTTTGTAGAGCTGCTGGATCGTCTTTTCCGTATGGGTGATGCTCGCCCGATACAAGCCTTCCGCCATGCTCCATCCCGCCTTTCGACAATCTTTTTTTATTTTCTCATGGTATCCCGACGCCGTCAGCCGACATTTGCCGCCGCGGCGTCTCCGCGTTCACAGCAGGACAAAATGATTTTTCCGCGTCCGGATCAAGCCCTCGTCGCGCATGCGGCCGAGCTCTTTGGAAATGACGCTGCGCTCCAGATTCAGGTAGTCCGCGAGCTGCTGCCGATCAAAGGGAATGTCAAATTCCCTGCTTTGCTTTTGAATAGCCGTGCCGTTCAGATAGGCCATGATCCTGGCGCGGGCGCTCTTTGGGGCGGTGTGGATGCTTCGCCCGGTGAGCATCAGATTCTTCTGCGCCGCGATCGACAGAAGGTTTGCGAGCATCCTGGCCGCCCAGGGGTGCTGCTCGGGGGAGATCGTGCGCAGCGCGCCGATGTTCAGGGAGAGGATGCGGCAGCTCTCGTTGGCAACGACGTCCACAAGCATGATCTCCTCCCGCAGCCAGGCAAAGCTCGCGGCAAAATAGCCGCCTCTGCCGACATGGGACAGGATCATGCGGTTGCCCCAGAGATCGTTGGACTGCACGGACACGCTGCCGGAGAGCACCAGTCCCATCCATTCCGTCGTATGGCCGGCGCTCAGGATCTGCGCGCCCTTTTCGAATCGCTTCTCCTGTGCCTGCAGGACTGCGAGCGCGAGGGGGATCTCCTCCTCGCGGAGCTGACGAAAAAGGACACATTGCGAAAGGACACTGTTTTCCATGGCGACACCTCGTGCGGCAAAAGTTGTTGGAACAACATACATACCGTTGCCAGCATACTATACTGGTCATGGAAAAGCAAGCTATTCTGTTTCGCAAAAAAATGAAAAGGAGGGATACCATGAAAAAACCCCTGTCTCTGCTGTTGGCGGTTGTACTGCTGCTGGCGCTTGCCGTGCCGGCCTATGCCGCACCCGCCAACAAGGTCGAGACGAAATCCGGCGTCGTCGTCATGCATGCCGAGGACTGGAAAGAGGCGTTCCCCCTCCAGTATGAGACCTGGCTCCAGAACGGCGAGAACGACGAGATCGTGGATTACCTTGAGCAGTACCCCTATCTCCGTACCCTGTACGAGGGCTACGGCTTTGCCATCGACTACGGCTCCGCCCGCGGCCATTTCTACGACGTGCAGGACATCGAAGCGACCGGACGTCCGCATCCCCTTGCCAACTGCTGGACCTGCAAGACGCCCGACTTCACCAACATGGTGAACGAGGAGGGCATCGAGGCCTACAAGAAGGAATGGACCGAGGTCCAGGCGCAGATCACCGAGGGCATCTCCTGCTTCACCTGCCACGCGAACACCCCCGGCGAGATCACCGTGACCCACACCTACTGGATCGACGCGGTGGGCGAGGACTTTGACAGGATCGCCGGCGCCAACCTCGCCTGCGGCCAGTGCCACAACGAGTATTACTTCGCGCCCGATACCAAGGCGACCTCCATCGCGCACACGAGCCTGGAGAGCATGGCGCCCGAGACGATGCTGGCCTTCTTCAACGACGGGTCCAATTTCCCGACCGGCGAGCCCTTCACCGACTGGACCAACCCCCGCACCGGCGTTCAGATGATCAAGGTACAGCATCCCGAGTTTGAGACCTATCTCGGCGCCGGCAGCCAGCACGCCGCCCTCTTCACCTGCGCGGACTGCCACATGGCCAAGCAGACGGCCGAGGATGGGACCGTTTACCACAGCCACTATCTCACTAGCCCTCTGCAGAATGAGGAGCTCCTCTCCACCACCTGCTCGCTCTGCCACAACGGCAGCGTCCAGAAGGAGCTGCCCGAGCTCGTCGCCTCCATCCAGGCTGCGACCGAGGAGCGCACCAACGCCATCGGCTTCCAGCTGCAGGACCTGACCGAGAAGCTGGCCGAGCTCGTTGCCAACGGCGCGACCGACGAACAGCTTTCCGAAGCCCGCTCCCTGGCCCGCGACGCGCAGTTCTACTGGGACTTCGTGTTTGTGGAGAACTCCGAGGGCGCGCACAACTCGACGCTCACCAACGACTGCCTTGATAGGGCCGAGGCCCTCTGCGCCGAGGCGCTGAAAGCCCTCGACAGCCTGAGCGCCTGATCGTTCAGGATTTCGACTGCCCGCCCGGATGGGCGGGCAGTTTTCGTCAGTCAGGGGGACGACGCCATGAAAAAAGTATTCAAATATCTGCGCTCCATGCGCTTCGGTATCCTGCTGCTGATCCTCATCGGCGTCTGCTCCGTGGCGGGAACGCTGATCCCGCAGGGCCGCGAGCTCGCCTATTACGCGCAGCTCTCTCCCTCCCTCCACCCCTTGATCCTGCTGCTGCGCCTGGACCGCGTCTTTGAGAGCTGGTACTTCATCGCGCTGCTGGCGCTGCTGTGCCTCAATCTCTGCCTCTGCTCCCTGCTGCGGATCCGAAACGTCGTGCGGGCCGGGCGAGGCGAGACGGAGCGCGCCGCCGGGATGCCCGATACCGTCTGTCTGAGCGGCGAGGGCGTGGAAAAGCTGCACGCCTGGCTGAAGGACCGGCGCTGCCGCAGCGAAACGCTGGGCGAGGCGACGGTTTACCGCAGGCACAGCCTCGGCCGCTACGGCAGCTTTATCACGCACCTGTCCATCCTGCTCACGGTGCTTTTCGGGGCGCTCGCGCTCTATACGCCGACGGTGACGGACCAGAGCTGCATGCCCGGCGAATCCCTCGCCCTGCCGGACGGCACGTCGATCTACGTCGAGGATTTCCGCATCACGGATGACGCCGGGCGGCTCGATTATCAAAGCCGCATCGAGGTCACGCTGCCCGACGGCCGCAGCAGCGGGCTCAGAGAGCTCAAGGTCAATCATCCCCTGAGCTTCGGCTCGTACAAGATCTTCCAGCAGAGCTTCGGCACGGCGGGCTCCGTCACCGTCACGGACACCGCGACCGGCGGCGTCGACACCTTCCGGTTGACCGAGCCCTCCTATCTCACCGCGGATGGGATAACCGGGATCCTCTATCAGACGCTCTATCCCGATTTTCTCCGGGATCCCAGCGGGAACATCACGCTCATCACCATCACGGAGGGGAGTTATCCCCATCCCATCTACCAGATCCAGGTGATCGCGGACGGTGAATTCACGCCGGCGCTCGCGGAGCCGGGGGAAACGCTGGAGCTTGGGAGCCTGCTCTTTGCGTTCAACGCTCCGGTCGAATACCCGGGCCTGCGCATCAAGCACGTCTCCGCGCTCTGCAACGGCCTTTTGATCGCCGCTTTCGCGCTGATGATCGCAGGTCTGTACATCACCTTCTTCTATGAGCCCGTGCTGGTCAAGGTGGACGCGGCGGGCTACGCGGTCGGCGGAGCGAAGCCGGAACGGATGCGGCTGGAGCTCGGCGAGGAATTCAGAGAATATGAACGGGAGGGTTCTGCATGAAAGCGCTGTTTTTCGTTGCCCTGGTGCTGTACGGGCTCGCGGTGATCCTGGAGTTTACGGGTACGGCCTTCAAAAAAGACCGTTTTTTGAAGGCGGCCTGGTATGTCTTCCTTGCCGCCGCCGTGCTGCACACGGCCTTTATCGTCACGCGCGGCGTCATCGCAAAGCGCCTGCCGCTGTCGAACCAGTTTGAATTTGCCAACGCCTTCGCCTGGGGCGTGGCGCTGATGCTGATCGCCATGCGCCCGCGGCTGAAGATCGACTGGCTCTCGGTCGCGGCCATGCCGGCAACGCTGCTGGTGATGACCTACGCCGCTCTGCAGCCCATGGAGATCCGGGACCTGATGCCCGCCCTGCGCAGCGCCTGGTTCGGCGTTCACATCGGCTCGGCGGTCCTCAGCTACGCCGCTTTCGTGATCGCCGGCTGCGTCGGCCTGCGCTATCTGCTCTCAGCAAAGAAGGGCGCGGACAGCCGGGCGCTGGATCAGATGGACTATATCAGCTACCGTATGGTGGCCTTCGGCTTTCTGTTCCTGACCGTGGTGATCCTCTCCGGGGCGATCTGGGCCGAGCAGGCCTGGTCCGCCTTCTGGACCTGGGACCCGAAGGAGGTCTGGGCGCTCATCACCTGGATCATTTACGCGGTGTATCTGCACCTGCGCCTGCGCATGAAGCGCAAAGGCGCGGTCATGGCCTGGTTTCTGGTAATCGCCGTGCCGGTGGTCTTTTTCACCTTTGCGGGCGTCAACACGCTCATGAAAGGGATGCATACCTACGGCTGACCCAGCCCGCCGCGGGATCGCACAGTCTCCCTCCGCTTTTCGGTACTTTCTGTTTTTCGAGGCCTTCCGTATAGAAAAAAGCAAGCGCTTTCGGTCAAACGAGCGCCGAAACGAAGCAGCCGCCCTTGTGGGCGGCTGCTTCGTTTCGGCAAAGGGCATGTGTTTTGTTTCTTTCTGTCGGAGCAACGTGCGCCGCAAGCCCGTTGACCGTCTGCTTTCCATTCGTTTCCGGGAAGCATCTTAACACATTCTTTATACCGACGCAGAAGATATTACCCAGATTTAAAGAAGGCTTTGGCATAATAGAGGCACAGGACGGGTGAAAGAATCCACTCCCCTTCTCAGCCTGGAGCGTTGTCTTCTGATAGGTGCAACGCTATAATGTCTCCGTTGAGCCTGCGGGCGAAGCCGGTCGACCCTGCCCGCCCCGCATGAAGGAGGAATGAATCCTTGGAAAAAATACTTGCCTGCCTGTCTCCCTCTCCATCCAACCCGAAAATCCTGCGCGCTGCGGCAGATATGGCCGGAGACGGCGCCGAACTGGTCGCGCTGTTTGTCGAGACGCCGCAGTTCCCGCGGCTGGCCAATGCGGATCGGCGGAGGCTGCAGGAGAATATGCAGATCGCGGAACAGCTTGGTGCAGCCATTCAAACCGTCAGCGGAGACGACGTGGCTTTCCAGCTCGCAGAATACGCAAAGCTGTCCGGCATCCGGAAAATCGTGCTCGGTCAAAGCGATTTCAAGCTGTCCGTCCTGCCCTCTCAGCCCACCCTGCCCGACAGACTGGCGGAATACCTGCCGGAAGCGGAGATCCATGTGATCCCGGATCGAAAACGGGGCGTCTATCTGCCGCCTCAGCGAACCGCAGTCAGCAAGCGGCGAATCCTGATGGACGTTATCGTCACGCTGTCCCTGCTGACGGCCGCCACGCTTCTGGGGATGGTTCTTTACGGCTCCAATCTCTCCAATTCCAGCATCATGATGGTCTATCTGCTGGCGGTCCTGCTCATCGCGGTGATCACGTCGCACCGGGCGTACAGCATGGCAGCCTCGGTCGCTTCTCTGTTTCTCTTCAATTTTTTCTTTGTGCAGCCGCGCTATTCTCTGGTCGCCTATGAGCCCGGGTATCCCGTCAGCTTTCTCGTCATGTTTCTGACGGCCATGATTGCCGGCACGCTCGCAAACCGCCTCAAGCAGACGGCGTCTCAGGCGGCGCGGACGGCGTTCCGGACCCGGATCATCTCCGAAACGGATCAGCTTCTGGCCAAGGCGGGCAGCAGGGACGACATCCTACGCTGCTGCGCGGAGCAGAGCGCGAAGCTCCTCGGACGCGGCGTCGTGCTGTACGAAGTGGTAAAGGGCGATGCGTTCCGTCGATTTGCCATTCCGGAAGATCTCGCCCGGGAGGAAAACCGGACGCTGCCGCTGACGGAAAAGCTTTCGCGCGGACAGGAAGAAAACTGGTGTTACCCGATCCATCTCCAGGAAAAGCTCTATGCCGTCCTGCAGGTCGCGGATCATGACCCGCCTCCCGAACTCCCCACGCAGAACACGCTGACGTCGGTGCTGGGAGAATGCGCGCTCGCCCTGGAGAATGAGCAAAACGCCCGGGAAAAGGAGGCGGCCGCTGTTCTGGCCGAGAACGAACGTCTCCGCGCGAATCTGCTGCGCAGCATCTCTCATGATCTCCGCACCCCGCTGATGTCCATCGCCGGAAACGCGGGGGCGCTGCTGACCGACGAGAGCCGATATTCGGAAGAAACACGTCATCGGCTTTATTCGGACATCTATCAGGATTCTCTCTGGCTGATGGATCTGGTGGAAAACCTGCTGGCCAGCACGAGGCTGGAGGGCGGGGCCGACAATCTGCGGCTCTCGACCGAGCTGCTGGAAGACATCTTTGAGGAGGCCGCCGCCCATGTACATGCGGACAGCGGACACCGTGTGGTCACCGAGACGCCTCCGGACATGCTGATGGTCCGCGCGGATCCCCGTCTGATCGTTCAGGTCCTTGTCAATCTCATCGGAAACGCCTTGAAGTATACCCCTCCCGGCTCAACGATCCTGATTTCGGCAAAACGGACGGGAGATACGGCGACCGTATCCGTCGCGGACGACGGCCCCGGCATTTCGTCTGAGGAAAAGGAACATGTCTTTGATATGTTCTTCGTCGGCGGGAACGCGGCTTCCGACGGCAGGAGGAGCCTCGGCCTCGGCCTGGCGCTCTGCAAGACGATCGTCAACACCCACGGCGGCGAGATTTGGGTAGAGGACAACAGCCCGCATGGCTCGGTCTTCTCCTTTACCCTTCCGGTCGAGGAGGTTTCGGAAAATGGATAAATGGAAAATCATGGTCGTTGAGGACGACGCGCCGGTCCGGCACCTGATCACCGCCTCTCTGTCCGCCGAGGACTATACCGTGATCGTCGCGGAAACCGCAGCGGCGGCGGTGCAGCTCGCCGCCACGCAGAATCCGGACATCATTCTTCTGGATCTCGGGCTCCCCGACGGGGACGGCGTGGATGTGATCGCGAAGATCCGCCTCTGGACGGAAACGCCGATCATCGTGATCAGCGCCCGCGACGAGGACACGGACAAGATCGAGGCGCTCGACGCCGGGGCGGACGATTATCTGACCAAACCGTTCTCCGTGGCCGAGCTCCTTGCACGCCTTCGCTCGACGCAGCGCCGCCTGACGCATCTGGCCGCGGGCAATTCGGAGGCCATGTTCAAAAACGGAGATCTCATCATTGACTATGCAGCAGGCTGCGCCTATCTCGCCGGACAGGAGCTGAAGCTGACGCCGATCGAATACCGCCTCCTTTGTCTGCTGGCGCAGAATGTGGGAAAAGTTTTGACGCACAAGTACATTACGCAGAAGGTGTGGGGCGTCGGCTGGGAAAACAACATCGCTTCCCTGCGCGTATTTATGGCGACACTGCGGAAAAAGCTTGAGGCTTCGCCCGATTCACCGACCTATATCCAGACGCACATCGGCGTCGGATACCGCATGCTGAAGATCGATTAGTCCGAAGCCGGGGGGCAGACGAGACGGAAAGGAGGCATCTGCATGAAACAAAAGAAGCGCGTTCGATCCGGGTTCCTTCTGGCTGCTCTCGGCATGATTTACGGCGACATCGGCACTTCCCCGCTGTATGTGCTGAAATACATCGTCGCGGAAAGCGGCGAAAGCGCCGTGGGCGAGGCGTTGATCCTCGGTGCGCTCTCTCTGATCCTGTGGACGCTCCTCCTTTTGGCTACGGTAAAGGGCGTGCTGCTTCTGCTGCGGGCGGACAACCAGGGGGAAGGCGGGCATTTTGCTCTGTTTGCGCTGGTGCGTGACCGCGGGCACTGGCTTCTCTTCCCGGCCGCGCTTGGCGGCGCCGCCCTGCTGGCCGATTCGGTCCTGACGCCTGCCCTGACCTTTACAGCCGCGGTGGAAGGCAGCTTCACCCTTGTTCCGGCCGCTTCTTCCGGCTTGGGCAGTCGCGGAGTCGTGCTGCTTGTCTTTTTCCTGCTCTCTGCGCTGTTCATGCTGCAGGGGCTCGGCAGTCGGCGGACCGGCCGCTTCCTCGGGCCGATCATGCTGACCTGGTTCCTCTTCATCGGCGCGACCGGAGCCTTGCAGCTGAGCGGGGCGTTCACGGTGCTGCGCGCACTTGATCCGCGGCTGGGCGTCCGTTTTCTTTTCAGTTCTCTCAACCCCATGGGCTTTGCCCTGCTGGGGCTCGTTTTTCTCTCCGTCACGGGCACGGAGATCCTGTATGCCAATCTGGATTTCAGCGGGAGAAAAGCGATCACGCGCGCATGGCCCTTTGTGCTGCTCTGCCTCTGCCTGAGTTATCTCGGCCAGGGGGCCTGGTTCCTCAGAACAGCCGATGCGGCGACAGGCCTTTCCGGCGAGGGGATCGATCCCTTCTTTCAGATGCTGTCTCCGGGGCTCCGTATCCCGGCGCTGCTTCTGGCGCTCTCCGCGGCATGGGCTGCGTCTCAAACCGTAATAAACGGCTCCTTTACGCTGGTATCGGAGGCGATCCGGTTGAACCTTCTCCCTCCGCTGGAGATCCGGTATCCTTCCGCGTCCATTCGGCAGGAGTATATCCCCGCCGTGAACGTCCTGATGTGGCTCTTCAGCTGTACGGCTGTGGCGGTCTTTCAGCGCGGACAGCGCATGGCGTCCGTCTATGGGCTGACCATCGCGATCTCGATGCTGACCACCACGGTCATGCTGTTCGTCTATTACCGGAGAAAACAAGGGAAGGCCTGGCCGATATACTGTCTGCTGGCTGTGTTCGGCCTGCTTGAAACGTTTTTCCTGGCGGCAAGCATGGAAAAGCTCCTGACCGGCGGCGTGGTGACTCTTCTGATGACCCTGTTTCTGTTGGCGGCCATGCTCTCCTGGGATCGCGGAGAAGCGATCGAGAGGCGATTCAGCGCCCGGCTCCCGCTGCGGGATTATCTCGCTCAGCTCGAGCAGCTGCGCTCGGATACGGATTATCTGAAAACCGCCGACAATCTCGTGTATATCGACAGAGGGAACGAAACGGAGACGGTGGATCAGGCGATCCTGTACTCCGTTCTGGACCGGGGACCCAAGCGGGCGGAGGCCTATTGGTTCGTCAGCGTCAACACCGACAGCGAGCCCTATCTGCAGCGTTATCGGGTGGAGACCTTCGGAACCGACTGCGTTTTTCGGCTGAACCTGGATCTCGGATACAAATGCAGCAGACCGCTGACCTGGTACCTGAAAGATGTGTTTCTGGACATGGAAAGGAAGCGCCTGGCTCCGATCAGCAGAAAGCCCTACTGTCTGAGCGAGGATTCTGCGCTCGGCACCTTCCATTACTGCGTCCTGCGCAGGCGGGGCTCCGGAGCCGAATCCCTCTCCACGGCGGATCTGTGGGCCATGCGTATGCGAAGCCTGCTCCAGGGTCTGACCGGCATTCGGGAAGAGTGGTATACGGATGAAAATACCGACGTCGAAGTTGAGTGGATCCCTCTGTCGCTCATCGAAGAAGCGCCCATAGAGCGCATCCGGCGTCTGCTGAAGGACCCGGAAGCGTCCGATAAATCAGAAACAGAGGAATGAGTTTCTGCGGAAAGGTGGAGATGGTGTGAAAGAAAAACTGTTGACCTTCTTTCTCGGGAGACGCCTGGAGGACACCGAACTGAGCGAGGAAAAATTCAATGTCCTTTGGGGCATCCCGATCTTTGCCAGCGACGCGATCTCGTCGGTCAGCTACGCCGGGGAAGAGATCCTGCTGGTGCTGGTGCCGGTGCTCGCGATGGCCTCTTTCCGTGTCTTCCTGCCGATCGTCGCGGCGATCATCTGCCTGCTTGCCATCCTCGTGTTCTGCTACCGGCAGACCATTGAAGCTTATCCCGAGGGCGGCGGCGCGTACATCGTGGCCTCGGACAATCTGGGAGAAAAGATCGGCCTGATCGCGGGCGGCTCGCTGATCATGGACTACATTCTGACGGTGGCGGTCAGCTCCTGTGCGGGCGCGGCAGCCATCACCTCGGCGTTTCCCTCCATGCTCCCCTACAAGGCGCTCCTGGCCTTTCTCATCATCTGCCTGCTGACCTGGGGCAACCTTCGCGGTATCCGCGATTCCTCCGTGATGTTCGGCGTGCCGACATACCTGTTTATTCTGACGATGTTCAGTTTGATCGCGACCGGCATCGTCAAGTACAGCCTTGGTCTGGCCACACCCGCCGAAGAGGCGGTCATGACTGCCAACTCCTCCGAGCTTATGACCGATGCGTCGGTGATCCTGATCCTCAAGGCCTTTGCCTCCGGATGCACGGCGCTGACGGGCGTGGAGGCGGTGTCCAACGGCGTGCCGAATTTCAAGGAGCCTGCGCCGCAGCACGCCAAGAAAGTACTGCTCGCGATGGCGAGCTTTGTGTGCATCATCTTCTTCGGGGTAAGCCTGCTGATCTCCCTCTACAAGATCGTGCCTTCCGAGGACGCCACGGCCGTCAGCATGCTGGCCGCCGCCGTCTTTGGCAAGGGCAGCGCCATGTTCTATGTTACGCAGGTCATGACCGTGGTCATCCTGTCGCTGGCGGCGAACACCGCCTTTGCGGACCTGCCGCTGCTGATGAGCCTCATCGCCAGCCATGGGTATCTGCCGAAGCAGCTCGTCAACCGCGGCTCCCGTCTGAATTTTTCCAACGGCATTTTGTTCCTGTTCGGGATGGCTTCCATCCTGGTGTTCATCTTCCGGGGCAGCCAGCACCTGCTGCTGCCGCTGTACGCCAGCGGCGTGTTCATCTCCTTCTTCCTGAGCCAGTTCGGCATGCTCACGCATTGGCGCAAGCGGAAGGGACCGCACTGGAGATTCAAAGCGGCCGTAAACGGGTTTGGCAGCGTTCTCACCGGATCGGTGCTGATCATCATCGTGATCATGAAATTCATGCGCGGCGCCTGGGTCGCTCTGCTGCTCATCTCGCTGTTTATCCTGATCATGCTTAAAATCAAGCGCCATTATGAGAAGGTCAGTGAGGATCTGACCATCTCCTCCGTTGAAAAGGCGCTGGCGGAGATCAACCACGATAAGACCGCGCGGGTCATCATCCCCGTGCAGGGCCTGAACAAGTCCTTTATCAAAACCCTCAACTGCGCTTTGAGCTGCGGTTTTACTTCCATGGAGCTGTACAGCGTATGCAGCACGGAGGAACAGGCGGTGAAGATCAAGGAGCAGATCGAGGCGCTGGGCGTCGACTGCGAGTACCGCTATGACATCACGACCCTGCGCAACACCAACGACATCCTGCTCGCGCACATCAAACGGGAGGCGGACACCTTGGAGAATGAACGGCTGATCGTCATGATGGGCGGTCTTGTGGTGACCTCTCCCTTCAAAAAGATCCTGCACAACAGTACGACGCACCGCCTGATGCGAAAGATGGAAACGTATCGAAACGTCTATGTCTTTTCCGTCCCGTATGTCATAGAATAAGCGCAAAAAAGGCGGCGTTGGTCGTTTCCCGACAGTCCGACGGCCTGCCGCGTCAAGCCTTTCCGGCAGAAAAAACGAAACAGCAGATCGACCGATCGGTTCGATCTGCTGTTTCTTCTTCGGCAGAAGGCATGTGCTTTGAGCCGATAATTCATTCTCGGGTGAAGGCGGTTCCTTTTGAAATGCCCCCGGGGAAAAGGACCGGCTTCTGCCGCAGCCCTCTTTCAAGCCGCAGTTTTTCTATTCCACCGTGACGGACTTCGCCAGATTCTTCGGCTTGTCGATGTCGCAGCCCTTCTCTTTTGCCGCGTAATAGGCCAGAAGCTGCAGCGGTACGACGGCCAGGATAGCAGAAAAGATCGTGTCGATCCGCGGGATGAAGATCACGTCGTCCGCCTGGGAAACGATCCTGGTATTCCCGCGGAAGGCCAGCGCCAGCACCTTTGCGCCGCGGGCCTTGACTTCCACGATGTTGCTGAGCGTTTTGTCCGCCAGCGCCTCGTTGCAGCAGACGGCGATCACGGGCTGCCCCTCGTCGATGAGCGCGATCGTGCCGTGCTTGAGTTCTCCGGCCGCGTAGGATTCCGCGTGGAGGTAGGAGATCTCCTTCATCTTGAGCGCGCCTTCGAGCGCGACGGCGTAATCGGTGTTGCGCCCGATGAAGAACAGGGACTGACTGGCGTAGCGGGAAGCCACCGTCGGGAGCAGATAGTTCATGTCGATCGTCTCCTGCAGGAGCTTCGGCAGCTGCATCAGCTTCTTTATCAGTGCGGCATAGTCTTTTTCGTCCAGCCGCCCGAGCCGTTCGGCGATATAGATCGCGAGCAGGTACAGGACCGCGAGCTGCGTGGTATAGCCCTTGGTGGTCGCCACGGCGATCTCCGGCCCCGCCCAGGTGTAGAGCGTGTGGTCGGCGAGCTTGGCGATCGTGCTGCCGACGACGTTGACGATGCCGATGATCTTCGCCCCGCGGCTGCGGCACTCCTTCAGCGCGGCGATGGTGTCGGCGGTCTCACCGGACTGGGAGATCACGAGCACCAGTGTGTGCTCGTCCACCATGGGATCGCCGTAACGCAGCTCGCTGGCGAGCTCCGCCTGAACCGGGATCCGGCACAGTCTTTCGATCGCATAGCGTCCGGAGCAGCCTGCATAGTAAGCCGAACCGCAGGCGGTGATGATGATCTTGTTGATCCCCCGCAGTTCCTCCGCGGAGAGCTCAAAGTCGTCCAGCCGGATCCTGCCCTCGTGCAGGCGCGGCACGAGCGCGGCCTTGACGGCGCCCGGCTGCTCCATGATCTCCTTGAGCATGAAATGCTCATACCCGCCCTTTTCGGCCGCTTCCACATTCCACGTCACGCGGCTGACGGGCTTTTTGATCTCCTGCCCCGTGCAGTCATACACCCGGATGGACGCCGACGTGAGCTCCGCCATCTCCCCGTCTTCCAGGTAGATGACGTTTTTGGTGTGGGCGACAAGCGCGGTGACGTCCGAGGCAAAATAGTTCTCGCCCACTCCGATGCCGAGGATCAGGGGGCTCGACTCCCGAACCGCATAGAGCGTATCCGGCGCGTCGGTGCAGAGGATGCCGAGCGCGTAGGAGCCCTCGAGCCGGGCGGCGGTCTTCATGACGGCGGCTTTGATGTCCCCGTCGTAGTTGAACTCCAGCAGATGGACGATGGTCTCGGTATCGGTCTCGCTCTCAAAAACGTAGCCGTCCGCGATCAGCTCCTCCCGCAGGGCGAGATAATTCTCTATGATCCCGTTGTGAACGATCGCAAAGCGCCCGTCGTTGGACAGGTGAGGATGGGCGTTCGTATCTGTCGGCGCGCCGTGGGTGGCCCAGCGGGTGTGTCCGATGCCGGTCACGCCGGGGACCGCCGCGCCGTCCCGGGTCTTTTCACAGAGTTTGGCGATCCGCCCGCTGACCTTCTCCACGTCGATCGCGCCGCCGGCCAGCACGGCGATCCCCGCCGAATCATAGCCCCGGTATTCCAGCTGCCGCAATCCCTTGAGAAGGATCGGCGCCGCGCTGCGCGCGCCGGTAAAGCCTACGATGCCGCACATCTTTCCGCCCCTCCCTTTCGCGTCTTGCCCGTCACACCCTGAACAGCAGGTCGCCGTAGGTCGGGAAGGGCCAGTAATCCGCGGCGGTCAGGGTCTCGGCCTCGTCGCACAGCGCACGGAGCGCCGCCATTTCCTTAAGCACGCTGTCCCGGATGTAGAAGGCCTGTTCCGTCATGTCGGCCTCGGCACGTGCAGAGACCGTCTCCTCGAGGCTCTCGATGGCGTCGTCGATGCCGTCCGCCAGAGCGGAGAGCCTGGTGAGCAGCTTGGTTTCCACCCGGCACGGCAGCACCGGAACGGCCTTCTTCTGTTCATTCAGGCTCGCGGACAGGTCGCTCAGATAGCGCAGGATGGCCGGAAGGATCTCTTTTCTTGCCATGTCCACCATGGTCAGCGCCTCGATGCGGACCGTGCGGACATAGTTCTCCATCGTGATCTCATAGCGGGAGGCGATCTCCGCCTCGGTGAACACCCCGTGCCGCGTGAGCATCTCCACGTTTTCCGGATGCAGGACCATCTGCAGCGCGTCCGGGGTCGTACGCAGATTCAGCAGACCGCGGACCTCCGTCGCCTCCTTGATCCAGGCGTCGTCGTAGCCGTTGCCGTTGAAGAGGATCCGCTTGTGTGCGGAGATGGTTTCCCTGATGAGCGCATGCAGACGGACGTCGAAGTCGCCCGACCCGCTCTCCAGCGTGTCTGCGAACTGACGCAGCGCCTCCGCCACGGCGGCGTTGAGCATGATGTTGGCACAGGAGATGGAATCGTTGGAGCCCACCATGCGGAACTCAAACTTGTTGCCCGTAAAGGCAAAGGGCGAGGTGCGGTTGCGGTCCGTCGCGTCGCGGTTGAAGCGCGGGAGCACGTCCGCGCCGAGGCGCAGGCGGCGCTTCTCCGTGCCCGCGTAAGGGCTGTCGCTCTCGATGGCGTTCAGCACGGCGGTGAGCTCGTCGCCCAGGAAGATCGAAATGACCGCGGGCGGGGCCTCATTCGCGCCGAGGCGGTGGTCGTTCCCGGCCGAGGCCACGCTCAGCCGCAGCAGGCCCTGATACTCGTCCACGGCCTTGATGACCGCCACCAGGAAGAGCAGGAACTGGGCGTTCTCGTAGGGCGTGTCGCCGGGGCTCAGGAGATTCACGCCCGTATCCGTTGACAGAGACCAGTTGTTGTGCTTGCCGCTGCCGTTCACGCCGGCGAAGGGCTTTTCATGCAGCAGGCACATGAGGTTATGCTTGCGCGCGACCTTTTTCATGATCTCCATCATCAGCTGGTTGTGGTCGGCAGCGATGTTGCTCACCGTGAAGATCGGGGCGAGCTCATGCTGGCAGGGGGCGACCTCGTTATGCTCGGTCTTGGCGTAGATGCCGAGCTTCCAAAGCTCCTCGTTCAGCTCCTCCATGAAGGCCTTGACGCGGGGCTTGATCGCACCGAAGTAGTGGTCTTCCAGCTCCTGCCCTTTCGGCGGCTTCGCGCCGAACAGGGTCCTGCCGGTGTAGATCAGATCCTTGCGCTTGAGATACAGGTCCCGGTCGATCAGGAAATACTCCTGCTCCGGACCGACATTGGGCACGACGCGCTTCACATCGGCGTTGCCGAAGAGCCGCAGCACCCGCAGCGCCTCGCGGTTGAGCGCCTCCATGCTGCGCAGCAGGGGCGTTTTCTTGTCCAGCGCCTCGCCGCCGTAGGAGCAGAAGGCGGTGGGGATGCAGAGCGTCTTTTCTTTTATGAACGCGTAGGAGGTCGGGTCCCAGGCCGTATAGCCCCGCGCCTCGAAGGTGGCGCGCAGACCGCCGGAGGGGAAGCTGGAGGCGTCGGGCTCGCCGGTGATGAGCTCCTTGCCGGAGAACTTCATGATCACGTGGCTGTCCGGCGCGGGAGAAAGAAAGCCCTCATGCTTCTCTGCCGTGATGCCGGTCAGAGGCTGGAACCAATGGGTGAAGTGGGTCGCGCCGTTTTCGACGGCCCAGGCGCACATGGCGTCTGCCACCGCGTTTGCGACGGACAGGTCCAGTTTCTTTCCTTTGCGGATCGTGTCCTTCAGGCTGTGATATACCTCTGCCGAAAGCCTTGCGCGCATGACCTTGTCGTCAAATACCATGCTTCCGAACAGTTCCGGAACACTGCTCATAATCCTTTCCTCCTTAGATCCTGTCTTGTTGACTGGAAAAAGCATTTGAGAGGCCGGGCGCCTCTCAACATGCGGTCATTTTACGCTGTTGGATGGCAAAAAGCAAGAAGGAATATATGGAGTCCGCCCTTATCATTTACATTGCGTATGATAAAGAAAAGGCCCCTCCTATGTTTCCGGTCTACTCGGCTATCTGCAGCGCATCGTAACCGGACTCTCCGGTACGGATACGGACCACGTCCTCCACGTCGCAGACAAAGATCTTGCCGTCTCCGATCTCGCCGGTATGCAGCGCCGCGTTCGCCGCCGCTACCACGAGCTCCGGATCGACTTTCGAAACCACGATGTCGACCTGCAGCTTGGGCGTGAGATGCATGCTCATCTCGATGCCGCGGTACTGACCGGTCTTGCCTTTTTGTGTGCCGCAGCCCATGACGTTGGTGACCGTCATGCCTGTGACGCCGATCCCGGCCATCGTATCCCGCAGCGTGCCGAAGCGCGCCTCGTCGCAGAGGATGCGCACCAGCGTATACCGCTTCTGTCCGACCGGCGTTTCACGCAGTCCGGACGAGAGCGAGAGAGGAAAAGGCTGAAGGCCCTCGGTGTCGACCGGGCCGTCGGAATGCACGCCCAAGGTGGATTCGATGGGAATGAAGTCCGCATAGGCATTGGCCAGGCCGTGTTCCGTCACATCCAGGCCTTCGATCTCCTCTTCCGCACCGGCACGCAGACCGATCGTTCCCCGGATAAGCTTGAAAACCAGGATCATACACAGGACCGTATAGGTCCCGACGACGAGCACGCCGAGGCATTGCACGCCCAGCTGCCGCAACCCGCCGCCGTAGAACAATCCTTTTGTTCCGTAATTCTCGTTGCAGGCAAAGAGCCCGACGGCAACGGTGCCCCAGATACCGTTGACGCAGTGGACTGCAACCGCCCCGACCGGGTCGTCCACATGGAAACGGATATCCAGGTTTTCCACAGCCAAGTCCACAAGAATGCCGGAGACGACGCCGATGACCGCAGCGCCGGCGGCGTCCACGCTGGCGCAGCCCGCGGTGATGGCGACCAGTCCGGCCAGCGAGGCGTTGAGGCACATGGAAACGTCGGGCTTGCCGTTTTTCATCCAGGTAAAGAGCATACAGGTGACTGTCGCCACAGCCGGAGCGATCGTCGTGGTCCCGAAAATACGGGCCATTTCTTCCACATCTGCGGCCGCCGCGCCGTTAAAGCCATACCAGGCGAACCAGAGAATGAAAACGCCCAAAGCTCCCAAGGTCACCGAGTGTCCCGGGATCGCGTTGGAGACGATGCTGCCGTCCTCTTTCTTCGTATACTTTCCGATGCGGGGCCCAAGGATCGCCGCGCCGACCAGCGCCGACAGGCCGCCCACCATATGGATAACACAGGACCCGGCAAAGTCGACAAAGCGCTGCTTCGACAGCCAGCCGCCGCCCCAGACCCAGCCTGCCTCGATCGGATAAATGAGCAGGCTGATGATCGCGGAATACAAACAATAGGCGGAAAACTTTGTTCGCTCCGCCATGGCGCCGGACACGATCGTGGCGGCCGTCGCGCAAAACACCAGTTGGAATACGAAAGACGACCAGTCGAAGCTCTCAAAGTCCAGGAACATCCCCCAGTCCGGTCTGCCGATCAGGCCAAAAGCGCCGTGCCGCCCCATCATCAGCCCATATCCAAGCAGAAAAAACATGACCGTACCGATGCAAAAGTCCATCAGGTTTTTCATAATGATATTGCCTGCGTTCTTTGCCCTTGTGAAACCGGTCTCTACCATGGCGAAGCCGCATTGCATGAAAAAGACGAGGATCGCGCTGACGAGAAACCAAACCGACATGTCCATATCCGCACCTCCAAAAAACGAAAGCAAAGATACTGCGCTGCGCGCGGCATCTTTGCCGTTTGAAAACTGAACGTGATTATACCGGCAGGGAAAAGCGAAGTCAAGTCTCCGGCCATACTGTTTTTCTTATGAAAGCCAGAGGCTTTGCCAATGGATTTGTTCGTCGGATCATACGATTTTTATATGGCTTGACCAACAGGATACATATTTTCTTTCTTTTTGGGTCTGTGTTATAGTGCTCTTGTCTCCGGGAGATCGACCGGGGATACAAGCAAAAGGCCATGAGGGAGACAGGCCGCAAAAGAATGCCGTCACAGCGAGCCGGGGATCGGTGGAAGCCCGGTATGGGCGCTTTTGTCCGGTAACACTCCGGAGCCGCGAACCCAAAGCGAAAGCCGGTAGGGGAGCTGCAAGCCCAGCGTTAACGGGGCAGGGGTTGTCGGACCCCGGCGAGAGACCGCGTCAGCGGTGAAAAAAGGTGGCACCACGGATACGCAGCTTATCCGTCCTTTTGGATGGATGAAGCTGCGATTATTATCCGGAGGTGTTTTTTTATGTGTTGTGTGATGGGTTTTCTGAGCAAGCTCTATTCCCCCGAGCAGATCCGGCCGTATTTTGACCGGACGAAATCCCGCGGCCCGGACGACACGCGGATCGAAACGATCCCGGGCGGCCTGCTCTGCTTTCACCGCCTGGCCATCATGGGCCTGCACGACGAAGGCATGCAGCCCTTTTCGCTGGGAAAGAACACTGTCGTCTGCAACGGGGAGCTCTACGGCTGGCGGCCGGTGCGCCGGGAGTTGGAGGCAAAGGGCTATGTCTTTCGGAGCGATTCCGACTGCGAGCTGCTGCTGCCCCTGTACGAGCAGTACGGCCTCGGCATGTTCGAGAAGCTGGACGCGGAGTTTGCCCTGATCCTCTACGATGGGGAGCGGGATCGTCTGATCGCGGGGCGCGACCCCATCGGCATCCGTCCGCTCTACTACGGGTATTTTTCCGACGGCAGCATCGCCTTCGCCAGCGAGGCGCAGAACCTGCTGGGCCTTTGCGAGACGATCCTGCCCTTCCCGCCCGGCCACTATTACGACGGCGAGCGCTTTGTCCGCTACGCCGATCTGACGACGGTGGAGACCTGCAGCGCGGACGATTTGGAAACGGTCTGCGCGCAGATACGCGAAAAGCTGATCGCCGGGGTGGAAAAGCGCCTTGACGCGGACGCGCCGCTCGGCTTTCTGCTCTCCGGCGGCCTGGATTCGAGCCTGGTCTGCGCGATCTCCGCGAAGCTCCTGGGCCGTAAGATCCGGACCTTCGCCATCGGCATGGATCTCGACCCGATCGACCTGAAATACGCGCAGATCGCGGCGGACTATATCGGTGCGGAGCACACGGCCTTCCACATGACGCGCGAGGATGTTCTTTCGGCGCTGGAGGAAGTGATCCGCCTGCTCGGCACCTGGGACATCACCACGATCCGCGCGAGCCTGGGCATGTATCTCTGCTGCAAGGCGATCCACGAGACGACTGACGTGCGCGTGCTGATGACAGGCGAGATCTCCGACGAGCTGTTCGGATATAAATACACGGACTTTGCCCCCTCGGCCGAGGCCTTCCAGGCGGAGGCGAAGAAGCGCATCGACGAGCTGCACATGTACGACGTGCTGCGCGCAGACCGCTGCATCTCGGTCAACTCTCTCGAGGCGCGCGTACCCTTCGGCGATCTCGATTTCGTGCGCACCGTCATGCGCATCAACCCCGAGCTGAAGCTCAACACCTACGGTATGGGGAAATACCTGCTGCGCCACGCCTTTGAAAAGGACCGCATCCTGCCCGACGAGATCCTGTGGCGGCAGAAAGCGGCCTTCTCCGACGCGGTGGGGCACTCGATGGTCGACGATCTCAAAGCCTACGCGGAGACCGTCTATTCCGACGAGGCTTTCCGGGAGGGCTGCGCAAAGTATGACTATCACGCGCCTTTTACAAAGGAGAGCCTGCTTTACCGCGACATCTTTGAGAAGTACTATCCCGGCCAGGCGGCGATGATCGCGGACTTCTGGATGCCGAACCCGGATTGGGAGGGCTGCCGCGTGGACGATCCCTCCGCCCGGGTTCTCTCAAACTACGGCGCAAGCGGAAAATAGGATTGCGCAAATCATAGGAATCGTGTATACTTTCTCTCATAAATTTCCATGCGCCATGTGTTTTGCCGAGACACGCAAGCGTTGAGCGCATGGGGATCTGTCGTGCATCAAAACCGGTCGCCGCGTCAGCGGCGCGGTTCTGGCGCGTTAAAAAACTCCCGTGGCAGCGCAGCTTTCACAGAAAGAAGGTGTGCATATGGATCTCAGAGCCTTGCACTATTTTGTCGTGGTCGCGGAGGAGCTCAATATCACCCGCGCCGCCGAACGCCTGAACATGAGCCAGCCGCCGCTCTCGGCCCAGATCAAAGGCCTGGAAGATGAGCTGGGCGTCCAGCTTTTTATCCGGGGAAAGCGCCATCTGACGATCACGGAGGCCGGTCTCCATCTGTACCGCCGGGCACGTCAGATCCTGGAGCTCACGGACCAGACGCAGCAGGAGCTGACGACCCTGGATGGGCTTTCCGGGGATTTCCGCATCAGTCTGGTGGAGGGGCGAGCCCCTTTTCTGCTTGCCCGCTGGATCGCCGGTTTTCATTCCGAGTTTCCGCGCGTCGCGGTCCATCTGTGGAACGGCAGCGGTGACGAAGCCATGGAGCGGCTCCAGCGCGGGCTGGCCGATCTGGCGCTCGTCGCAGCGCCCTATAACCAGGAGCAGTTCGACGGGATCGTTGTCGGTCGGGAGCCCTGGGTCGCCATGATATCGAAGCAGCATCCTCTTTCAAAAGAGGAGGGCGCTTTCCTTCCGCTTCAGAAGCTGGCCGGTCATTCCCTGTATATCCCGAGCCGCCGTTCCCGTCTGGATTCCATCCGGGCCTGGTTTGGAGAGATCGGAGAAGAGCCGAACATCGCGGGCGATCTATCCAGCTATATCGACGCCGTGGCCCTCTCGGAGCAGAACGCCGGGATCTGTATCTACCCCATGACGACCTATAACGAAAGCGATCTGATCGTAAAGAAGATCATCACCGAGACTGCACGGCAGGTCGAATATGCGCTTATCTGGAAGCGCAACGTGCGGCAGACAGAACTTCAACAGGAATTCATCAACTACGTACAGGACTGCATGGAGGAAGAGCGGAGAGGGACACAGCGGTATCTGCTGCCCGAGCGGGAGTATATTCCCCCGGCGGGTACGAAGTATCTGTGACACCGGCTTGCGCAGGCAAAGGAGAACTGCCCGTGAAGGAAGACAAAACTGTGCGCATGGAGCGGGACACCATGGGAGAGCTTTTTGTCCCATCGGATCGTTACTGGGGTCCCCAAACGCAGCGGAGCCTGGAACACTTCCCCATCGGAGTCGGGTATGAGACCATGCCCATCGAGATCCTCAAAGCATTTGGCATCATCAAGCACGGGGCTGCTCTTGCCAATCACAGGCTGCTTCCCGATAAGCTGACGGAAGAGAAGCTGTCTGTGATCGCGCAGGCCGCGGAAGAGGTCGCCAACGGACTGTTGAACGCGCATTTCCCTCTCGTCGTCTGGCAGACCGGCTCGGGTACGCATACCAACATGAATGTCAACGAGGTCATTGCGAACCGGGCAAATGAACTTGCCGGAAAAAAGATTTGCCATCCCAACGACGACGTGAATATGAGCCAGTCCTCCAACGACTGCTTTCCGACCGCGCTCTGCATTTCCTCCGTTCTCTCCCTGGAGCGGAGGCTGCTTCCCGCCGTGCATACGCTGATCGGCGTTTTTGCGGAACTGGAAGAGAAAAACCGGGACGTCATAAAATGCGGACGAACGCATCTGCAGGATGCCGTGCCTCTTTCTTTTGCACAGGAGATCAGCGGCTGGCGCAGTTCTCTGGAACGGGATGCCGACTTGATCGGTCTTGCTCTGGAGCCGCTGCGGGATCTGGCTTTGGGCGGCACGGCGGTCGGGACCGGGCTGAACGCGCCGGCCGGATTTGCGGAAATAGCGGCGGAAGAGATCTCCCGCCTGGCCGGGACCGGATTCTCCAGCGCGAAAAACAAGTTCCATGCGCTGACCTCGCTCGATGAGATCGTTTTTGCTCACGCTGCGGTCAAATCGCTGGCCGCCGACATGATGAAGATCGCCAACGACATCCGCTGGCTGGCCAGCGGGCCGCGCTGCGGTCTGGGCGAAATACGGATCCCCGCCAATGAGCCGGGCAGTTCGATCATGCCCGGCAAGGTCAATCCCACACAATGCGAGCAGGTCACCATGGTGGCCGTTCAGGTCATGGGGAATGATACGACCATCGGCGTCGCCGCTTCGCAGGGGAACTTCGAATTGAATGTGTTTCTTCCGGTCGTAGCGTATAACATCCTGCAGTCTGTACGGCTGCTGTCCGAGTCCATCGCCGCCTTTACCTCCTTTTGTGCGGAGGGGATCGAGCCAAACGCGGAGATCATGCGCCGCGATCTCGACCGATCGCTGATGGTCGCAGCGGCGCTGAATCCGATAATCGGGTACGAGAACGCTGCCCGGGCCGCCTCGCTGGCCCTCTCGGAAAACATCAGCCTGCGGGAGGCCTGCGTGAAGCTGGACCTGCTGAGCGGAGAGCGATTTGATGAGATCGTCCGGCCGGACAAGATGATTTGAGAAAGCCGGCTCGCACTATACTTTTCTTGTATGATTCTTCTTTTGCGTATCCTATAACAGCGGCTGCGGTGTTCTTGACAGGCCCGGCAGCCGTGTGTTATAGTGTGAGCCGTATTGAGATATTGCTGCGAAAAAGTGTTCTTTGATACCAGGGGCCTTGTGCCCCCTTAAGGCATCGGAGAACGCTTTTTGTTTTTGTTTTCCGGATCGAAAGGAGAACGGTATGGCAAAATATGTATTCGTGACCGGCGGCGTGGTTTCGGGGCTTGGCAAGGGGATCACGGCGGCTTCGCTTGGCCGGCTTCTCAAATGCCGGGGCCTGAAGGTCGCCGCACAGAAGCTCGACCCCTATATCAATGTGGACCCGGGGACGATGAGCCCCTATCAGCACGGCGAGGTCTTCGTCACCGAGGACGGCAGCGAGACCGACCTCGACCTCGGACACTACGAGCGCTTCATCGACGAGGACCTCAACCGCTTCTCGAACCTCACGACCGGCAAGGTGTACTGGAACGTGCTCAACAAGGAACGGCGCGGCGAGTATCTCGGCCAGACCGTGCAGGTCATCCCGCACATCACGCAGGAGATCAAGGACTTCATCTACAGCGTTGGGCGTGAGACTGGCGCGGACGTGGTCATCACCGAGATCGGCGGCACGACCGGCGATATCGAGAGCCAGCCTTTCCTCGAGGCGGCGCGGCAGGTGAGCCTCGAACAGGGGCGGGAGAACACCTGCTTCATCCACGTTACGCTCGTGCCCTTCCTGCGCGGCAGCGACGAGCACAAGACCAAGCCGACACAGCACTCGGTCAAGGAACTGCAGGGCATGGGCATCGCGCCGGACATCATCGTGCTGCGCTGCGACGAGCCGCTGGAACCGGAAATCTTCCGCAAAATTGCGATGTTCTGCAACGTCAAGCCTGACTGCGTGATCGAGAACATCACCCTGCCAAGCCTGTACGAGGCCCCGCTCATGCTCGAGGAGCACGACTTTTCTCTGATCGTCTGCCGCGAGCTCGGGCTCTGGACACGCGCGCCGGAGCTTGGAGAGTGGCGGGCGATGGTCGAGCGCATCGAGCACCCTCGGCGCAGCGTCACGATCGGCCTCGTCGGAAAATACGTCCAGCTTCACGACGCCTATCTCTCCGTGGCCGAGGCGCTGCGCCACGCGGGCTTTTCTCTCGGCGCGGCCGTGGAGATCCGCTGGATCGACAGCGAGACGGTCACGGAGGAAAACGTCGGGAAAGTGCTCGACGGCTGTGACGGCTTGATCGTTCCCGGCGGCTTCGGCGACCGGGGCGTGGAGGGAATGATCGTGACGGCCCGCTATGCCCGGGAGCGGGATATCCCCTACCTCGGCATCTGTCTCGGCATGCAGGTGGCCGTCATTGAGTTCGCCCGAAACGTCTGCGGCGTTGCGGACGCCAATTCCGGCGAGTTCGATGCGCGTTCGCCTCACAAGGTCATCGACTTTCTGCCCGATCAGAGCGACGCCGTCAGCAAGGGCGGGACGCTCCGGCTCGGAGCCTGGCCCTGCCGGATCGAGGAAGGCAGCCGCATGGCAGCCTGCTACGGAACGCAGGAGATCTCCGAGCGCCATCGCCACCGCTACGAATTCAACAACGACTACCGGGCCCTGCTCTCCGAAAAAGGCCTCGCGCTCTGCGGGCAGTCGCCGGACGGCTACATCGTCGAGGCCGTGGAGCTGAGCGAGAAGCGCTTTTTCATCGGGGTACAGTTCCACCCCGAGTTCAAGAGCCGCCCAAATCGCCCGCACCCGCTGTTCGTTGGGCTGATTGCCGCTTCTTTGGAGGAATGAGCGATGCAGAAGATCCTGATCCTGGACTTCGGCGGCCAGTACAACCAGCTGATCGCCCGCCGTGTACGCGAAAACCACGTTTATTGCGAGGTCCATCCCCACTCCCTGTCCCGGGAGGAGATCCTGCACTTCGACCCGATCGGCGTGATCTTTACGGGAGGCCCGCGCTCGGTTTACGATGCGGACGCGCCGCACGTCGACCCGGTCGTGTTTTCGCTCGGCGTTCCGATATTGGGCATCTGCTACGGCTGCCAGCTTCTGGCGCAGACGCTCGGCGGCGAGGTCGTCCCCGCGCAGGACGCCTCCGCGCGCGAGTACGGCAAGACCCTCACGCGCTTTGAGCGCAGCTGCACGCTCTTTCGCGACCTGCCGGAGGAGAGCGTCACCTGGATGAGCCACGGCGACTACCTCTCCAGGGTGCCGGAGGGCTTTTCCCTCGCCGCCCGCAGCGCGGCCTGCCCGACGGCGGCCATCTGTGATGAGAAGAGACGGTTCTACGGCGTACAGTTCCACCCGGAAGTCAACCACACGCAGTACGGCACGGCCATGCTGCGCGCCTTTCTCTATGAGGTCTGCGGCGCCGTCGGCGACTGGTCGATGGCCGGTTTCCGGGACAGCGCGATCGCGGCGATCCGCGAAAGGTCGGCAGCGGCAGGGTGCTGCTCGCTCTGTCCGGCGGCGTGGATTCCTCGGTCGCCGCGGCCCTGCTCGCGGAGGCGGTGGGAAAGAAGCTCAACTGCGTATTCGTCGACCACGGCCTGATGCGCCTGCATGAGGGCGACGAGATCGAGGCTGTTTTCTCCCAGCGGGATCTGCATTTCGTGCGCGTCAACGCCGAGGAGCACTTTCTCTCCCGCCTTGCGGGCGTCACGGAGCCGGAGCGGAAACGGAAGATCATCGGCGAGGAGTTCATCCGCGTCTTTGAGGAAGAAGCCAGAAAGATCGGCGCCGTGGATTTTCTTGCCCAGGGTACGATCTACCCGGACGTGATCGAGTCCGGACGCGGGGACGCCGCCGTGATCAAAAGCCATCACAACGTAGGCGGTCTGCCCGACACGGTGGACTTCAAGGAGATCCTCGAGCCGCTGCGCCTGCTCTTCAAGGACGAGGTGCGCCAGCTCGGCCGCGAGCTCGGTCTGCCCGAGGCGCTCGTGTCGCGCCAGCCCTTTCCGGGGCCGGGTCTCGGCATCCGCGTGATCGGCGAGGTGACAAGGGAAAAGCTCGACCTGCTGCGTGAGGCCGACGCGATCTTTCGCGATGAGATGGCGCACGCGGGGCTCGCGGAGAGCAGCGGTCAGTATTTCGCCGCGCTGACCAACATGCGCTCCGTGGGCGTCATGGGAGACGGGCGAAGCTATGATTACGCCGTCGCACTTCGCAGTGTGCAGACCTCGGACTTCATGACCGCCGACTGGTCGCGCCTGCCTTACGAGCTGCTCGACCGCGTGTCGGTGCGTATCGTAAACGAGGTGCGCGGCGTCAACCGCGTGCTCTACGACATAACCTCCAAACCGCCCGCAACCGTGGAATACGAATAAGGGGGGCTCTGAACATGAAGAGCTGTGCGATCGTCGGCATCAACTGGGGCGACGAGGGAAAAGGCCGCATGGTCGATCTGCTGACGCGGGAATACGACGTGGTGATCCGCTATCAGGGCGGGGGCAACGCCGGTCACACTGTCGTCAACGAATACGGGAAGTTTGCTCTGCATCTGCTCCCGTCCGGGATCTTCCACGCAGGCGTCGTCAATGTGCTGGGAAACGGAGTCGCGCTGGATGCAGAGAATCTGTGGACCGAGATTGAGGCCGTACGGCGCCGGGGCGTGGCCGTGACGCCGTACAATCTGAAAATCAGCGATCGGGCGTCCCTCCTGCTGCCCTGGCACCGGCAGCAGGACGCGCTGGAAGAGGCTCGCCTCGCGGCCAGACAGTACGGCTCGACCAAACAGGGTATCGCCCCGTTTTACTCCGACAAATATCAAAAGAAAACGATCCTCGCCGGAGAGCTGTTTTATCCGGAACAGCTTCGGGAACATCTTCTGGAGCTGCTGGAGTGGAAAAACCTGACCTTGTCCGGCGTGTACGGTGCGGAGCCGTACTCCCCGGAGAGCGTGACAGCCTGGATCGACACCTATGGCGAGAAGCTCAAGCCCTTCCTCTGCGATGCAAACGCCTGTCTCCGTCAGGCTGTTGCCGAGGGAAAGAACCTCCTGTTTGAAGCGCAGCTGGGCGCTCTGCGGGATCTGGACTACGGCATCTGCCCCTATACGACCTCTTCCAATGCGCTCGCAGCATACGCGCCTGTCGGCTCCGGCCTGCCGACCGCGAAGCTGGATGAGATCGTCGGCGTCGTCAAGGCGTACTCGACCTGCGTGGGAGAAGGGCCCTTTGTCTGCGAGATGTTCGGAGAAGAGGCGTCTCGTCTGCGCGAGGCGGGCGGAGAATACGGCGCAAAGACCGGGCGGCCCCGCCGCGTCGGGCCGATCGACCTGGTGGCCACACGCTACGGCGTTCAGGTACAGGGGGCCTCTGCCCTTGCGCTGACCAAGCTCGACGTGTTAAGCTATATGCAGCGGATCCCGGTCTGTACGCAGTATGAGCTGAACGGCAAAGCGACCGCTGTGTTCCCGTTCCCGACAGCGCTCGAACAGGCAAAGCCGATCCTGGAGCATCTAGACGGCTGGTGCTGCGATATCTCCGGCGTGAGGCGCTGGGAGGAGCTTCCCGCGGCGGCGCGCCGTTTTGTGGAGTTTGTTGAAGACCGTGTCGGCTGCCCGATCCGGTATATCTCGGTCGGCGCCGAGCGGGACGCCATTATTCTGAGATGAGGTTTATCGCGAATGAACGATCGATATGAGTCCCCCCTCGCAGCGCGCTATGCTTCTGCGTTTATGCAGACGCTTTTTTCCCCGCAGAAACGGGTGGAGACATGGCGGCGTCTTTGGGCCGCTCTCGCCCGCACGGAGCACGAGCTCGGTCTGCCGATCTCGGCGGAGCAGGTGGAGGAGCTCGAGGCGCACATCACGGATATCGACTTTGCCTACGCCGCGCAGCGGGAAAAGGAAGTCCGACACGACGTCATGGCGCATATCGACGCCTACGGAAAAGCCGCGCCGTCGGCGGCGGGCATCCTCCACCTCGGCGCGACCAGCTGCTATGTCACGGATAACGGCGATCTGATCCTCTATCGGGAGGGACTCCGCTATCTGCGCGGCGAACTGCTGAAGCTGCTGAAAAGCCTCGCCGTCTTTGCCGAGCGATACAAGGCTGTGCCGACGCTGGGCTATACCCACTATCAGCCGGCTCAGCTCGTTACCGTTGGCAAACGCGCCGCCCTCTGGATGCAGGACTTTCTTGCCGATCTGGAGGAGCTGGATTTTGTCCTTGGCGCCATGCGTTTTCTCGGCTGCCGCGGGACCACGGGCACGGAGGCGAGCTTTTTGGATCTGTTCGACGGGGATGAGAAAAGAATCGACGAGCTCAATCGTCGGCTCGCCGGGAAATTCGGTTTTTCCGCATGCTTTCCCGTCTGTGGGCAGACCTATCCCCGCAAAGCGGACAGCCGCATCCTGAACAGCCTGAGCGCCATAGCCCAAAGTGCTTACCGGATGGCGCAGGATATCCGTCTCCTTCAGCACGACCGCCAGTTGGAGGAGCCTTTCGAGGACAGCCAGATCGGCTCCTCGGCCATGGCCTACAAGCGGAACCCCATGCGATGCGAGCGGATCTGTTCTCTCAGCCGTTACCTGATGGTCGATGCGATGAACGCCCCTCTTACGGCCTCCGCACAATGGCTGGAACGCAGTCTGGACGACTCCGCAAACCGCCGCCTCTCCCTGCCGGAAGCCTTTCTCTGTGCCGACGCGATCCTGCGGCTGGCGCAGAATGTGAGCACCGGGCTGCGCGTCAATGAGAAGATCGTCGATAAAACCGTGCGGGAATATCTCCCCTTCATCGCCACGGAAAACCTCCTGATGGAAGCCGTCAAGCGCGGCGGCAATCGTCAGATTCTGCATGAGACCATCCGCCGCTGCTCCATGGAGGCCTCCGCGAGGATGAAAGAGGGAGAGGCCTGCGATCTGCTGGAACGCCTGGCGGCCTGTCCGGAATTCGGCCTGGACGACGAGCAGGCGTTGGCGCAATGGCTCGACCCGGCAGACTATATCGGCCGCTGTCCTCAGCAGGTGGATTCGTTTCTGGAAACCCTGCAGCCCTTGCTGTGCGGCGTCGAGCTTCCTGCCGACCATCTTCCCGTATAGCCGCGGCCCCTCCCCACTCCGCAGGGGCGCCGCTGCGTTTCATTGCAGCGACATACCGGACAAAAAAAGGACCGCCGAAGCGGTCCCTTTTTTTATTTCATCACTTGCCCTCGCGATGCGAGAAGCTTTCATAATACTCCTTCAGCATGATCGGCGCCTTCTTTCTCTAAAGATTTCCGTGGATTTGCAGCAGCAAAAGTCATTTCCCCTCGCGGTGAGAGAAGCTTTCGTAATACTCCTTCAGCATTTTCAGCGCCTTCTTTCTGTGTGGATTTGTCCTGTTCCCTCAGGACGCTTGTATCATAGCACGAAAAGTATAAAAAATAAAATACATATTATAAGGATTTTATAATATGATTTTTATATTATACGATTTAGGTGCGAATGGCATCCCGATCACAGGAAAGCGGAACGCCGCAGGCCGCTCCGCAGGCCGCTCCGCATCAGGCTCCCGCGGCTGATCCGCGCTCGAATCGAGCTCACCCGTTCGATACCGGCCGCTTACGTAAAAAAACAGGCCCCGCCGCATGGCGCAATCTGTCTTTTTGGCAAAGAAACCGTACTTTGATACAATGAAATGAGGCGGCCCATGAGAGCCGCCTCTTATGCTTTCAGTTTCTGAACACAAAGATCCAGCAGACAAAGAATATGGCTATATCGTTCCGGTCAGCGCCGCGCCGTTGACATACAGGGTGTAGCCGTTGGAGATCACGTTTTCTGCGCTGCCGTTGAACTCGGTAATATAGCTGTCGCCGGTCAGCGTCCAGGTGCTGGTGCTGTCCAGCGTGACGGAAACGGCGCCAACCTCAGCGGAGACCGTTTCGCCCTTGGCGTTGACGATGCTGCCGTCGATGCTGCCCTCAAAGCTCGAGCCGTCCGTCAGCTCCAGCGTGAGGCTCGAATCGCTGCCGACCTTGACCGCGCCGACGAGCTTCTGGGCAACGGCTTTAAGTTCTGCGATGTTGCTGCCGCCGCTCCAGCCGTCCGCGCAGACGGAGAGCAGAATGTTGTCCACATCCTCGTTGACGATCTCCACGCCCTCCAGCGTGATGACCGCGTTGGTATTGGTCACATGAAAAACGTGGCCGCTCTTGCTGGTGAGGCTGCCGCCCGTCATGGTGAAGTGGCTGGTGCCGCTGGCCGCGTCGCCGGACATGGACTGGTAGATCATGATCGTATCCAGGAAGGTGGCGTTGCTGTTGCGCCGGGTGTTGTTGGCAGTCAGGTCGCAGTCATTCAGTGTGATCGAATTAAGGCCCTCGATGCACACGCCTTCGGAGAGATTGGAGATCAGCGTGGCGTTGGACACCGTGATGTCGGCCGTGGAGTAGATGGCCGGAGAACCGAGGCCGTTGGTGGTGTAGCTGCCTCCGTCCACCATGACGGTGCCGCCGCCGCGGTCGGTGCGGATGGCCGCGCTGGAACGGCCGGAGGTAGTCACGTCCAGGTCATAAGCATACGTCACGCCGCCGCCCGTGGTCATGATGCCGCCCGAGCCGTCGCCTGTGGTGACGATGGTGGTGCCGCGGATGATAAGCGTCGTGCCGTCGCCGTCAGCACCGTTCCGCCCGCCGTTGCCGCCGTAGCAGAAGACGCCGTTTGCGCCGTCTGCATCGGAAGTGATCGTGCCGCCCTCGATGGCGGCGGTCGCGCCGTCCTTGACGAGCACAGCCGCGTTCAGACCGTAGAAGTTGCAGCTGTCGCCGCCGTCGGAATCGCCGGACTTGGTGACCATGGGATCGGTGATCGTGACTTCATCGGAGGCGCTGATCAGAAGCGCGCTCTCGTCGGCCGCGGTACTGGTATAGGTCTGGCCTGTCTGCGTATCGCCGGAAGTGATTTCAACTGTGCCTGCATAGTCGATATCTGCGCTGCCTCTACCCGGACCGCCGCCGGGCATTCCGCCGCCAAAGCCTCCGGGAGGCGTGCCGCCGGGCCCACCGTTCATTCCCTCAGGAAGACCTCCGGGAGGGGTACCGCCGGGGCCGCCGTTTCCGTCCGGTTTTTCGGGCGGCGTACCGCCGGGGCCGTCCTCGGGAGGATCGCCGGGAGGCGTCCCTTCGGGCGGTTCACCCGGCATTTCTCCGGACGGAGCTCCATGGATTTCCTCAGCAGAAAGCGCTTCCGTCTGCGCATCTATTGCCGGGTTCTCCGAATCCGCAGCGGCTGAAGCGCTTCCGCAGGCTGTTAAGGTCATGAGCAGAAGGGCCGCTGACAATACGATCGCAAAATACTTTTTCATGTTTTTTCCTCCTTTGCTTTGTCTGGAGCGAATATACCATGCGAACCTTAAAGGAAACTTAGTCGCGGGGGATACGAATCGCTTCCGCCTGTGGGCGTCCCTTTTTCGGCTCTTTTTGTCCCGCCTCACTTGCCGGGCGTCAGCCCGGCGGCGCTCGCCGGGCTCTTGATTCGCTCAAAAACTGCCGGCTCACAGGTGCTTCACAGTCCTCGCAGAGCGGATCTGGGCCGGGACAAGACGCAGCAGGCAGAGAATACTTCCGATCTTTCAATGACTGCAGCGCCGTATCAGCCCAAGTCTGCCCGCGTAACCCGGCATGGGTTCGAATCCACCACGTCCAGCCACTAAAGAAACCTCTTTTGTCTACCAAAGGCAGAAGAGGTTTTCTTGTTGTACAACTAGATCAAGTATTGTATAATCATCTCAACAAACCGGAATTTGTAAGGGGGAGATGCGCATGAATATTACGCAAACCTTTTATAATAATTTGGCAAGTCAATACGATAAGCTCTTTCAGGATTGGCAGGCAACAACGCATGAGCAGGCCGTAATCCTGAACAACCTCTTTGCTGAGAGCGGTTTTGACAAAACGGCTCGAATTCTCGACTGTGCCTGCGGGATCGGAACACAGGCGATTGGACTGGCCACCCTTGGCTATACCATGACTGCTTCGGATATCAGTGATGAGGAGCTCGTTAAGGCGTCCGAGCGTGCTGAGAAAAACGGTGTGACCATTCGTTTTGAACATGCGGATTTCTGCGCCTTGTCGGATACCTTCTCTGAACAGTTTGATATTGTGATCGCGATGGACAACGCTCTGCCGCATATGCTTTCAAGCGAAGCTCTGGAATCGGCGGTCAAGAGTATTACAAATCAGATCAAGTTGGGTGGTATCTTTGTCGCCAGTATCCGCGACTATGACAGCCTTCTGGCTGAGAAACCTCCATATTCACCGCCGTATATCCACAAGACGGACAAAGGACAGCGCGTTTCCTTCCAGACATGGGTTTGGAACGGGAATCACTATCGGCTGACGCAGTACATTGTCGATGACGAGGAGAAACTTCAAATCAGCAAGTTCGAGTGTGAATACAGAGCTGTACGCAGAGAAGAATTGACAAACCTGCTTAAATCCAATGGATGCGGAGAAGTGGCCTGGAAGTTCCCTGAGGAAACAGGGTTTTATCAGCCGATCGTAGTAGCACGGAAGTGATAACTTCCCGGTTGTCGAGCTGTTCGCCGTGCACCTTTTACGCGGACTTTCTATGGTCTCGTACCTTTTACGCGTACTTAGCCATGAAAGAAACCTCTTTTGTCTGCCAAAAGGACAAAAGAGGTTTTCTTGCCGTTTTCAAAACAATATGCTATATTCAGCATAACCCATCTTGATCTTTGGAGGGGGACCGGATGACAGTGCTGACAAAAACACAGGCACGAATGTTTATTCTGGCTAAACAGGGATTGCTTGGCAATTATCGTTTTTCCGGCAAAGATGGCGCTTTTGCCTATGTGCGGCAAGCAGGGTGCATTCAGTACGACCCGGTGGACGTTTGTGGAAAGAATGCGGAACTCACACTCCAATCGAGGGTAAAAGGATTTCGAAAGTCCATGTTGGCTGAGCTTTTGTACAAGGACCGGCTGCTGGTGGACTATGCAGACAAGGAACTTTCTATCTGGCCTGCAGAGGACTGGCCGTATTTTTTCCCTTATCGGGAACGCAGCCGGAAACTCGGCGCCGGTTTTCCCGGTCTTGCGGAGTTGGAACAGAAAGCGTTGGCTTATATTCGAGCAAACGGCCCGGTTTCCAGCGATACGCTCCCGATCGGCGGTGAGATTTTCTGGCATTCCTCGATGCATTGGAGCGGGCATTGGCATAAGGATTCCAAGGCTGCCCGGTCAGTCCTGGAACAGCTGTATACCGACGGAACACTCGTAATCCACCACAAAAACGGCTCCCGGAAGTTTTATGATCTGGCCGAGCGCTATTTGGAGGCATCGTTGCTGACAGCGGATTTTCCCTGCGCGGATAACGAGGATCTGCTGTGCTGGCGCGTTCTTCGGCGGATCGGAGCGGTCGGACTGCTCTGGGACAAGAATTCGCCCGCCTTTCTGGGTATCGAATTAAAAGCAGACCAGCGTAAGTCTGTATTATCCACTCTGGAAGCCCGCGGCGCGATACTGTCCGCACGGGTCGAGGGGATCAAACCGGTGTTTTATTATCGCGCAGAGGACGAACCGCTGATGCGAGCGGTCCTTGCGGGAACGACAGATAATAAAGCGCGTATGGAGTTCCTGGCACCTCTTGACCCGCTGCTTTGGGATAAAACGATGCTTGCCGCGCTCTGGGATTTCCGCTATTCATGGGAGATCTACACGCCTGCCAGCAAGCGGAAATATGGCTATTATACTCTGCCTGTCCTTTGGGGCAGCGACTTCATCGGGCGGATCGAGGCGGTGGCCGATCAGAAAGAGGACACGCTCCGCGTTAAAAACATATGGCTCGAGCCCGGCGTCCGGCAGACCAGAAAGCTGCAACTCGTATTTGACCGGACACTCCGCCGCTTTGCGAGTTTTAACGATTGTACGAGGGTGGCGCTTTGCGGGGAAAGTGCCGGCATCAGCGTGGATGCTGCACGATAGCAGACCGTTTCCCCGTCATGCACGCGGAAAGGAAAGAGCTTATTTGCACGCTTTTCCATGGTTTTGTACTTTTTGGGCGGATTTCTCTCAGCTTCGTACCTTTCACGCGGACTTTCACATCAAAGGAACCTCTTTTGTCTGCCATTGGACAAAAAGGGGGGCTTGTTGTCTAGTTGGGTCAAATACAGTATCATCATCTCAACAGGTATTTGGAGAGATGACAGCATGAGTTTCCGGAATACTGCAGAAAGCAGAGGTGGGGAGGATCAATATGCTTAACTACAATATTGTTGATTTACCAAAAATTGCAATTATTGGAAAGGAAGGCTTATGCACGAAAGAAAAGAATATCGTTCAGGATCTGTGGCAGCAAGCCAATTCCAATTTCAGTGATATTGCAGATATCGGAATGAAAAACTCAGACGGTTCTTTTGTCGGTTTTTGGGGAGCCATGAGCGATGAAACGATGTCTTTTATGCCGTGGACGGACGGTTTCTCCAGGGGATTGTATTTGGCAGGCGTTGAAGTATATGAGGATACGGCAGTTCCGGATGGATGGGTAAAGTGGGTTATGCCAGCCAGAAAGTATCTTGTGACCGAGGTTCATCCGGAAAACTATGGCGAGATATTTGAATACGTGATCAAGAATCTTATTCCGGACCTCGGGTTGAAACTTGCAGGTGCGGTATGTGATTTTACTGAACCGGTAACCGGACAGAACAAATTGTTTTTTCCAGTGGAGTGAGAGAATCAAATTCCGATTTGTCGAGATGCTTGACATGAACCTTTCAGGCGGATTCTCTGTCGTTTTGTACCTTTTGCGCGGATTTTCATCAAGGAAAGCTCTTTTGTCTACCGGAAGGTGAAAGAAACCGCGGAGCGCTTCGGAATCAGGGAATAACGGTCTTCCTGGTTTCCGGCCCTTTGACCGGATCGTGTCGCCCCGACAAAGGGGAGGGTCATGCTGTGGGATCCTTGTCTGACGTAAGCTTCGTCGAGCTGACGCTGGCGGTCCTGCGGGGGCGAGCAGCCTGTGAGAAAAGGTCATCACGAAGCGGCGGGCAAAGCGGATCATCCTGTGCTTCGGTCCTTTTCGTGGCCTTGCACGAGAAAGATTTTTTTCTGTTTTCAAACCTCCAGCGCAGTGCGCAGGAGAATATCTTCCCCGATCTCATCCGGCGTCCACCGGATATAATGATCGACCGGCAGGCCCTTTCCGCCCACGCCGCGGCCTTCATAGGCTGCGGCGGTCATCGCGATCGGGTAAGAGAGTGTCATGTGCTCGTTGAGCTTCACCGTGATGGGGTCGAAGGTGTCCAGTGTCCCCATCGTGGGGCGGCCGACTGTCACGACCTTCTTTCCGCAGCGCTGCGCCATGGCGGCGAACTGCTCGCCCTCGTCCTCGCAGAAGGTGTCCATGATCAGCACGACCTTCTCCGGCGCGCTCTCCGCCGGGCAGATCGGCACGTCCTTAAACGGCTCGGCGGGCTTGAAGCACAGCCCCTTGCCGTAGTTGTCGAGATAAAAGCGACGCTCCTGCGCGACAAGGGCGATCTGCTCCGGATCGGAGAGCGTCTTCTCGCAGTCGGACAGGATGCGATAGCGCAGCTCGCAGTTGCTTTTCGTGCAGTTGATGTAGCTCCCTTCGTCCGAGAGCAGCGTGTTCATATCGGTCTCGTGATCGACCAGATACGGGAAAAGATCCCAGCAGGCATCCTCGTCGCCGCCGACGCAGCGGCGCAGATCGAGGATCAGCTTCCGGCATGTGGCGATTTCCGCCTCATGCTCGGCCAGGAGTCTGTCCATGACAGTACGATCCATGCGCTCAAGCTTCATGTATGTTGTATCAGCCGAAAGCTTGCGAAATTCGATCGGGTATTCCACCTCTTCCGCCGGAAACGAAGGCAGCTTCACGATCTCGACACTGCCGTCCGCGTGCTCGACCTCGACGGAAGCAGCCATGCGGAGATAGCCGCCCCAGAGCTCCCGCTCCGGTTCGGCGCTGTAGAAGCCGGTGCCGCGCAGCAGGCGCCGGATCTTCTCAGGGCTCATGCTCTGGACAGAGAGGATCTTATCACCCAAAACGAGTCCTGTCTCCGGAGCCGCCTCCGTGACCCAGAGGCAGTCCCGCTGCGCACGCACACGATATTTCATCGCGGCGTTGCGATAGTCGATCCAGTCGTCGCAGTGGAAACGCAGGTGACGATCCTGCATGTCCGCCGTGAACTGATGAAGCGAGCGGGCAAGCATCTGGAACGTAAGCGTGTTATAGCGGTAATGAGAGAGGATATAGGTTCGGTACTCGTTGGGCATGAAGCGGCGCTCCCGTCCGGGAAAGCCGACATAGTTGTCGTGTATGCTCTCGACCATGACCTGAAAGATCTCATCCAGGTCGATCGGATCCTCCTGAAGTGGGGCATAGAGATTGCGGCGTGCGCTGCGTTTCTGTTCCTCGCGTTCCTTGATTCCCATGGCGGTCTCCTGTCTGTCGCGCCGCTCCCGCGGCATTTCTGAAAAATGGGCTCCGCCGCCATGCATGCGGCGGAGCCCGCGGTTATAAGTGGATTATAGCGTTATCTCTCCGTGGACGCAAGCTCGGATCAGAGCGCCGCGACGATCTGGCCGGCGAGCCAGCCGTGGGTCGTGGCCATGCCGATGGAGTTGCCGGCGGAAGGGCAGCTGTAGCCGAGGCCGTAGCGCCCGCCGAGGCTGTTGCCGACGGCGTAGAGACCCTTGATGAGGCTGTTGTCGTTGCGCATGACGTTGAGGTTCTCGTCCGTCATGAGGCCGGTCATCGTGACCATCATCGGGGTGGGCGCGCGCTGGCTCAGCGTTGTGACGGAGGCGAAGAACGGCGCGGTCTCGATCGGCTGCAGCGCGCAGGCGCCCTTGCCGTAGTCGCTGTCGACGCCCTTGTGGCAGAGCTCGTTGTAGCGCTCGATGCTCTTGAGCGCCGTGGCGATCACATCGTCCTCGTAGCCGCAGAGCTTCAGCAGTTCTTCCAGCGTATCGGCCTTGTACATCGAGGCATAGCCGCGCTCCATGATGGTGCCGGTCAGGATGGAGATCTGGCCGTTCTCATCGGGCTCGCTGTTCATGCCCTCGATCACGTCGGCCAGGAACTGCGGACGGCCGAAGTCGGGGCCGCCGTGCTCCATGCCGGAGCCGGCCACGCTCTTGAGCCAGTTGCCGTCGACCAGCATGACGGCGGTGCCGTTCTGCTGCAGGAAGGTGGCGCGGTTGGCGGAGGAGATATGGCCCTCGTTGGTGAAGCGCTTGCCCTTACTGTTGAGCCAGAGGCAGGAATTGGCGCCCCAGGGGGAGGACGGGCCGCCGCCCAGGATCATCGTGCCGCGCGGGGCGGGATCGACGAAGCCGCCGGCCCAGCAGCCGAGCTTGACGGAGGAGCCGTCGCGGCCGCCCATGAAGGAGAAGAAGCTCTCCTTGTCGCCGCCGAGGCGTTCGTTCTCTTCCATATACTCGGTCAGCAGCGCCCAGCACATATCCTTGTTGCCCGCGTAGTCGCCGCCGGCGAGGATGACGCCCTTGGAGGCGTTGTACTGCACATACTTGCCGTCCTTCTTGGCAATGACGCCGGTGACGTTCCCCTCCTCATCCTGCACCAGGACCTGGGCGGGCGAGGAGAAGACGATCTGCGCGCCGAGCTCGACCGCCTTGGCGAGGCAGGCGCTCTCGACATAGCGGAGGGTGGAGTTCGCCGCGACGCCCTGGATGGGCTCCCAGTTGTACAGGCCGGCGAAGGTGACCGTGGAGGCCCAGGTCTTGGTGCCCGGGGTCAGCGGATAATTCGTGAGGTTCTCGCAGTCATAGACGTCCGCGCCGGAGATGGCCTTCTCGGCGTCGATGTTGGTCTGGATGAAGAGCTGGCCGTCGGGGCTGTTGTCGTAGGTCAGCATGACCGGGTCGAGCGTCAGGACGTTGTTCTCGAGCACCGTGCCCGCGATGCCGGGCAGGGCGGCAAAGCGCTCCTTATCGGCGCAGACTTCCTTCGCGACGGCGAGCATGTTGTTCATCATGGGGCCGGAGTTCTGCACGAAGAGTCGGATCACGTCGGGGTTGCAGCGGCCGCCGGAACGGTTGATGTACTCGAGAGTGATCTCGCCCAGATCGTACTCCTTCAGGCCGTGCTCCTTCGCAAGATCGCAGTTGTAGGCGGCGATGTCTTCGCCGTACCAGTCGAAGATCGTGGCGCTCTGTGCTTCCAGCACGACGACCTTCGCGCCGGCCTGGGAGGCGGAAAGCGTGGCCTGCGTGCCGGAATGTCCGGCGCCGACGACGACGATCTCGGTATCGACGATCTCATCGGGCAGGATGGTAGGCGCAACGCCCAGCCAGTCGCCGGGGCCGGCATAGCCCTTGACGCGGCCGTCCTCGGTCACCGAAGAGACAAAGGGCTCCACGGGAGCAGCCGGTCCACCGCCGGGACCGCCCGGACCGCCGGGACCGCCCGGACCGCCGGGGCCTCCCGGACCGCCGGGACCGCCCGCGGCTTCCTCGACCGCAGCGACCTCGGCCGAGCCCTTGGCCTGCTCGATGACCGCGTTCAGCGCATTGCGCACGGCGTTGGAGGTCATGGTGGCGCCCGCGACGCCATCGATCTCGGCGCTCTGGGCGTTCAGGACCTGCTGGATCAGTTCGTCGGCGGCGGTGCGGCCGATGCCCTCGGTCTCACCGGTGACGTCGAGAACGATCTTGGTGATGCTCTTCTCGCTGAAGGTGGCCTCCAGCACGACGTTGCCCATGCCCGAGGCGCTCGCAGTATAAGTGCCGGGGGTATAGAGCACATCGCCGATGGCCTCGTTGAGCGCGACGATCTGCTCTGAGGTCAGCTCGCCCTCTTTGAGCACAGCGTCGGCAGCGAAAGCCTTAACGTCGCGGCCGGCCAGACCGAACATACCTGCGCTGACCGCGGCGGCTGCGGCGCCCTTCAGAAACTCGCGGCGGGAAATGGCCTGTTTTTTCATGTCTTATGCATTCCTTTCCTTTTTATTCTCGTTTGCCGGGGTCAGCATGTGCCGACCCCGGCAAGAAACGATCCGATCAACCCTCGTTGTGCAGATTCTCGGCGCTGGGTGCGGCGTCGTTCTGGTTGTCCAGCAGCTTGCCGTACCAGTCCTCCGCGACCGTCACGCCGCAGAGAGTCTCCAGCGCGTGGCGGGCGGCCTTGGAACCGGCCCACATGGCAGCGGGCTGGCAGGAGCCGCCGCCGTAGAGCTCGCCGTCCCAGCCGGAGGTGCAGACGCCGGCCGCATAGAGACCCGTGATGGGCCGGAAGCGCGCGTCAACGACCTGGGCGTTGCGGTTGATGCGGATGCCGCCGTTGGTGTTCACCATGCCGGAGGAAATACGGAAGGCATAGTAGGGGGCGGTGTCGCAGGGCCAGAGGTTCTCGGCGGATTTGCCCCACTCCTCGTCCACGCCGCTCTCGGCGTATTTCGTGTAGTTGGCGACCGTCTCGGCCAGCGCCGCGGGGTCCACGCCGATCTTTTCTGCCAGTTCCTCAACGGTATCGGCCTTGAAGACCACAGCGCTCAGCTTCTCGTTGGTAAGCGCGGCGTCGAGCTCCGTCTGCAGATCCAGCTCGGCGCCCACGCAGGCGTCGGCGAAGCCGGAGTAGTGGCGGGTGCAGCCGCCGTGCTCATAGCGCTCCACCATGGACTGGTCCAGGATCGACCAGACGTAGCCCTCGCCCTCGATCAGCTTGCCGGACTCGGAGGTGCCGAGCATGCCGCCCTGGCTCTCGTCGGCGAAGCGGATGCCGTCCTCGTTGACGAAGAGGTCGGTGTACTGCATGGCGACGGCGACGCCCAGAGGCGAGTCATAGGCAATGCCTTCGACGTTGTTGAACAGGGAGGAGACGGTCAGATGGTTGGCGCGGCCGTGCGCGGTCTGCTCGGCCAGCAGATGGCCGTCGCCGTCCTGGCCGGCGCCCCAGCCGATGGTCTTCTCCATGTCCTGGGAGGAATAATAGGCCAGCAGGGCTTTGTTGGTGGACATGCCGCCGGTGCAGAGGATGACGGCCTTGGCGTTGAGCTGGACGACCTTGCCGTCCTTGTCCGTATACTGCACGCCGGTGCAGGTGTAGTCGTCCGCCATGATCAGGGCCTTGGCGCGGGCGTTGCTGCGCATGTCGACGCCGAGCGCCTCCGCGTCGGGGGCGAGATACTTGTTGATGGCGCTGCTGCCGTTGCCGCCCTCGTAAAAGGCGGGGCCCATGTTCTGATACCAGCCGACGCGGTGCTTGCCGAAGAGCCAGGCGGAGTTCACGCCGGCGTCCAGCGCCTGCTCATACCAGAGCATCGGGTGCGCGATGTAGTTGGTGCTCTTCAGATGGGAGGCAGCGACCTTTCTGGCCTCCTCCGGGGTCTTCACGGAAGCCGGACCGTTGCATTCGGCAAACAGGGTGGAGCCGCCCCAGAAGCCGTTCTTTTCGAGGAGGACGATCTTCAGATCGGGAGCCTGCTCTTTGGCGATCATAGAGGCCATGAACCCTGCAATACCGGAGCCGACCACGACGATGTCGGCGTCCTCGACGCTGTCCGCTTCGGACACGATGCCGATGCCGGCGGCGTTATCATAGCCATTGCAGTACTTGGTCTCCAGCTGGGCGTTCTGAGTTTCTTCCGCAAAGGCGGCCGGAACGCCAAGGGCGCCCAGGGCGGTAGCGGCGGCCATGGCGGCTGCGCCTGCGGCCGAACCCTTCAGAAACTCACGGCGAGAAATCCATTTACTCATGTGAATACCCTCCTTTAATTTTTTTTATGGGCTGATTTTATTATAGAAAGAAAACACTTGCATTTGAATACCGGATTGCTTATAATGGCTTTAAGATAATCTTAATGCCAGGAGGCCTCCAAATGCTACGTCATCAACTGAAAACCTTTCTGACGGTCTGTGAGACCGGGAGCTTTTCCAAGGCGGCTGCGGCTCTTTATATCACGCCGAGCGCTGTTCTTCAACAGATCCAGACGCTGGAGGCAGATTTCAATGTTTCGCTCTTTAACCGTACATCAAAAGGCGTTTCTCTGACGCAGGCAGGAGAATTCCTGGAGCTTCGCGGCAGAGCCCTCTCTCATATGAGCGAAGAACTCCGACGCGACATGCAGAGTTTTGTCTTAAACGCCAAACCCATCTGCGTGGGAACCTCCATCATGGAAAAGATTCGCCTCCTGTACGAACTCTGGGTGCTGTTTTCAGAGGAGGAAAAAGACTGTGAGATCCAAATGGTCAATATCGACGTAGCGCACAACATTCCGGCCAACACCGATCTGATCGAGAGCATCAACAGCGGCATCGACTGGATGCGGGAATGGGAGTTTTTCGAAATCTGCCGGGTGCCTTTCGGCTTTGCCGTCGCAAACAGCCATCCGCTCGCACAAAAAAAGCTAATCCGACAGAACGACCTTGCCGGACAAACGGTAATGACGATCAACGAAGGCTCCTGCGATGTCGTAGCGGATCTCCTGGATCTGCTCCGCAGAAGCCATGCCCAGGTCGTTTTCCCGGGCAGGCACAGTACAAATCCGCTCTGGGAGTCCGCCTTCCGCCGCGATGCCCTGCTTGTTCCCATGTGTTGGACGGATATCCTGATCAACATGACAGTCATCCCCTTTGAGTTTGATTATTCGCTCCCTTACGGGATTTTCTATCGCTCACAGCCGCATGCGTCCGTGCAGCGGTTTTTGGATTTCATAAAACTCACTTACGGCGAAGGGAATTCACACGGTATTGTCCCCGTTCTGGCATGATTAAACGGCTGCCCCATAGTTCAGAGATTCCCCATGATTCAGCGATTGAAAAGCGCAAGATGCAGTGATTGGCCCTGTCAGAGCTCAGATGCGCTGCATCTTGCGCTTTCGTATATTCAAATGAATCGCCCGCGTTTCAGAAGCCCTGCGGCGTCAGGCTTTTCCGGGCATGAAAAAAACAGGAGATCGACCGGTATGCCGGATCTTCGGCGCGAAATACCAATCGCCGTAAACAATGCTGGTCTGTGCTGGCTACCGCATTGCCGGGCAGGCTGCTGCACCATGCACACGTGGTGTACATCCGGGGCCAGACCTACCGTCTGCGTGACCGCCTCAAGTCCGGTGTCCAGCCGGCACCTCCAGCGGGAATCCCGGAAAACGTGTGACCGGCGTACCGGTTTCCGGCGTGGAAAACCGGCGTTGCATTCGGCGTTTGGGTCATTATTTAACCGACGTTTAACGATTCTCCATAATTTAACGAAAAGAAAGCACAGTATATGGTAGTTCGGCTGCAATACAGCGAATCCTTAAGCCATATATTGTGCTTTCACTTATTCAAATGAATCGCCCGCGTTTCAAAATGCCTGCCGTATCGGCCTTTCCGGGCATAAAAAAACGAAACAGGAGACTGACACATTGTATCAATCTCCTGTTCCGGATCTGGTGACCCGAACGGGACTCCCGCCTGCGGGCGGGCCGGGGCGCGGCTCTGGCGTGCCCCCGGCACGCCATTCACTCCCGCGCCCTTCGAGTCCCGCGGGAGACGGGAGTTATCAAAAACAAGCAGCCCACCTTCGGTGAGCTGCTTGTTTTTGGTGACCCGTACGGGACTCGAACCCATGTTACCGCCGTGAAAGGGCGGTGTCTTAACCACTTGACCAACGGGCCGGAAAAAGACGCAGCCTGATAAACTGTTCTGCTGCGTCTTGGTGGAGAGTGGCGGACTCGAACCGTCGACCTTCCGCGTGTGAGGCGGACGCTCTAACCAGCTGAGCTAACCCTCCGTAGCCTGTATACTATAGCATATCCTTCCGGACATTTCAAGAGAAATTTTTTGTTTCCCGCCTCTTTTTGCGTTTCCGGTGAAAAAAGCTGTTGACAAGCACCGTACCATCTGCTAAAATCAACTCTGCTGTGAAAAACACGGCGGCATAGCTCAGTTGGCTAGAGCATGCGGTTCATACCCGCAGTGTCCCCGGTTCGAATCCAGGTGCCGCTACCAAAAAGACCATCCACGTTTGTGGATGGTCTTTTCGTTTGCTTTTGCTTTGCTCTACTTCGCAAGCTCCAGTGCCGCGGCGACAGCTTCCTTGAAGCCGGCCGTGGTCATGGACGCGCCGGAGGCGCCGTCGATGGCGGCGGAGTTTGCGGCGATGGCCTGACTGACCAGCTTGGGCAGCGCGAGCGCGCCGATATCCTCCGACTCGCTGTGGCTGACGATCTCGACGCCGGTGATCCTGCCCCCTTCCACTGTGACGGCGACGTGGATCTCGCCGTTGCGGCCCGTACCGGTGCCCTCATAGACGCCGTCGTTGTACACGGTGCTGTCGGTCACGACCGCGGCGACGTCCTCACCCTTGAGCGCCAGCAGCTCGTCGTAGGGGGTGAGCTCCTCGCCGGTGTCGGCCGCGCCGGGCATGACCTCGCCCAGACGGTAGCCCCAGATGAAGCAGCGGCCGTTGGAGTTGCCCGCCATGTTGATGGGATAGTCGATCGCATACAGGTCACCGGAGGCGTTGCCGGTGGCGAACAGGCCGGGGATGGGCTGCCGCTCGGTGTTGAGCACCTGCAGGTCGGTGTTGACGGACAGGCCGCCCACGACCGCCAGCAGCGCCACGCCGACCTTCGCGGCGTAGAAGGGGCCTTCCTCCACGGGATAGAGGAACTCCGCGGGTTTATGGAAGTCGTCGTCGTACTTCCGGGCGACCAGCTCGTTGTAGCGCGCGATGGTGGCGAGGAAGGTGTCGACCGGGCAGCCGATCTTCTCCGCCAGTTCCTCGAGCGTGTCGGCCATGAGGGTATTGCCGTTGGCGACGTCGCTCTCGACAGTGGCGGTCACATCGTCGTCGGCAAAGGGCTGACCGATCGAGGCCATCATGGTGTCCCAGAACATGCCGCCGCCGGTGCCGCCCTCGAGGGACTGCCGGTTATAGGAGCCGTAGTTCCTGTCGAAGATGGAGTAGGCGATGTTGCCGGTCTGGTTCATGATGTTCATGGACTTGCCCTGCACCCAGGTGCCCTCGTTCATGAAGCGCTCGCCTTCGAGGTTTACGAAGGGGAAGCAGCCGTGGAACATGGCGTTGGCCTGGGGATGGAGCATCAGCGGGAAGGAGCCGCCCTCCTGCATCTTGCCGCCGACCCAGAGACCCATCTTCTGGCCGTCGCCGGTGGAGAAGCCGGCCGGGCCGTGCTCGCAGCGCTGGACGCGGTTGATGTAGTCGTCGCAGTAATAGGCGGTCATCTCGGGGTCCTCGTGGATGCCGCCGGTGGCCAGCACGACGCCCTTGGTGCCGCGGAAGAGCCAGAGCTCCCCGTCGCGCTCGGCGAAGACGCCGACCACGCGGCCTTCCTCGACCAGCAGGTCCTGCGCCTTGGTGTTGAAGAAGAACACCGCGGGCTTGGCGTGCTTGTCGGCGCGCTGGGCGTCGGTATAGCAGACGTTGCTCGCCGCGAAGTAGCCGCACTTCTCGTCGAACTCATAGCCCGCCACGCCGTAGAACATGTGGTAGTCGTAGGACTCGGGAATGATCGCGTTCGGCGCGTGCGCACGGAAGGATACAGGGACGACGCCGTACTCGGCGCACTTGTCGATCAGCCATTCGCCGGTGGCGGGGGCCTTGTTGAACCACATCGAGACCAGCTTTTCGTTCACACGGCTGCCGCAGCGCTGGATCCAGATGTTCTGGTGCTGCACCACGTCGGTATCGTGCTCCATCAGACCCTGCTCGACGAGGCTCTCGACGAATTTGGTGTTGGCCATGCCGATGCCGCCGCCCTGGCCGTGGATGACGTTCTGCTGCTCGATGACGACGGTCTGGACCTCGCTGTCCGCCAGCGCCGCCGCGGCGGCGCAGCCGGCGTTGCCCGCACCGACGACCACGACCTCAGCCGTCACGACCTTGGCCGCGTCCGCCGCCGTGTGGTTATAAGGGTTGGTAAAGAAGCCCGGCTTTTCGGCCGGATCCTTGCTGTTGAGCCCCGCGGCCTCAGCCTGAACGGAGCCCACGCCGATCCCCGACAGGGTCAGGGCGGCCGCCCCGGCCAGCGAGCCCTTCAGAAAATCTCTGCGCGTTACTTTTTTGCTCATAGATCTGCCTCCTTGATTGTCTCTTGTTTTTTTCCGGCGGTCAACCGCCGCATACTGGTAATTATTTTACACAATCCTCCTCCGTCTGTCCATCTCTTTTTTCTCCGGCACGCAAAGGAGAAAATGATTTCTCAATTGACAAGTTTCCCCTGCCGGGACTATACTTTTTTATACAGGAACACCGCGGAACCGAAAGGAGTCGCTGTCATGAGAAAACGGTTTTTGCTCATTTTCCTTGTGCTTGTCCTGCTTTTGACATTATGCGCCTGCGCTTCCCGGGCCCCCGCCGTCTATGAGGTCCGCTTCGAGCTCAACGGCGGTACCCTCGTCTCCGGCCAACTCCTCCAGCAGATCGAGGATGGCGGTGCCGCCGAGGCCCCGACAGTCGAGCGCGAGGGCTATGTCTTTGACGGCTGGAACGAAAAGCTCGACGCCATTTCCGCCAACACCGTCGCCGTCGCCCAGTGGGTCAAGGCCGAGGCTGCCCCCGCCGTCTATGAGGTCCGCTTTGAGCTCAACGGCGGCACCCTCGTCTCCGGCCAGCTCCTCCAGCAGATCGAGGAGGGCGGCGCCGCCGAGGCCCCGACGGTCGAGCGCGAGGGCTATGTCTTTGACGGCTGGAACGAAAAGCTCGACGCCATTTCCGCCAACACCGTCGCCGTCGCCCAATGGGTCAAGGCCGAGGCTGCCCCCGCCGTCTACGAGGTCCGCTTTGAACTCAACGGCGGCACCCTCGTCTCCGGCCATCTCCTGCAGCAGATCGAGGAGGGCGGCGCTGCCGAGCCCCCCGAGGTCGAGCGCGATGGTTACGCTTTTGTCGGTTGGAGCGAGGAGCTCTCCCCGATCACGGGCAACACGATCGCCGCTGCGATGTGGGAGTGCTTCTATCAGGTGCGCTTTGACCCCGCAGGCGGACGCGTCGTCTCCGGTGAGAGCGAGCAGCTCGTCCGGCGCGGCGATACGCCCGTGCCGCCTGAGGTCGAACGGGATTTCTTCTCCTTCAACGGCTGGTCTCCCACTGTCGGCGCCGTCCGGGACGACGCCACCTTCACCGCCCAGTGGAAGGCGCGAAAGCTCAGCTCCGAGGAGATTTTCGACAAGATCTCTCCCGCGGTGGCGGAGATCGCGGCCTATGAGCCCTCCGGCAAGTATTACAGTCTGGGCTCCGGCTTCTTCATCGACGACACCGGCCGTCTGGTCACGAACTACCATGTCATCGAGGGTACCAACGCCGGGGAGGTCACGCTGGCCGATGGCAGCAACCGCGACATCCTCGCCGTGCTCGCCTATGACAAGTCGCTGGATCTCGCCGTGCTTCAGATCGACATCACGGGCAATCCCTTCCTGACCATCAGCAGCGGGCCCGTGACCACGGGCGAGGCAGTCTACGCGCTGGGCAGCTCCCAGGGTCTGACCAGCACTTTCTCCTCCGGCATCGTCTCGACCGCGCTGCGGGAGATCGACGGAGTCAAGTTCATCCAGACCACCGCGCCCATCTCCGAGGGCAACAGCGGCGGTCCGCTGGTCGATCCTTACGGCGAAGTCGTGGGCGTCAACTCCATGACGCTCGTGACCGGACAGAATCTGAACTTTGCCATCGATATTCACGAGCTCGACCGCCTCGCAGAGGATAAGGCCCTCACCCTTGCGGAGGTCTACGCGCTCGAATACCCCGACGGGGAAAACAGCCAGAAGCCCGAAGACGTGGGCTTCTATGCCGATGCGGAGCGCGCCGAGGAGGAGTCCAACGACATCTTTCTGCTCTCCGATCTGCTGGAAAACGAGATCTGGATCGCGGGCGAAATCGGTTCGGCCGACGACATGGATTTCTTCTATCTGACGCTCGATGCGCCCGGCGACGTGAGCTTTGAGGTCGTCCCCTACTACACCGACGACATGGACTATCTGCTCTGCGGGATCCTCTCCCTCACGGATGACGACGATGTGGAGCTGATGGACGCGCTCACGCCCACCAACGTCGACGGCTACGACGCCATGGTCGGGACCATTCACTTTGACGCCGCGGGCTCCTACTTCCTCCTGCTGTGCGTGGATGAGGCCTATCCCTACGACGAACCCGCGTATTACGCTGTTCGGGCGTGCTGGTAAGCGTTTCCCGTTCCGCCTTCCCGAACCCGCATACACAAGCCGGCGCTTCTCCGTTGCGCGGAGAGGCGCCGGCTTTCTTTATGAAAAAAACGCGTCGGAACAAGCGCAATTTTATGCAAAAAGACTGTTTACTTATCCAGAAAACCGGTATATAGTTATAGCATTCTTTTTGTCGGACGGGCGCGCCGCACGGAGTCTGCCTCCCGCTTCGGCAAGTCCAGGAGGGAATTCTATGCAGTTCAAGCTTTCTCAGCGTATCCTCAAGCCGGATTTCCAAGGCGAATTCACCGCCAGCATCCTGGCGGCCGCCGCCTCGCCGGATATCATCTCTTTCGCCGGCGGTCTTCCCAACCCCGTGTCCTTCCCCATCCCCGAGATGGAGGCAGCCACACAAAAAGTCCTGGAGACCAACGGCGTCATCGCCCTGCAATACAGCTCCACCGCCGGCTGGCCCGCTCTGCGCAGGTGGATCGCGAAGCGCTATGAGACCATGGGCGTCTACGGCGTGGAGGCAGACGACATCATCGTCACCAACGGCTCCCAGCAGGCGCTGGCCATGATCGGCGCGGCCATGCTCGACGCGGGCGACAAGGTGCTCGTGGAGGATCCCACCTATCTGGTGGCGCTGCAGTCCTTCCATGTGTTCGACCCCGTGGTCGTGCCCGTCGCGATCAACGCCGACGGCATCGACTGCGAAAAGCTGGCCGAGGCCGTGAAGGCCAACCCCGACGCCAAGTTCATGTATGTGATCCCGAATTTCCAGAACCCGACCGGTCTGAGCTACAGCCAGGAGGTCCACGACAAGGTGGTCGAAATCTTCAAGGGCACGAACATCCTCCTTCTCGAGGACAACCCCTATCGCGAGCTGCGCTTCGCCGGCACGGCGACCAACAGCTTCGGCGCGGAGCTGGGCGAGCAGTGCTGCATGCTGGGCACCTTCTCCAAGATCGTGACGCCGGGCATGCGCATCGGCTGGATCTGTGTGCGCAACAGGGAGCTGCGCGCGAAGCTCCTGGGCTACAAGGCCACCGCCGATCTGCACACCAACATTTTCAGCCAGATGGTCCTCGCGCAGTACCTCGCGGACAACGATGTGGACGCGCACATTGAGAAGACCAAGGCGCTCTACAAGCAGAAGGCCGAGTGGATGATGGCCTGCATGCGCAAATACCTGCCCGCCGGCGTCACCTTCACGCCGACCGAGGGCGGCATGTTCCTCTGGGCCACGCTGCCCGAGGGCATCACCGCGGTGGAGCTCTACCGCAAAGGGCTGGAAAAGGGCGTAGCGATCTGCCCGGGCGATCCCTTCTACGAGACGGAGCGCAACGTGCGCACCTTCCGCATCAACTATTCCAACAGCAGCGACGAGGTCATCGAAAAGGGCATCCGCATCCTCGGCGAGGTCTGCGAGGAGCTTCTGAACCAGTAAAGCCTCGGTACATGACAACATGACGCCTCCCGGTTTCCGGGAGGCGTCATGCTGTTTTATCTCACTCGGAAACGCCGTCCTGCCGCTCCGCCTGCTTCTGCGCCGCCCAGGCGCGCAGCGCGGGAATGTTCATGGAGGCCAGCTCCTCGTCAGGCGGCAGCTCGTCCCAGGCAAAAAAGCGCAGCTCCTCCACCTCGCCGGGCTGCGGCCGCGGCGTGCCGGTCCAGGCCGTGCAGCGGTACACATGGTCGATGTTGGAGACCTCGTCCCCGTTCGGGTAAACGAAATGCATCTCCGGTCCGGAGAACACTCCGAAGAGTTCAAGGCTTTCCGCACGCAGGCCCGTCTCTTCAAAGAGCTCCCGCTTCGCTGCCTCCTCGACCACCTCGTCGAGCTCCACAGCGCCGCCGTGATAGCCCCAGAGATGGCAGTCGGCGCGCCGCTGCAGCAGCAGCCGTCCCCGCTCATCCTCCAGCAGCACGCTCGCCCCGGCCTGCAGCAGCGGCCGGTGTCCCACGAAGCGGCGCATCTCCTTGATAAAATCGGACATCGTCCTCTCCTTTCAAAACAGCCCCCACCGGCAGGGTGGGGGCTGTTCGCTCAATACAGCGGATCGTTGTACGTATAGGCGTAGCTCCCGGGAGCCTGGTCGTAACCCATGACCTCGCGGAGCCGCTCATAGGACGGCGCCAGCTTGTTCATCCCGATCTCGTCGTACCCGATGTAGCGCCAGCGGCCGCTCGTCGGGTCTTCGATCTCGGTGTCGACCTCGCAGTCCGGATGGAGCTCCTTGAAGCGTTCCACCTGCTCGCTCGGCACAGGCGAAAGCATCCCCAGATACAGGCGCTTGAGGTTCGGCAGTTCATAGAGCGGGGTGATGTCGTGCAGCGCGTAGCAGTAGCAGAGGTTCAGATCCTGCAGATTCTGCAGCTTCATCAGCGGGCGCAGATCGCTCAGTGAGGTCGTCTGCAGCTCGGCGTACCACAGCTTGGGGCAATTCTCCAGCGGGGAAGCGTCGAACCAGTCGCCCATCGCGAGCACGACCATCTCCAGATCGGGCATATAAGCCACGAAGCTGATGTCCCGCATGTAGGAGTTGTGGCCCACGTCGAGGTACTTGACTTTGGTGCAGTACTTGAGCGACTTGGTGTTCTCCTCGTCGAGCTCGCCCCCGATCCCCGGGTTCGAGGCCAGGATCCTGGTCACGTTCGTACGGACCGAGTAGCCGGCGAAGCCGTGGCCGACCTCGCCGAACCAGATGCGCCAGACCACCTCGGTGTTCGGCAGCGCGTCGCGGATCTCCGCCATGTGCTCGTCGTCCACGCCGCAGCTGTCCATATCCAGATAGACGAGCTTCGGCATGCAGGACGTGACGGATTTGACCAGCGCGCCCTGATCGTCCATCTTGATATGCGTCAGGTTCATCTCCGTGCTCTCCAGCGTGAACTCCTGTCCGTAGAGCGTGAAGCGGTAGCGGATCTCGATCTCCGGCCGCTCGGCGCGCAGTGCGGCGAGCGCATCCCAGGGGATACCGCTGTCCGCGGCGTCGCCGGAGCCGAACTCGATGCTCCTCAGCCTCGGCATGCAGGCCGCCCAGTCCAGCCAGGTGCGCATGCTCGCCGGATTTGCCGTGCGCAGATCCAGGTGGATAACGTCGATGCTGCCGCCCTTTCCGTCCACGGAAAAGTCGTACAGGAACTCGACGTCGGGCCGCAGCGCGCAGAGCGTCCGGTACTGTTCGACTGTCAAGCTGTCCTCGGCGAGGGTGGCCTTTTTCAGCTCGGTGAGCTCCGGCAGGCTCGCGCAGAGCTCCTCAAAGCTCGTCTCGGAAAAGCTCATCTCCGCCTCGCCGCGATAGACCTCCGGGGTCGGTTCCGGCGTCGGCTCCGACGTCGAGTTCGATGCCGCGGGGAACATCGGCAGCGCGGGCAGACTGCAGCCGGCGAGCAGGCACAGGCAGAGCGCGAGGCACAGCAGAATGCTTATTCTCTTTTCAGCAGGGGTCATGGGTTTGCCTCCCGTTCAAAGTCTGTGCGGCAAAACGCGCCGGAAAAGATCAGTAGCTGCTCTCGTACAGCAGTTCTCCGGGAGGATCCTCCAGCACATCCGGAATGATGTTGTTCTCCGGGATCACATAGTCCTCGTCCAGGAAAGAGGTGTCGATCACGTGGGTGTTGACCGGCGCGACCGTGGGATCGTGCGCCTCGTACTTGGGATCGTTCCAGCTGAAAGCGTAGGCGGCTTCGGTAAGGTTATACTGGAAGGCCTTGTAGACGACCTTGTACCAGCCGAGCGGGCGCGAAGAGGGGAAGTAGCCGGTCTGGCTGTAATAGTTCCAGTCGACCGTCAGATACTGCTGATAGCACTTCCAGTTGCCCAGCACGAAGCCCTCGTTGTTGACATTGCCGTTGGCGTCGGTCTCCAGGCCGGTCGGCACCGAGGTATTGACCTCGCAGTCGGGGTGCAGCGCGCGCATCTGCTCGACCTGCTCCTTGGGGACCGGGTCGCCGATGCCGAGCCAGAGCCGCTTCAGGTTCAGGCCGTAGAGCGGCGTGATATCGCTCAGCTTCAAATTGGTGCCCACGTTCAGATGCCGCAGCGTCGTGCACTCGGCCAGCGGGCTGAGGTCGGTGATCCTGCAGTTGCCGGCCTCAATGTACTTGATGTTGGGGCAGCTGGTGAAGGGGCTGAGGTCGCTGACGGAGGTAATGGAAATGACGGCGATCTCCAGATCCGGCATAAAGCGGATAAAGCCGATGTCCGACAGGTCGTCGTTGTGGCCGAGATCGAGATAGCGCACCTTGGTGCAGTACTTGAGCTGGTCGCCCACGTTGTTGTAGAGCACGCCGCCCTTGGAGGGCTTGGAGGCCAGGATCTTGGTCACGTTGGTACGCACGGAGTAGTTGGAGCCGAACCAGATGCGCCACACCACATCCACATCCGGGTTCTCGTCGCGGATGACGGCCATGTTCTCATTGGACACGCCGCAGCTGTCCATATCGAGCACGCGGCAGTTCTTCATATAGGGCAGGACCCGGCGCACGGCCGCGCCCTGATCGTCCATCTTGATATGGTTCAGGTCGAGCATGTTGTCGGAGAGGTTCACGGCTTTGCCCCAGAGCGTGAACTCATAGTCCAGACTCGCGTCCGGGCAGGCGGCGTTCACCGCCGCGACCGTATCCCAGGTGATGGTCCCGCCCTCTTCTCCGAGATTGATCATAGTGAGGTTCGGCATGCCCGACAGAAGCGGCAGCACCATGGCCAGATCTTCCTCGGTCGCGCCGGTCAGATCCAGGCTGTCGGTCTCCGCATCAATGATCTGGCCGAGTACCTGGATGCTGTAACGCAGGTCCACTTCGGGCAGCTGCGCGCGCAGCGTCTCCACGTCCGCCTGACTGAAGCCGTCGGCGCCGACGACGCCCAGCTCTACGCTCTCAAGCCCCGTCAGCATGGGCAGCCGGCTGATCGCCTCCGGCACGTCGGCCGCTTTCAGCCCGCTCAGATCCAGCGTCTTTTCCTTGTTGCTCACGAGCGCGCCATTCGGCATCTGCACCGTGTAAGTCACGTCGACCTGCGGGTTGGCGTCCGCCCAGGCGACGATCTCCTCCACATTGCCGCTGCCGCTGAAGTCCGCCCTGCGCAGCTTGCTGAAACTGTCCAGCAGCGCTGTCTCACCGGAGATGAGCTGGACCTTCAGCTCCTCGGAATCCACCGGAAAGCTCCCCGCTGTCAGCGTCACCCGCGGCGTGACGAAGGGCAGCGAGATCTTCGGCTTTTCCGCCGTCTCCGTCTGTGCGGTCCCATCTCCCGTTTCCGCCGGGTCGACCGCATGGGAAGGCTGAACAGGGGAGTAGGCGCAGAGAATCAGAAAGGCAAGAAAGGCAAGAGAGAGAATCAGTTTAATCACGCGCCGAGCGCTCATGAGTATCCGCCTCCGTTTGTCACAGACTTACAAGAAAATATAATTTAGTATACCACCCCTGCGCGTGCTTTTCAAGAATCCTGTTGCCGTTCGCACAAAAAAAGGGACTGCCGCAAAAGCCTTGCGGCAGTCCCCTGAACGGGTGTCCGTATCTGTTTCAGTTCGCCTTGGCGAGGCCCTTCTGGCGGGCATACTCCGCGGCGCCCAGCGCGCCCATCAGCTGCGGGTCCGTCTTCAGGTTGATGACCTTCAGCTTCAGTACGTGCTCGATGGCCTCCTTCAGACCGTCGTTCTTCGCGCAGCCGCCCGTCAGCGTGATGCTGTCAGTCGCCCCCGCCTTCTTCGCCATCACAAAGCACCGC
>JAFXTM010000038.1 GCA_017535865.1 Oscillospiraceae bacterium
AACGGCGAGTTCGCCGCCTATGAGGAGTACAACTGCGAGATGGAGGCCCATCTCGCCCTCGCGCTGGCAGAGGTAGAAAAGGCTGCGGACGCCTGGGCATATGAGTACGCGAAAAAGACGGTCGCTTTCCACCGCGAGCGGCCCGATCTGCCGCACTACTTTATCGGCTCGGGCAACCAGTACGGAGCCACCTACTCCTACGCCATGTGCTACTGGGAAGAACAGATGTGGATCCGCACCAAGTCCATCAGCTGTCAGGAGTTCTTCCACGGCATGCAGGAGATCATCGTCGCCGACACACCCGTCACGCTCTTCATCGGCGAGGACGAACAGCGTCCGCTTGCAGAACGCGTCGCGCGCTTTCTGCCTCGTGTCTGCGCCAACTACACGATCATCGACACGGCCGAGCTGGAGCTGAAGGGAATTCGTAAGGAGTTCCGCGGCAGCATCTCGCATCTCGTGATGCACGCGGTCAACAATCGCGTGGACGCCTATATGGAGCTGTTTCTGCGTCACCCGCTCTCGATCCGGCGTTACTACAGGCAGTTCGATTACTGAGAGGTCCGGAATCCTGACAATGATCAAGCTTGGACAGCTTCAGGGAGAGGCCCGAACCCCTCCTCCAAACACATATAATGGCGAAGAGAGAAGTGTACATGGAAAACAGATTGCTGCTGGCAATGGATGTTGACGGTACGGCCGTGGGAAAAAGCTGCCGTCTGGGGGCAAAAACAAAGGAGGCTTTCCACGAAATGCGCCGTCGGGGGCATGTGCTCTGCTTCGATTCCGGCAGGCACAGCTTTGACATGGTCAACATGCAGGGCGACGACCGGCTGGTGGATTATCTGATCACGAACTCCGGCGGGAAGCTGACAAAAACGGCGGACGGCCGAGTACTGATGCAGAGGCTGACGGAGCCGGAGGACACGCGGAGGCTGGTTGAGACCTGTCTGGGCACAGACTGTGTGCTGTATGTGATTGCCGGAGACTATATTGGTGTCAACCGGATCACTGACGGCGTCCGCGAGTACGCGCAGTGGGCCGGGTTTGTTCCGAAGATATACCGCTGTGCAGATGAGGTGCCGACGGACAGAGCCGAGGCGCTGATGGCCAGTGGAAACCTGCGTCCGGTGCTGGACGCGATCGACCACCTGGGCCTGGCTTTTGAGTACAGTTACTGCGAACCCGGGACAGTCGACATCATGCCCAAAGGCGTCAACAAGTGGACGGGTCTGCAGGAATTGTGCAGGATCGAAGGTATCCAGCCGGAAAACGTGGTCGCGGCTGGGAATTATCTCAATGACCTGAGCATGGTCGCCAACGCGGGACTCGGCGTGGCCGTAGGCGATGCCGTCCCGGAGATCAAAGCCGCTGCCCGGCTGGTGCTGCATGCCGACAGCGAGCACGACGCCATGGCGGAGCTGATCGCGGCGTTGCTTCGCCGTTAAGACGGGAGAGAGACGCATGAGAGCATTGTCGGATCTTCACACACACAGCAGCTTTTCCTTTGACGCCGAATACGCCCCCATACGGATGGTCGAGGGTGCGGTCAAGAGAGGGCTCCGTGAGTTCTGTCTGACGGATCATCTGGATTTCGATCGGCCCATGACCGAGTGGAACATTCCGGATTTTGCCGCCCGGGAAGGCCAATTGTCCGTCTTGGACGGCGCGTTTCCAGGCATTCGGATCGGGCGAGGAGCAGAGGTCAGCATGGCGGGCAGGGACTGTGCCCGTCGAGCGGAAGAACTCCTGTCGGGGCTAGAGCTGGATTTCGTGATCGGATCGGTGCACACGATTAGGGGCGCCAATGTATGGGAAGACGCCTTTTATGAGGGCTGGAGCCGCAGGGATATTTACCGGATATACCTTGAACAGATCATCAGGAGTCTGGAGTGCTTCCCCACGCTGGATGTGCTGGGGCACTACGATTTTGTGGCCCACTACGCGCCCTATGCGGATCGGTCGTTTTTCTATGAGGATGCGCCGGATCTTTTCGACGAGATTTTCCGCTGGCTGCTGGTGCATGGAAAGACTCTGGAGATCAACAGCTCATCCTGGGAGGGGGACAGTCCCTGGGGACTGGACATCCTGTGCCGTTTCCGCGAGATGGGAGGCCACTTCGTGACGCTGGGATCCGACGCCCACAATCCCGGACGGGTCGGCGCCCGTCTTGAGGAGGCGGCGGCGCTGGCGGAAGCGGCGGGTCTTGCCGTCGTGACCTATCACGGGCACAGGCCGCAACCGCTGCAGCCATGAGGAAGTCCCCTGCATTTGACTTTGCGTTTTTCCGGGCGATACCGGAATAAACAATAAAAAAAGAAGGAGAGAAAACAATGAAAACGATGAAAAAAGCGATCGTACTGCTTCTGATGCTTGCCATGGCGCTGAGCTTGGCGGCCTGCGGCAGTCAGAGCGCCGCCCCCGCGGCGGAACCCCAGTCTCCCGGTGAGGCTGCCCCCGCGGACGAGAATCCCGCCCCTGTGGAGGAGGAAAAGATCCTCGTCGTCTATTCCCCGGCCACAGACGCGCAGGTGAACGCGGTCGTTCCCCTGTTTGAGGAGCGCTACGGCATCAAGGTGGAGGTCATCACCGGCGGCACCGGTGAGCTGCTGGCCCGCATCGACGCAGAGGGCGACGCCCCCTATTGCGATGTGGTGTTCGGCGGTGGTGAGTCCTCCTATGCGGAGTACCGTCACGTGTTCCAAGATTACGTCAGCTCCGAGGACGCCAACCTCATCGAGAGCTGCCGCAACACTCTGGGCTACTGCACCAACTACAACCTGGACTGCGCAATTCTCATGTACAACAACGACCTGATCGGTGATCTGGAGATTAACGGATATATGGATCTGCTGCAGCCCGAACTGAAGGGGCGCATCTCCAGCGCCGATCCCACCGCATCCTCCTCAGCTATGATGCATATCGAGACCATCCTCACGGACTTCGGCGGCCTGACACTGGAGAACGAGGAGGGCTGGGATATCGTCTCTCAGCTGATCTACAATCTGGACGGCAAACTGGCCAGCGGCTCCAGCGCCGCCTGGAAAGCGGTCGCCGACGGCGAGATGACCGTTGTGCTGACCTATGAGGAGGCCGGTATTTCCCTGGCCCGCGACGGTGCCAACGTCACAATCGTTTACCCCGAGGAGGGCACGGTCCTGACTCCCAGCACGATTGGTCTGGTGAACAACTGCAAGCACCCTGAGAACGGCAAGCTCTTCATTGACTTCGTTCTGAGCCAGGAGATCCAGAACATTTTCTGCAACGAGCTGGACGTCCGCCCGGTGCGCGACGATGTGAACTATCCCGATTACTTCCGTCCCGCGTCCAACATCAAGACGGTCCCGCTTGATCAGCAGTATGTGAACGAACACAAGGCTGAGATCGTGGACAAATTCACCGAAGTATACCAGAGCACCTTCTAACGACCGCGGCAGACAGGCTGTCTGTCATTGCTGCAGGCGGCCTGTCTGCTCTGCCGCGACCGGGACGGGATCTGGAACTTTCGCGTGCGCAGGCTCCAAAGCTAAAAAAGAAAGGACAAGGGGCAAATGAGCAAGATCACTATCAAAGAGGCCAAGAAACAATATGGGGATGTGACCGTGATCGAGGGGCTGAACCTGGAGATACGCGATGGGGAATTGTTCACGCTTCTAGGTCCCTCCGGTTGCGGAAAGACCACGCTTCTCCGCATGATCGCAGGCTTCAACTCCATCGAGGGCGGCGACTTCTACTTTAACGAGGAACGGATCAACGATAAGGAGCCGAGCAAACGCAATATCGGCATGGTGTTTCAGAATTATGCGATCTTCCCGCACCTGACGGTGGAAAAGAACGTAGCCTTCGGCCTGAAAAATCGGAAGCTGCCAAAAGATGAGATCCGGCGCGAGACGGCTCGATTTCTGGAGATGATGCAGATCGAGCAGTATGCCGACCGCCTGCCGGAAAACCTGTCCGGCGGTCAGCAGCAGCGCGTGGCTCTGGCCCGGGCTCTCGTCATTAAACCGGATGTGCTGCTTATGGATGAGCCACTCAGCAACCTTGACGCGAAGCTCCGTATGGAGATGCGCCAAGCCATCCGACGGATCCAGCGGGAAGTAGGAATCACGACCGTATATGTGACCCACGACCAAGAGGAGGCCATGTCCATCAGCGATACGATCGCTGTCATGAATGCCGGCAAGATCCAGCATATCGGCACGCCGCGGGAGATCTATCAGCGGCCGGCCAATGTGTTTGTGGCAACCTTCATCGGTAGGACCAACGTCCTTTCGGGGCGCATGGAAAAGGGCACGCTGCTCCTTGTCGACACGGCGCGTTTTTCCCGTACAGCCTGGAACGGCGTCCCCGACGGTCCCGTCCAGGTCTCTGTCCGTCCGGAAGAGTTTGTCATTCACCCCCTGTCCGACGGTGCGGAGGGTCTTCCCGCCGTGCTGAAGGACAGTGTGTATCTCGGGCTGAACACGCATTTTTACCTCCGGCTTTCCTCCGGGGACGCCGTGGAGGTCATAAAGGAATCCGTGCTGGATGACACGCTGCATCCCGGTGACTCCGTCATTTTGACGCTGAAGGAGGAGAAGATCAACATCTTCTCCGAAGACGGCTCGAAGAATTATCTGAGGTAGGACGCTTATGAGACAGAACCATCGACGCTTCCGTCTGGACGTTTGGGGCTGGACGACGATCGCTATCCTCCTGCTGTACGGCCTGTTCCTGCTTTATCCGCTAGGGCTGCTGCTAAAAATGGCCTTTTCCGACGGAATGCATTTCACGCTTTCGCATTTCGTGCGCTTCTTCTCCAGACCCTATTACTCGATCACGCTAATCAACAGCTTCAAGGTCTCCTTCATGGCGGCCCTGCTCTCGGTGCTCGTCGGCGTGACGCTGGGTTACTTCATGTCCATGTATCAGATCGCCGGTTCCAGGATCCTGCGCATGTGCATCGTGATGGCGACCATGTCCGCGCCCTTTGTGGGCGCCTACGCCTGGATCATGCTGCTGGGCCGCAGCGGCGTCATTACTAGATTCCTCTCCGGCCTTTTCGGGATCACCATGCCAGACATCTACGGCTTCAACGGCATCCTGCTGGTCTTTACCACACAGCTCTTCCCCCTCGTCTTTTTGTATGTTCAGGGGGCCATGAGCAAAATGGACGCCTCTCTCCTGGAGGCAGCGGAGAACATGGGCTGTACCGGCGTCAAGCGCTTTTTCACGGTGGTGCTGCCGCTGATCGCCCCCACGGTGCTGGCTGGCGCGCTGCTGGTCTTTGTCCGCGCCGTCAGTGATTTTGGCACGCCCATGCTGATCGGCGAGGGTTACCGAACCTTTACGGTCATCTTGTATAACGAGTTCGTGGGCGAAGTCTCTCAGAACAAGGGCTTCGCTTCGGCCATCTCCATCCTTGCCATCCTGATCACGATGGTGGTCTATTTCTCACAGAATTTGGCGGCGAGCAAAAGTGCGGTCTCCATGAACGTCATGCGTCGCATCGAGAAGAAAAAGCTCCGAGGCCTTTCCGCCTTTTTGGTTCATCTGCTGATTTATGCGGTGGTGTTCATCTCCATCCTGCCCCAGCTGTACGTGGTCTATACTTCCTTCCTCAAGACCAGCGGACAGATCTATGTGAAGGGCTATTCGATGCAGAGTTACGCCAATATGTTCTCGCGCCTGGGCCGTAGCATCCAGAATACGCTCATCATCCCGGCGCTGAGCCTGCTAGTCGTGGTTCTGCTGGCAGTCCTGATCGCCTACGTCGCCGTACGGCGCCGGAACGCGCTCTCAGGCGCGGTCGACATGATCTCCATGATCCCCTACGTCATTCCCGGCACGGTCGTCGGCATCGCCATGATCTCCGCCTTCAACCGCAAACCTCTGGTGTTGACCGGAGGAATGCTGATCATGGTAGTGGCGTTGGTGGTGCGGCGTCTGCCCTACACGATCCGCTCTTCCGTGGCGATCCTTCAGCAGATCCCCCTCTACGTGGAGGAGGCGGCTTTGTCTCTGGGGAGCAGCAAACTCAAGGCCTTCTTTGAGATCACGCTTCCCATGATGGCCCCCGGTGTTTTTGCTGGCGCCATTCTCAGCTGGGTCACCCTGATCAGTGAGTTGTCCACAGCCATCCTGCTCTACACGGGACGGACGCAGACGCTCACCGTCGCTATCTATACGCAGATCATCCGCGGCAATTACGGCATTGCCTCCGCCATGGCCACCGTATTGACGGTGATGACCTTTATCTCGCTCCTGCTCTTCAATCGGATCAGCAAGGACGGAGACATCACGCTATGAGCACGTCAGGGAAGTTGAGCATGCTGGAGTACGTGGCCATGACCCCGGCCACGCTGCGCCGCCAGATAGTGGGAGAATACGAACGCCCATTGGCGGAGGCCCTGCAGCGTTTCGGCGGCCGCTGTGTCCGCATCGTGGCCAGCGGTTCATCCTACAACGCCGCGCTGATAACGCGGCACTACCTGCGCAGATGGCTGGAGAGGGAGGTTCTGGTCACGGATCCCTTCAGCTTCTGCGCATATGAGTTGCCGCCCTGCGGGGATGAATTTCCCTTTGTGGTTTCCCAAAGCGGTTACAGCAGCAACGCCCTCTCGGCGCTGGACGCGCTGCGCCGCTGTGGCAGAATGGCGATCGGCGTGACGGCGAATCCGCAGAGCGATTTCAAAGACCGTGCGGAGCTTCTGGTGGACTATGGTGCGGGAGAAGAGACCGTTGGCTATGTCACAATGGGCGTCACAGCTCTGTGCTTCTTTCTCTGCCTGTTTGCTCTGCGCACGGCCCATCTGGAGGGCAGGCTGGACGGCGACGGATGGCAGGCGGAGCGGGCAATGCTGTATCGCACGGTCGAAGCCTTCGAACAGATCTCCCAACAGGCCGAGCCGCTGCTCCGCCGCAGGTATCGGGAGCTTTCCTCCATGGAGAGCGCCTTCCTGATCGGCACCGGTCCGGCTTACGGCGTAGCCTGCGAAGGTGCGCTGAAGCTGGGCGAAACGGTGCAGATCGACGCCATCCCCTGTGAGACGGAGGAATTTTTGCATGGGCCGGAGCTTCGCCTGACGCCTGCGTACACGCTGTTCTTTCTGGCGACCGGCAAGGCGGCGCGAGAACGCGGGATCGAGCTGTGGCGGGCGGCGTCGCTGGTGACAGACCGCGTCTTCCTTCTGACAGACGATCCACAGGCGGAAAATGCAGACCTGCGTCTGCCGCCGGATCTGGATGAACTTCTCGCTCCGCTATGCTTTCTGCCCTTCTTCCAGATCGCCGCGTTTTTCTTGACGAAAGAGCTGCACCGCTGGCACCGCCATCCTCTGGTCAGACAGTTGGAGGAAGTGGTCAGCGGGAAAAGCGGGAACTATATTCCAAAGGAGGTCCTCTGAGTTTCCCTCCGAATACAAAGAATACGCAGACCGCACGGCGGGCCGATGCCAGCCGTGCGGTCTGCGTATTCCTAGTTGTCCCGGATTATCCTTCTCTTTGGTAATGGACGCTGAAGTTGCACTTATCGCCTCTGGTATACGTGCGGGCGTATTCTACGATCCGGCCGTCCTGATCATAGCTCAGACCCTGAAACTTCATGACTGCGAAAGAGCTGCCAATATCCAGGAGGCGCGCCTCTGTGGGGTCAAGTTCCTCCAACTCCAGTCGCTCCCACACGCGGGAGATGCGGATGCCGTAGAATTCATAGATCTGATACATGGAAAAAACATTGAGATCCACCTGCGGAAGGTTTTTCAGTACGATCGTTGGGATATACAACTCTTCGAGTGAGTAAGGTTCGCCGTCGCTGCAGAGAAGTCGCTTGATATAGTACACGCTGTCGTGGGGTGCGATCTTAAGCAGACTTGCATAATAGGGGCCGGCTTCTCGCGTTGCCTTAATGAGAATCTTTGTCGAGCTCTTGTGGCCGAGCTGCTCCATCGTCTGCTTGAAGCCACCGATAGTCTCAAGATCACGCTCATCCTTCCCGCTCGTGACGTACACGCCCTTCCCCTGCACGCTTTTGAGCAGTCCCTCATATATCAGGGCGGATATGGCGGTCCGCACGGATAGGCGATGGATCCCATAAGCCTTTGCCAGAGCGTTCTCGGAGGGAATCGGTGTGCCGGGCGGATACTCGCCGCTCTCGATTTTGCTGCGGATAACTTCCCGCAGTTGAAGATAGAGCGGGGAG
>JAFXTM010000039.1 GCA_017535865.1 Oscillospiraceae bacterium
CGTGCATGCCGATGCCGTTGCCGCCGGGAGGCATCAGATGGGTCTTGCCCTCCAGGGGCAGGAAGGTCATCTTGTCAAAGGATTCTGCCAGTTCGGGATACTTCTCGACCTGCCAGAGGACCATGTTGGTCATCTCGGCGATGCCGGGGACGAAGAGCTGGACGTACCACTGCTTCTCGTGCTGGGGATTTTCCCGGTGATACTCCACAATGCCATGCTTGGCGGCGTCGGTGAGCAGCTCTTCGATGCGCTGCTCGCTCTTGCCGGTGAGCTTTGCGATTTCAGCGTTGGTCTTGGGCTTGCGCAGGCCCATTTTCAGCATGACTTCGGCGATCTCATCGCTGGAGCATGCCCGGTCCAGAATGATGTACTCGGGGTCGTTTTCGGTCAATCTCTTGAGACCGAGTTTGTAGGGGATGCGGTCAGTGATCATTTTGCCAAGATCAAATAGGATCTCTCTTGCCATTCTTTTTCCCTCCCAAAAAGAATTGATGAAATTGTATATAAAGTACACAAATTCCCAAATATAAAATAGCATGACGGTGAATCCTTTTCAAGATACAAAAGCGGATCCTATGTATAAGAAAAGGCCAAAGAGCAAAAAAAGATTGATTCTGCTGCCGATTTGTAGTACAATACCATCGTGGCTTTTGACAAGGCTGCACTAATCGGGGAGCCAGCGGTGCCCTGTAACCTGCAATCCGCTATAGCAGGGATGAATTCCCGGCCGAGGGTATGTTCTGTGTCGTCTGACCCCGGTAAGCAGCGTTGATGATCCGGTCTTGCGCAAGGTCGTCCCGTGAACCATGTCAGGCGGGGAACCGAGCAGCATTAAGCGGTGTACGGCTTGTGCCGCGAGGGTGCCGGATCTGAGCCGGCTGCCGGCGTAACGGGCATAGCGCAGCATTCAGAGCCGGGTGTGCAGTCTTGTCAAGGGCCATAATCTATTCGGAGGTGGACCATGTATCAGGCCTTGTATCGGAAATGGCGGCCCCTGATCTTTGACGAGGTCATAGGGCAGCAGCATGTGACCGAGACCCTGAAAAACCAGGTCAGGAACAACCGCCTCTCACATGCCTACCTCTTTATCGGCTCCCGGGGCACAGGCAAAACCACCTGCGCCCGCATACTTGCCAGGGCAGTGAACTGCGAACATCCGGTGGACGGGAACCCCTGCGGGACCTGTCCGGCCTGCCGCGGAATCCTCGACGGCACGATCATGGACGTGGTGGAACTTGACGCCGCTTCCAATAACGGTGTGGACAATGTGCGCGCGCTGCGGGAGGAGGCTGTCTTCTCCCCCTCTGCGGTGAAAAAGCGCGTGTACATCATCGACGAGGTGCACATGCTCTCCACCGCCGCGTTCAACGCGCTGCTGAAGATCCTGGAGGAACCGCCCGCTCACCTGATGTTCATCCTTGCGACGACCGAGCTGCAGAAGGTCCCTGCCACGATCCTCTCCCGCTGCCAGCGTCACAGCTTCCGGCGGATCGACGCCGCCACGCTGGCAGGTTATCTCGAATCCATCGCCGAAAAAGAGCATTTTCATCTTAACCACGAGGCTGCAGAGCTCATCGCCCGGCTTGCCGACGGCGGCGTGCGGGACGCGCTGAGTCTGCTGGACCAGTGTTCGGCCTCCGAGACAATCGATGTGGACGCGGTGTACAACACGATGGGGCTCGCCGGGAACCGACGCGTGGCGGAACTGCTGGACCTCATTCTGAAGCATGAGACCGCAGGCGCGCTACGTGCTTTCAACGGCATGTGGATGGATGGGAAGAACCCCGCCGTCCTGCTCAACGAACTCAGCGGTCTGCTGCGGGACGTGCTGATGCTGCACGTTGCGCCGCGCGGCGCGCTGGACCTGTTATCCGGCGGCTACGACACGGCGACGCTGAGCGCCTTCTCCAAGCGCCTGACGGCGGAGCAGCTGCTCAGCGCGGCGTAGACGGTGCAGGCTGCGGTCGACCGCCTGCGCGACGCGGCAAACCCGAAGCGGCTGGTGGAACTCTGCCTGGTCTCCCTCTGTGAGGACGCGGCCGGCGACAGCTTTGCCTCTCTGCGCGCGCGGATCTCCCGCCTGGAGGAGGACCTCGCACACGGCGTCCCGCTCCGCACGGAACGGCGGGAAGTGGAGGAGGAGCCGCATGATGAGCCGGAGGAGAAAATCGAAGATCCCGCGTCCTTTTCTCCCGAATATCCGGAGGAGCCGCCCGCAGAGGAGGCATCCTCCGTCCAGGGTGTGATCGGATTCCCGGATATCCTGGACGCGGTCAAGCCGCAGCTTCCCATGGGGCTGCGCGTCAATGTGGACGATCCTGCCAAACTTCGCGGGACGCTCGAGGGCGATACGCTCCGCCTGGAGGCGCTGCCACCCTTCGTATACGACAGCCTCAAAAAACCGGAGATCCTGCAGCTTTTCTCGGCGGAAGCACGGCGGATCCTCGGGCGTGAGCTGCGCGTACAGCTCACAGAGCTGAAGCCGGCGCAGCGCGAAGTCCGGGATCTGGAGGAGCTTCGAAAATTCAATCTGGTGGAATTTATAGACAAACAAAACAACAATACTTAAGACAGGAGAGATTCACATGGCAAAAGGCGGTTTTCGCGGCGGCTACGGCGGCAATCAGATGAACATGATGCGCCAGGCCCAGAAGATGCAGCAGGATTTCCTCAAGATGCAGGAGGAGCTGGAGTCGAGTTCCTTTGAGTTCACCGCGGGCGGCGGCGCCGTCAAAGCGACGGTCTCCGGCACCCGGCAGTTCTCGTCCATCGAGATCGACCCCGAGGTCGTGGACCCCGAGGACGTCGAGATGCTGCAGGACCTGATCCTCGCGGCGGTGAACGGCGCATTGAAAATGGCCGACGACAAGACCAGCGAATCCATGAGCAAGCTGCAGGGCGGCATGGGCGGTTTTCCCGGCCTGTTCTGAGCGGCTTCAGGCGTACAGGCGTCCGGGCACGACCGTGCCCGGACGCAGCCATAAGGAAGCGATCCGACCGTTTTTTTAAGGCGGTCCTGGTAGAATCCAAGGGTAAAGGAGAGGATGACGTATGGGCATGACGACGCCGTGGACAGAGCTTGTCGATCCGGAGATGCCCCTGCCCGCATACCCGCGCCCGCAGTTGGCGCGGCCGGGGTGGATCAATCTGAACGGGCGCTGGGACTATGCGATCAACGATTCCCGCCGTTTCCCGCAGAAATTCGACGGCGAGATCCTGGTGCCCTTTTCTCCCGAGACCGAGCTCTCCGGCGTGCAGCGCAGCCCGAAGCCGGGAGAATATCTCTGGTACCGTCGCAGCGTTTCCCTGCCTGAGAGCTTCAGCGGCAAGCGTCTGCTGCTGCATTTCGGCGCGGTGGATCAGATCGCCACGGTCTGGGTCAACGGCCGCCAGCAGGCGAGCCATGTGGGCGGGTATCTGCCCTTTGACCTGGACGTGACAGACGCGGTGGAGGAAGGCGAACTGATCATCACCGTGCGCGTGAGCGACGGCACCGAACGCGGCGGCCATACGCGCGGCAAGCAGCGGACCAGGCGCGGCGGCATCTGGTACACGCCGCAGAGCGGCATCTGGCAGACCGTGTGGCTCGAAGCCGTCCCGCTCTGCTATGTCCGCTCCCTGCGCATCACGCCGCACTTCGATGAGGCGGAGGTCGAAGTCGAGCCCGAGCTCGTCGGCGACGAGCCCGCCGTCGCGCTTTTCAACGGTCAGGCCTATCCCCTGCCCGGCCGGATCCCGGTCCCGGATTTTGAGCCATGGAGCCCTGACCATCCAAAGCTCTACAGTTTTCATGTCCGCTGCGGCGAGGATCAGGTGCAGAGCTATTTTGCGATGCGCAAGTTTTCCGTAGGGAAAGACGAGAAGGGTGTCCCCCGCCTCTTTCTCAACGGGAAACCCTTTTTCCACAACGGCCTGCTCGACCAGGGCTACTGGCCCGACGGACTGTATACCGCGCCCACGGACGAGGCGATGATCTTTGATATCCGTACGGCCAAGGAGAGCGGCTTTAACATGCTGCGCAAGCACATCAAGGTCGAGCCGCTGCGCTGGTATTACCACTGTGACCGCCTCGGGATGCTCGTGTGGCAGGACATGCCCTGCGGCGGCGGGCGCTACGATCCGCTGATCGTCTCCGCACCGCTGATCACCGGCATCCACCTCCCCGACAGGCTCCACTTTCTTTTCGGACGCGCCGGACAGGCCTCGCGTAAGGAGTTCCGCAGCGAACTGTCCGCGATGGTCCGGCATCTCTACAACTGTCCCTGCATCGCACTGTGGGTGATCTTCAACGAGGGCTGGGGCCAGTTCGACGCCAAGGATATGCATGCTCTTGTCAAGAGCCTTGACAAGACCCGGACCATCGACCACGCCTCCGGCTGGCACGATCAGGGGATCGGGCAGGTGCGCAGCGAGCATGTCTATTTCCGGCCGTACAACTTCAAAGCGGACCGGCGCGGCCGCGCCGTGCTGCTGAGCGAGTTCGGCGGCTACAACCACGCCGTTGGCGGCCATGTCTTCGGCAAAAAGGATTTCGGCTATAAGCGCTTTGAGACGCCGGTCCAACTCCGCCACGCGCTGGAGGAGCTCTACCTGACGCAGATCATTCCCGCCAAGGAGCAGGGGCTCGCCGCTGCCGTCTATACGCAAATCTCCGATGTGGAGGACGAGCTCAACGGATTGATGACTTATGACAGAAAAGTGGTTAAAGTCGCGCCGGAAGTCATGCGATTGATCGTTAATGTGGAGAATTAAGTTGCTTTTTGAAGCGTCCGGGCATAAGTCCGGACGCTTTTCTGCTCTCCCGGTGGGGAAAGCAACCATTAAACATTCTTAAAAACGCTTTTCAAGGCGGCGGCGTTGTGGTAGGATACAGGCGGATCATCGAAAGGAGTACCCAATGAAAAAAAGCATTTCGATTCTTTTGATTCTTTTGCTCGTTCTGTCGCTGCCTGTGTCGGCATTCGCGACCGTCTATTTTGCGCCGAATCAGAGCCGGGCCGTGCTCGGCGCCGATTTGAGCGAGGACCAGATCGCTCTGGTGTACCAGGCCTTTGGCGTTACGCGCGGCAGCGTGATCGAACTCAAGGTGACGAACGCCGAGGAGCGGCTCTATCTGCAGGGCTATGTCGACCCCAGCGTGATCGGCACGCGCTCCATCTCCAGCGTGTACGTTGAACTGCTGCCCTCCGGCTCGAACATGGACGTCCGGACCAGCAACGTCAACTGGTGCACGCCGCAGATGTATATGAGCGCCCTGGCCACCGCCGGCATCACCGACGCCCGCGTCATCGTGGCCGCGCCTTTTGAAGTCAGCGGAACGGCCGCTCTGACCGGCGTCTACAAGGCCTATGAGGATATGACCGGCCGTCCGCTGGACGAGCTGGCCAAAGCGGTCAGCACGCAGGAGCTCACCATAACGGGAGAGCTCGCCTCCGAGATCGGCAGTCTCGATTCCACGTCCATCGTCAACGAGCTGAAGCTGATGCTGGACGTCACGAGGAACATGAGCGATGAGGAGATCCGTCAGCAGATCATCCAGATCGCGGGCGCGTACAATGTAAACCTGACCGACAGGCAGATCAATCAGCTCATCTCCCTCTGCCGTTCGCTCGAGGGGCTGGATTCGGGGGCGCTCAAGGACCGCGTCGAGCAGCTCCAGGGCACGCTCACCAAGGTCTCGGAGGCCAAGACGCAAGTCGTCGGCTTCGTGCAGACCCTGCAGAAAACGGTCAGTTCCATCCGCAGCTTTTTCGACCGGGTCGGCGCGCTGTTCGGCTGGAACTGACACGGCCAAGGCGCCGTTTCTTCTCTTGACGCGGGACGTTTTATCTGCTACAATGCAGGGAACTGATCAGGCCGGAGCTTCGGCTCGGAGCCGGGTTACGAAAGTAACAGTGGAAAGCCACGGGACAGCCGCACGACTGCCGCGTGGCTTTTTCTGCTGCGTCTAATCTTGCGCCTTTTTCACTCCCCTCTCAGGAGGTATGTTCCATGAATCAAGTCTTTCCCGAATCCGCGCCCCCGGCGCTGGAAAAGACCGCTGTGCGTCTTTCTGTGCTGAGTATCGTCTGCAATACCCTGCTCTCCCTCTTCAAGCTTCTCGCCGGCCTGCTCGCCCATTCGGGCGCCATGGTCAGCGACGCGGTGCACTCCGCCTCGGACGTGCTCAGCAGCTTCATCGTCATCGTTGGCGTCAAGCTCGCAGGGAAGGCTCCGGACAAGGAGCACCCCTACGGCCATGAGCGCTTTGAGTGCGTGGCCGCCATTGTGCTCGCCGTCGTGCTGCTGGTCACGGGTCTGTTCATCGGCAGCGCCGCGTTGGAGAAGATCGGCGCATCCGAGGCCGCGGTCGAAACGCCCGGGCGTCTCGCGGCCATCGCGGCCGTCGTCTCGATCCTCGTCAAGGAAGCGCTCTACTGGTATACGCGCCATCACGCCAAACGCATCGATTCCGGCGCGCTGATGGCCGAAGCCTGGCACCACCGCAGCGACGCGCTGTCTTCGATCGGCGCTCTCGTCGGCATCGTCGGGGCGCGCATGGGCCATCCCCTGCTGGACCCCGTGGCGAGCCTCGTGATCTGCTGCTTCATCGCGAAAGCCGCCGTCGACATTTTCCGCGACGCCGTCTCCAAGATGGTGGACCGCTCCTGCAGCGAGGAGATGGAGGAAGCCCTTCGAAGCTGTGCGCTGGCGCAGCCGGAGGTCCTCGGCGTCGACCAGATCCGCACGCGCGTCTTTGCCAACCGCGTTTACGCGGACATCGAGATCGCCTGCGACGGGAGCATCTCACTCACCGAGGGCCACGCCGTTGCCGAGCGCGTCCACCACGCGATTGAGAAGGCCTTTCCAAAGATCAAACACATCATGGTCCACGTCAATCCCTACGGAGAAAACACGCCGTAATAATCTCAGATATAAAAGAACCGCTCCCCCTGAGGGAGCGGTTCTTTCGTTTTAATAATAGCGCTTGTTCTTGTTCTTGCGCGCGGCCTCGGATTTCTTGCGGCGCTTCACGCTGGGGCTCTGATAGTACTCTTTCTTTCTCAGATCCGCCAGAACGCCCGACTTGGCGCAGCTGCGCTTGAAACGCTTAAGCGCGTTGTCCAGAGACTCGTTCTCCTTGACGTAGATTTCAGACATGTATTTCCCTCCCTCCAAAAACGCACAAAGACGCTTCAAGGGCCAATGAATTGGCTTTTTAGCAGGAATATTATACCTGTTTGGACCCTGCTTGTCAACTGAAACTTTTTATGCCTTATTTCGCGGGTTTGACGATCAGGTTCACGAGCTTGTTCTTGACCACGATGGTCTTGACCAGCGTCATGCCATCCATCTGACGTTTGACCTTCTCCTCGGCCTGTGCCGCCGCGACGACGGTCTCGTCGTCGGAATCAGTCGGGACCTTGATGGTGGCGCGGAGCTTGCCGTTAACCTGCACGGCCATCTCACGCATCGCCTCGACCATCTTGGCCTCGTCGTACTGAGGCCAATCCTGCTGCATGGCCATCTTGCCGGTCGCGGCGGCGAAGCCGAGCTGCTCCCACATCTCTTCGGCGATGTGCGGTGCAAAGGGGGAGAGCAGCATGACGAGATACTTGAGGTCGCCCTTGGTGCAGCCGTTGGCATAAAACTCGTTGACCAGCGTCATAAGCGCGGCGATCGCCGTGTTCATCTTCAGCGTCTCGATATCCTCGCCGACCTTCTTGATGGTGCGGTGGATGCTCGCCTCGTTCACGGGCGAAACCGCCTGCTCATCCTTCGCGAGTTCCACGAGGTTCCAGCAGCGGTCGAGGAAGCGCTTGGAGCCCTTGACCGCCTCATCAGACCAGGTGGCGGTCTTCTCAAAGTCGCCGATGAACATGATATAGATCCGCATCGTGTCCGCGCCGTAGGCCTTGACGACGTCGTCGGGGTTGACGACGTTGCCGAGCGACTTGGACATCTTCACCGAGGGCCGGAACGCAAGACTGCCGTGCTTGGCGATCATCTCCTGCTTTTCCTCTTCGGTCCTGGCATTGCCGATATAATACGGGTTCTGGCCGAGGATCATGCCGTGGGAGGTACGCTTGGCATAAGGCTCGCTGGTGTGGACCACACCGATGTCATAGAGGAACTTGTGCCAGAAGCGGCTGTAAAGCAGATGGAGCGTCGTATGCTCCATGCCGCCGTTGTACCAGTCGACCGGGCCCCAGTACTCCTCAGCCTCCTTTGAGAACGGCGCCTCGTCGTTGTGGGGATCCATGTAGCGCAGATAGTACCAGCAGGAGCCGGCCCAGTTGGGCATGGTGTCAGTCTCGCGCTTGGCGGGGCCGCCGCA
>JAFXTM010000040.1 GCA_017535865.1 Oscillospiraceae bacterium
GCGAGGTCCGCGTCCTCATACCAGATCCGGAGCGGCACGGCGATCGGCGAAGCCGGGTTCCCGCCGTCCGGATCGTCGACGCGCACGCTCAGCAGGTCGCCCGCGTGCGCGCACACGTCGGTATGGACGCGCTCCCCGTTGAGCAGGATCCCGTCGGGGCGAAGCTTCAGCGCGGCGATATAGCCCTCCGCCATGCGGAACTCCGCCTTCAGCAGACGCTTCACGCGCCATCCGTCCTGCCCGGCCCGGACCGTGCGGCACAGGACCCTGGCTTCTGCGCTCATTCGAAGTGCGCCGCCACGTCCTCGAGGTATCGGCGGATGGGCAGATGCTGCGGGCACATGGCCTCGCACTGTCCGCAGCGGATGCAGTCGCTGGCTTTGCCGAACTCCTCGGTCAGGTTTTGATAATAGGTGCCCTGCGGCGTCCAGCTCTTCTCCGGAAGCTCCTGTTTGTCCGCATTATAGAGAGAGAAATACTTCGGGATCGCAATATTCCTGGGGCAGTTCACCGTGCAGTAGGAGCAGCCCGTGCATGGGATCGTGATGCTGTCGTTGATGATGTCCGCCGCAATGGACATGAGCCCGCGCTCCTCTTCATTGAGGGGGCGGAAATCACGCATATAGCCGGTGTTGTCAAGAAGCTGCTCCATGTTGCTCATGCCGCTCAGCACGACCATGACGTTCTCCTGGCTCGCCGCGAAGCGGATCGCCCAGGAGGGGACGGACATGTCCGGCTCTCTGTCCCTGAACATTTTTTCCAGCGTCTCCGGCACCTTTGCGAGGGTCCCTCCCTTGACCGGCTCCATGACGATCACGGGTTTGCCGTGTGCCGTCGCGACCTCGTAGCACTTGCGGCTCTGCACGCCCGCGCTGTCCCAGTCGAGATAGTTGAGCTGCAGCTGCACGTACTCGATCTCGGGGTGCTCCGTGAGCACGCGGTCGAGCAGCTCCGGGCCGTCGTGGAAGCTGAAGCCGATGTGCTTTACCAGCCCGGCCTCCTTCTTCCCGCGGATGAAGTCCCAGCAGCGCAGCGCGTCGAAGGTCTTGATCGACTTGGCGTTCACGTCGTGCAGCCAGTAGTAGTCGAAATAGCCCGCGCCGGTGCGCCGGAGCTGCTCGCTGAAGAGCCGATCCCGGTCCTCCTCGGTCTTGAGCATGTAGGCGGGGAGCTTGGTCGTGAGCGTGAAGCTCCCGCGCGGGTGCCGCTCGATCAGCGCCTCGCGGGCTGCCTCCTCGCTCTTGCCGCCGCAGTACATCCAGGCCGTGTCGAAATAGGTGAAACCGCGCTCCAGGAAGGTGTCCACCATCTGCTTCATCTGTTCCATGTCGATGCTGGCCGGATCGTTGGGATCCAGCAGGGGCAGGCGCATCAGGCCGAAGCCCAGTTTTTTCCCGCTCATACTATCCGCTCCTTATTCATCACATTCTTTGTATTCCATTAAATTGTAAGCTTTCAAAAAGCAGCAGCTCCATCATACCATGTATCCTTCTCCCCGGCAAGAGAGAGGCGCTGCTTTTCGGAACAAAGGCGCCGGCCAGTCAGCCGGCGCCTTTCGGGACGCTTCATCGTATTCCGGCGGGCGGCGCGGTCGTCCCATGGTCGTAGATCCGGACCGGCAGGACCACGTTGCGCGGCGGGAGCGAGGGGTTCTCGATCCGCTCCAGGAGCATCCGGACGCCCAGGGCGGCGATATTCTCATCCGCCGAGTAAATGCTGGTCAGCAGGGGCCTGGTGGGGTCCTCGGCGTGGAGGTTGTCAAAGCTGATGATCGAGACGTCTCCGGGGATGGAGATCCGCTGGCCGCGCAGCGCGTACATCACCGGGTAGGCCACCTCGTCGCGGAAGGATACGATCGCCGTGTAGTCGATCGGATCGAGCAGCGCCGCAAGACTGTTATGCGCGAGCGCCTCCTCCACCTGCACGCCGGGGATGACGCGGACACAGTCCTCCCGGAGCCCGCTTTCCCGGATCGCGCGCCGGAAGCCGCTCAGGCGGTCGATCTGCGAGCTGCTCTGCTCCATGCCGGAGAGGAAGAGGAAGCGCTTATGCCCGAGCGCAGTCAGGTGCCGGCCGGCGAGATAGCCGCCCTGCTCGTCGTCGCAGCGGACCGTGTCCGCGTTCAGCTCGTTGACGCGCCGGTCCAGCAGGACAAAGGGCATGCCGTTATCCTTCATGTATTCGATATAGTGCCGCTGCCCGACGCTGGGAAAATAGAGGACACCGTCTACCGAGAGCGAGATGGCCGTGTGGATCAGCTTTTCGGCAAGCTCATCCTCGAGCTGCATGCAGAGGATCATCAAATTGTAGTTCCTCGCACGCAGTTCGCGGTCCATGCGGTTGATGAGATCGCAGTAGTGCTGGTTGTGCAGGTCGTTGACGATGACGGCGATCATATGGCTGCGCCCGGAGCGCAGCGAAGAGGCCATGGTGTTGGGGATGTAGCCCATGCGTCCGGCCGTCTCCCGGATCAGGCTGCGCGTCGCCTCCGAAAGACGCTCGTCCCCGCGCAGCGCGCGCGACACCGTGTTGACCGAATACCCGCAGGCATTCGCTATGTCCTTCAATGTCGTCCGAACCGCTCTCATCTGTCTCTCTCCCCTGTCGGCCGCCCCGTCCGGGCGGGGTCTTCGTCATTTTTTAGTATTATACCGCAGATCCGACAAAAAGGAAATGTAAAAAAGCGGGGCATGTATTTGGTTATTTTTCACGAAAATGTCGAGTTGGTCCACGAAACTATCTTGACTTTTTGTTGAATTAACGTTAACATAGTGGCAAGCACAAGCCTGTCGTGCACCAGCACGCCCTGTATCCCGTTTTACCGGAAATGCGACGAGCGTCCATTTCTGCAGTAAATAAACATGAACAGGAGGTATAAAAATGAAAAAAGTCTTAGCTCTCGCACTGGTCCTTGTCATGATCGTCGGCTGCGCTGCTTCCTCTATGGCTTCCGCCGAGGCCGCCCCCACCGAGATCGAATACTGGACCTTCCAGGAACTCCATGTTGAGTTCTACGAGGAGATGGCCGAGGAGTGGAACGCGCAGAATCCCGATCGCCAGATCACGCTCAAAACCGAAGTCTATCCCTTCGAAGAGATGCATGAGCTTCTGGGCAATGCCCTTCTGGCCGGGTCCGGCGCCCCCGACCTGGTCGACATCGAGTTCGGCAAGTATGCCAACTTCCTGAAGGGCGACATCCAGCTGATTCCCCTGAACGATATCGTTGAGCCTGAGCTGGACAATATCGTTAAAGCCCGCGTGGACATCTATTCCAAGGACGGCAACTACTACGGCATCTGCTTCCATGTCGGCGCCGCCATCATCTTCTACAATGCCGAGCTCTGCGAGTCTGCCGACATCGACTACAGCAGCATCACGACCTGGGACGAGTACTATGAGGCCGCCAAGGCCTTCAAGGCTGTCAATCCCGACAAATACTGGATGTCTGTCGAGTCCTCCGACATCTGGCATATGTGGCCGCAGCTGGCTGAGCTGGGCGCCGACATGACCGACGCCGACGGCAACGTCACCATCAACACCCCCGAGATGGCGCAGGTCCTCGAGTACAACCGCAAGATGGTCAACGAGGGTCTGGCTGTCGTGGCGCCGGGCACCTATCACCATGCCGAGGAATTCTACGCCATGATGGATGAGGGCAATATCGCCTCCATCGTGATGCCCTTCTGGTATCTCGACCGCTTCACCAACTACATGCCCGACCTGGCCGGCAAGATCGTCACCGCTCCTCTGCCCGTCTGGGAGGCCGGCGAGAAGCGCTCCGTCGGTCAGGGCGGCACCGGCACCTCTGTCACCAACCAGGCCGATGATCCCCAGCTGACCAAGGACTTCCTGTCGTTCTGCAAGCTGTCCAAGGAAGGCGGCATCAAGGAGTGGACGCTGCTCGGCTTCGACCCGATCCGCACCGAGGTCTGGTCGATGGAGGACGTCACCCACGATCCCGACAACAAGTTCATCCAGTTCTATGTCAACAATCCCTTCGATACACTGCTCCAGATCAAGGACGAGGTCGTCGCCGTCAACAACAATTCGACACTGCCCACTGTCCTTGACACCATGAAGACCGTGGTCCTGCAGAAGGCCTATGAGTCCAGTGAGAGCATTGAGTCCATCCTGGCGGATGCGCAGGCCACCGCCGAGGCCGAGGCCGGCTGATCTCCGTCTTTCAGCTTAACCCAGTAACAACCGGGGGAAAGGAAAGCGTCCCTTATGCAACGCTTTTCTTTCCCCCTCCGTTTCCCGTGTGCGCCGGCTGCCCGAGTCCGGCCGGCGCGGCAGAGAGAAAAGGAGCTGGAGCCCATGAAACGATTGAAATCTTTTCCATACTCACAGAAGGCGGCGCCGTATGTGTTCATCGCCCCCTTTGTGATCATCTTTCTGGTTTTCTTCCTCTACCCGATCATCTCCACGGTCACCATGAGCTTCCAGAGCGTCGTTCCGGGCGACACCCATTTTATCGGCATTGACAACTACAGGCGGATGTGGAACAGCACCTTCCGCACGGCGCTCAGGAACAGTGCGATCTACACGGTATGCACCTGCGCGATCCTGATCCCGATCCCGATGGTCCTGGCCGTGATGCTCAATTCCAAAAAGATGCTCGCAAAAGGCTTCTTCCGTTCGTCGCTTTTCCTGCCGGCGCTGGTCTGCGTCGTCGTCGCCGGCATCACCTTCCGCCTGATCTTCGGTGAAAGAGACGCGGCGCTGATGAACAGCATCCTGGCGCACTTCGGCGCGGAGCCGATCAAATGGCTGGCAGGTCCCAGAAAATGGACCACGATGTTCGCCCTGGTCACCCTGTGCTGCTGGCGCTGGATGGGCGTGAACGTCATGTACTATCTGTCGGCGCTGCAGAGCATTTCGGAGGACCTGTACGAATCCGCGGAGCTCGACGGCGCCAACGCCTGGCAGCGGTTCCGCCACATCTCGGTGCCGCTGGTGCGGCCGACGACGATCTATGTGCTGACGATCAGCATCTACGGGGGCCTGGCTATGTTCGTGGAGTCGAGAATGCTGTTCGCGAACACGGAGCTCGGCAATCAGGCGCTGACCATCGTGGGCTATCTGTACCGCGTCGGCATCCGAAAGATGAATTACGGGCTGGGCAGCGCGATCGGAATCGTTCTGCTTGTCCTGACGCTGGTCATCAACCTCATCCAGCTGACGCTGACCGGCTTCTTCAGGAA
>JAFXTM010000041.1 GCA_017535865.1 Oscillospiraceae bacterium
GAATCATGTCCGCACAGGCCGGGGGCCTGTGCATGAGCCAGTTCTCAAACTGGCGAATACCTTTATGTTTCGCACGGCATGCCATCCGTTGCGAGGCACCCGGCTCCCCTGCGAAACATGCAGGCGAATCCCTCCGTCTCCGCCGTTTTGGAAACCTCTTTGCCTGCCGACGAGGGAAGACCCTCTGCTGTATCTGTCTTTCCAATACTGCTTTTTCAGAACAGGCTTTCTTGTGTTTCCGCTGTTGATATGATAAAATCGGTTTAATAACGGAGCGGTCCGGAGAAAATGCCGGAAATCCTTTATTGGTTATAGCACTTTTGCGGCTGCTCAAACAGAAGAGGAAAATACAGGATATGAAAACGAAAGCTGGCGTGATATATCCTTACAAATGCCAAACAGTTATTCTGTTTATGTTGTGATAAGATGAATCAAAACGGACACGGCCGGGAGCCTGTACCCCCGCCGGAGAAAAAGGATACAAGAGAAAACAGGGCGGGATCGCCGGAGGACTGTTTTGTGATGATGGAAACTGCGCGTCTGAGGATACGCGTCCTGTCGGACGAGGAGATGGTGCGCTTCATCCAGACGCAAACAGATGAAGAGCTGATAGAGGCTTACAAAGAGATGCTGCAGGGCTCGGTCGAGCATCCGGAGCAACGGGTATGGTATGCGATCTGGTCGATCGAGCGAAAGGACGGCACGTCGGTCGGCGACCTCTGTTTCAAGGGTCCCCCGGAGAACGGAGCGGTCGAGATCGGCTACGGTATTCTGCCGGAGCATATAGGAAACGGCTACGCGACCGAGGCGGTCGGGGCAGCCGTAAAGTGGGCTCTGAGGCAGACCGGCGTGCTCTGCGTGGAGGCGGAGACGGGACCGGACAACAGCGCCTCGCAGAGAGTTCTGGAAAAATGCGGCTTTGTTTCAAATGGAGCTTATGGGGAAGAGGGGCCTCGTTTTGCGAGGGCTGCGGAACAAAAAAGAAAAATGATCGTCTGAGCATCCAGCGAAAAACACGGACTGCGTCTGCATACAGGAGGGGATTCCCGTGCACGTTTGTTTCTCTGCCTACGACGACCGATTGTGCGGCTCTATATAAAACAGGAGCGGTTTCCGAAATCGCCTGCCGCGCCGTCGGAAACACGTCACGGTCTTGTCCAATCTCTGCTTCGGACGCACCATCAAAAGAGGAAGCCTCCTCCACCTTGCCACCGAACGCGTCACCTATGACGACGAGCTCGTCTCCTATCGCTTCAAGGTCCGCGGGAAGGTCCGCGCGTCCGCCGAAGCGGTCGGTGATCCCGACAGCGGCGATTTTCGCGGACACAACACCAAAGGCTGGAAGTCCCACAAACACCGCTATCAATGGGAGCACAAGGTCATCGCGGCGGAAAAACGCGCAACGAACCGCCGCCGGTGATCCTGCCCCGGCGGGCCCGGCTTCGATGATGCGCCCCGGAAACGGCGGCTCTTTGCTTACGCCGTTTCCCACAGAAAGACAGAGCGCCGAAAGGCGCTCTGTCTTTCTGCGTTGACGCGGAGACGTCCCGTGATGTATACTTCTTATGCCGAAAGACACATGTACCGGATCCGCAGAAAGGATGATCGAAATGGACGTCAAAGCCCTGATTTCCCAACTCACGCTTGAGGAAAAGGCCGGTCTCTGTTCCGGCGCCGATTTCTGGCATACCAAGGCCGTGGAGCGCCTGGGCATCCCCGCCGCCATGGTCAGCGACGGCCCGCACGGCCTGCGCAAGCAGGACCTCGGGGCGGATCATCTCGGCGTCAATGAGAGCATCGAGGCGGTCTGCTTCCCGGCGGCCTGCGCCACCGCCGCCTCCTTTGACCGCGCTCTGGTCACCCGCATGGGCGAGGCGATAGGCGATTCCTGCCAGCACGAGAAGCTGGCCGTGGTCCTCGGACCCGCCGTGAATATCAAGCGCTCGCCGCTCTGCGGCCGGAATTTTGAGTACTTCTCGGAGGACCCCTACCTCGCCGGGCAGATGGCCGCCGCCTTTGTCCACGGTGTGCAGAGCCGGAACGTCGGCACCAGCATCAAGCACTTCGCGGCCAACTCCCAGGAACATCGCCGCATGAGCTCCTCCGCCGAGGTCGACGAGCGCACGCTGCGTGAGATCTATTTCCCGGCCTTTGAGACCGCCGTCAGGCAGGAGCAGCCCTGGACCGTCATGTGTTCCTACAACCGCATCAACGGCGTTTTTGCCTCGGAGAACCCCTGGCTGCTGACACAGGTCCTGCGGGACGAGTGGGGCTTCGAGGGCTGTGTGGTAAGCGACTGGGGCGCCGTGTCCGACCGTGTGGCCGGGCTGGCCGCAGGGCTCGATCTGGAGATGCCCGCCTCCGGCGGCTGGAACGACCGCAAAATCGTCGAGGCCGTGCGAGGCGGCAGGCTGGACGAGGCTGTGCTGGACCGCGCCGTCGAGCGCATCCTGAACTTCGTGTTCCGCTATGTGGAGCACGCGGCGCCGAAGACGCCCTGGGATAAGGAGGCGCAGCATGCGCTGGCCGCTGAGATCGCGGGGGAGTGCATGGTGCTGCTGAAGAACGAGGACGCCGTCCTGCCGCTGAGCCGCGGGGAGACGGTCGCCTTCATCGGGGAGTTTGCCGAGAAGCCCCGCTTCCAGGGCGGCGGCAGCTCGCATATCCGCAGCTTTATGACGACCGGCGCGCTGGAGGCCGCGGCCGGGCTGCCCGTCCTCTACGCGCCGGGATACAGCGCCGCGGAGGACAGTGCGACGGAGGAACAGATCGCCGAGGCGGTCAAGGCCGCGCGGCAGGCGAAGGTCGCCGTTGTGTTCGCCGGGCTCCCGGACGTTTACGAGTCCGAGGGCTATGACCGCAGCCATATGCGGCTGCCCGCCTGCCAGAACCGGCTGATCGAGGCGGTCGCAGCCGCCAACCCCAACACCGTTGTCGTGCTGCACAACGGCTCCCCGGTGGAGATGCCCTGGATCGACCGCGTAAAGGGCGTGCTCGAGGCCTATCTGGGCGGCCAGGCGGTCGGCCTTGCGACGATCCGCGTGCTGTACGGCGAGGTCGATCCCTCCGGCAGGCTGCCGGAGAGCTTCCCGAAGAAGCTTGCGGACAATCCCTCCTGCCTGAGCTACGGCGGTGAGGGGAATACCGCGGTCTACAACGAGGGGATTTTCGTCGGTTACCGTTACTATGACAAAAAGGAGATGGAGCCGCTTTTCCCCTTCGGCTACGGCCTGAGCTACACACGCTTTGCCTTCTCCGACCTCCGCCTGAGCGCGCCGGAGATACGCGACGACGAAACGCTGACCGCGACCGTCAGAGTCAAAAACGTCGGGGAGCGCGCGGGCAAGGCGGTGGTGCAGCTCTACGTGGCCGACTGTGAAAGCACGGTGTTCCGCCCGGTGCGCGAACTGAAGGGGTTTGAGAAGGTCCCTCTGAGACCCGGCGAGGAGCGGGAAGTAAGCTTCACGCTGGACAAGCGGGCTTTCGCGTACTGGAACACAGAGCTCCATGACTGGTATGTGGAGCCCGGCGAATTCCGCATCGAGATCGGGCATTCCTCCCGCGAGATCGCCCTGTCGGCGCCGGTCACGGTCTGGTCCGCAACGGAGCTGCCGCGACACTACGATCTTGACAGCATCTTTCTGGATATTATGGCGGACCCGAAAGCGGCCGCCGTGCTGCAGCCCATGCTGGAGAGCTTCAGCAAGGTCTTTCTGCCTGAAGAGGGCGCAGCGCAGGAGGCGATCACGACCGAGATGAGCCTGGCCATGCTGCAGTATATGCCGCTGCGTTCACTTCTCAGCTTTGCCGGGGACAGGCTGGAGCCGACGGCGCTGGAGCAGCTCGTGGCGAAGCTCAACGGAAACTGAACAGTTTTTTCCCGGCAGGCGAGGAGCAAAACAAAACGGCAGGCACGGAACCATGTTCCGTGCCTGCCGTTTTGATGCGGTCGAGGAGTTTCAGTCCTCCTCGGTGACCGCCGTATACTGGATCGCCGTGATCTCGCCGTCCTCATTGGCCTGGATCATAAGCAGCGCCGGGCCGTACTGGAAGCTGTACACGCCGCGGTTCTCTTCCATCGTCAGCGCCTCATCCTCGATCTCGGCCATAAGCGCCAGCGCTTCCTCGATATCCATGCCGATCGCGACGCCCTGCGGGGTTTCGATCATGTCGTCCACAAGCGTGATGCCGGTGACATAGGACACGCCATCGATCTCATTCACAGTCAGCTCCAGACCGTCGTAATAGTAGATGTAATCGTCGCCCTGATAGGCGCAGCTGGCCGAGACAAAGAGATCGTCCGCCTCGCCGATCGCCTCCATTACGGGCTCCGCCTCGTCGAGGATGCCGAAGGAGACCTCGTTGTAGACAAAGCCGAGCGGGCCGTAAACCGGCGCCTCTTCTTCGTCCTCCGCCGCTGCGGCGTCGTCGGCGGCAAAGGCAGCGGCAGCGCAGAAGCAGAGCGTGAGCAGAGCAAAAACAGTGACCAGAGCAAGAATCTTTTTCATGTATTTCTCCTTTCTGTCGGCTCAGGGCCGGTCGTTGCCAAGCGTCCAGCTTTTCAGATAGCCATATTCCTCAAGCTCCCGGAGCTGGGCGTCCAGGAGAGCATCATACTGCGCGCATTTCTCTTCCCAGTCGGCCGCGATCGCGCTGTCGCCGCGGTGGTCCTCCAGCCCATAGGCGTCTGCGAGAAGGCGCGCGAAATAGGCGGAGGCCTTTTCAGCGCCGTAGAGATTCAGATGCAGACCCGCGTCATAGGTGTCCGTCGTGAAATCGATGCCGATCTCGTCCTGCAGCGGGAGGAAATTGATGTAATCCAGCCCGTGCTCCGCGGCGTAGGCGCTGATCTGCTCCTCCCATTCGTCGTACCAGTGCGGCCAGATGCTGGAGGACTTGATCAGGATAAGCCGGGCGCCGTGCTTTTCACAGAGCGCCTGGATCTTGCCGAGATACTCCCAGCAGGCTTCTCCGATGTCGGGATCCTTCAGGATGGGGACGGACGGAAGCCGCTTCATAGGCTTGACGTCCGCGCGCATCAGGTACCCGGCGACGGTAACCTTGTCGCGGCGGAAAAGGTAGGTCCAGTCCTCCTGGGTAAGTTCCTGCCAGCGGGAGTGGTAGCGCAGGAGGGGGATGAGATAGCTGATGGCGTCCTCATCCTCGGTCATGGAGGCGCGGACAGCGCCCAGCTTGGAGACGGAGAGACGCATGCCGTCGAGTGCCATGCGGTTGTAGGCCTCGCTCTGCGGCTCGCTGTATTTCATCGCCTGTACGTTGTACACGACGATCTTCGGGCTCTCATAGCGGAACGCATCCTCCAGCAGATAGTAGGACTGCCAGATCAGCTGCTGGGCCGTGCCGCGGATATAGCTGGTGATACCGGCCTCACGCCACATGGTCACGGGAGAGAAATTCTCGTATACCTCGCAGTCGCCGATGAAGATCACGTCATGCGGCGTTTTCTCCTCGTAGTACTCCGCCGTCATGGCTCCCTCCAGAACGCCGGACATGTATTTGGGCTGCGTCAAACGGCCGAGGAACCAGACGGCCGCGGCCAGCAGCACCAGACACAGACACAGCGGAAGCCAGGTTTTGATTTTCTGCTTTGTCGTCATGGCGGTACCTAAAACTGATTATAAATAAATTGAGAGGCGTCATAGCCCACGCCGTAGGCGCCGAAGCAAAGCACCAGCAGCGCCAGGACCGGGAAGACAACGTAGGGGAGGGCGGGCTTCTTCCAGAGAAGCTCGCGCACGCTCCCATGCCGCTCCTGCAGAACACTGACCAGGAACATCAGCAGCACGCCCAGCCCTGCGATACGGTAATCCCAAACGCTGAGCCCAAGCTCAAGCAGCGCACCGGAAAAAGCTTCCCGCCATTTGCCGGCAGTAAAGACGGAGCCAAAGGCCTTGAAGGAGACCGGGACGTTCCGGTAGCAGTCGAGCATGCGCAGGGAGCACATGATCAGGAAGGTCCGCAGGATCTCAAAGACCCGATAACCAAAGCTGCCGGTGAGCCGTGGAAACTTTTCGCGAAAACGTGTGGAGAGCGGCTTGAACTCCTCAGCGATCAGAATGATCACGGCGTTCAGCAGGCCCCAGACCACGAAGTTCCAGGCCGCGCCGTGCCAGAGGCCGGTGAGGAACCAGGTGACGAGCGTCGAGAGATAGACCGGCATTTTCCGGCCGAAGCCGTCCCAGCGGGTCCGGATCTTTTTCGACAGCTTCATCAGCCGGGGCGCAGCGGACATCGGGAAAAAGACGTAGTCCTTGAACCAGGTGCCCATGGAGATATGCCAGCGCCGCCAGTACTCCGCGATGTTGCGGGAGAAATAGGGGCGGATGAAGTTCTCCTTGACTTCGATCCCGAGGACCTGAGCCACGCCGATCGTGATGTCGATGCCGCCGGTAAAGTCGGCATAAAGCTCGGCGGCATAGAAGAGCGCGCCGATCAGAGCAAACGCGCCGTTGTACTGATCCGGAGCGCCGCAAAGCGCCTTGACCGCCGGAAGCAGCCGATCGGCCACGACCAGCTTCTTGAAATAGCCCCAGAGGATGCGCTGCATACCAAAGCTGAAGCCTTTGAAATCGAAGCTGTGCTCGGCGTACAGCGTCTCCTTCAGATCCCCGAAGCGGGAGATCGGGCCCTGGACGAGCAGCGGGAAGAAGGAGGTGAAGAGCGCGACGCGCAGGAGATTGTTCTCCGCCTCGACCTTCTCCCAGTACACGTCGATCAGATAGCTCACCGTCTGGAAGGTGTAGAAGGAGATGCCCATCGGGAGCACCCAGTCCACGCCGGCCAGCTCGGCGGAGAACAGACTGTTGACGTTGGAAATAAAGAAGTTCGTGTACTTCAGCGCGGCGAGGATGCCGAGATCCGCCAGCAGCGCAAGCGTCAGCACGAACTTGCGGTAGGACTCCCGCTTCTTCTTCCAGACCTTGCGCTCTTCGCGCGGCAAAGCCTTGCCCTCCGGACTCTTGAGAAAGCTCTTCTGCTCCTTGAAAGAACGGCCCATGAGCATCCCGGCGAGCCAAGAGACGAGCACGGTGACGCAGAGGAAAACGAGCCCCTTCCAGCCGGCGCAGGCATAAAACAGCACGTCCGCCGCCAGCAGGAGCAGCCACTGGAAACGCTTCGGGATCAGATAATAGACCAGAAACAGAAGCGCCAGAAAGGCGATGAAGCGATAGGATGTAAACAGCACGGCTTACTCGTCCAGCAGACGCTCGACCATCTCGAACATGGCGGCGGCGGAGTTGAAGTTTTCATTTCGGATCTCGCGGGCGGGGATGGTGATATCGAAGCGGTCGCTCAGCTCGGCAATAATGGTGACCAGATCGAGCGAGGACAGGATACCGTCGTCCACCAGGGTGTCGCAGCTGGAGACGTCCGCGTCCAGATTCAGCTCTTCCAGGATCTCAAGGATTTCGTCCATTTTTCAAACTCTCCTCGTATTTCTTTTTTAGCGCGATGCGGTCGATTTTGGCGTTTGCCATCAGAGGAATGGCGTCAAGACGGAGAATCTTGTTGGGCAGCATGTGCCGCGGCAGTTCGCTGCGCATGAAGCTTCGGACGGCTTTCTCATCCGCGCTGCCCATATAGAAAAGGATCAGCTTGTGCCGGGCGCCGTCCCAGAGACAGCAGGAGCTCTCCAGCCCGTCCAGACGGTCGGCGCAGGCCTCGATCTCCCCAAGCTCGATGCGGTGCCCCATGTTCTTGATCTGGTTGTCCTTGCGGGAGACGAACACCAGCTCACCCCGGTCGTTGACATAGCCCAGATCGCCGGTGCGGTAGATGATCTCCGGAAGCAGCTTGTTCAGCGGATTCTGCGTGAAAGAAGCGGAGGTGCGCTCCGGATCGGCGTAATAGCCGAGTGTGACGCAGGTGCCGCGAATACAGATCTCACCGGCCTCCCCGGGCGCCGCCTCGGTGTCGTTATCCGTGAGAAGGATATAGTCGGTATTGTCGAAGGGGTGCCCGACCGGTACCGGCTCGTGATCGTCGAACTCGTGATCCACTTCGTACCAGAAAGACATGCCGGTGCATTCCGTGGGGCCGTACAGATTAATAAACCGCGCGCCCGGACAGGCCTCCTGCCAGAGACGAAGCTGCTTGACAGGAAAAACCTCGCTGCCGAAGCAGACCGTGCGGATACAGGCGGGCTTGACGTCCTCAAAGGCGCCAAAGCCCGAGATCATCGTCAGCGCCGAGGCGACCCAGCAGAGGGTATTGACCTTGTGACGGTTCAGGTACTCCAGCGCAGCCAGGGGGGACATGAACAGATTCTGCGGCATGAGCCAAACCTCGGAGCCGCAGCGGATGACCGAGAGGAGCTCCTTGAGGCAGGCGTCCACGAAGAGCGGGACCTGCATGGCGAAGACGCTGCTCTCATCCGCACCGATGACCGGGCAGAGCGCCTCGGCGTAGTCGATCACCGAGCGGTGGCAGGCGGTGACGCCCTTGGGCATGCCGGTCGAGCCGGAGGTAAAGACAATGTAGATGGGGTCTATATCGAGCGCGCGGCTGCGTACATAAGCGAGCAGCGCGTCGTCGATGCTGCCGGCGAACAGATCCCCACAGGCAAACATCTGCTCCTCGTAACCCAACTCGCGCAGCAGCGCCTCGCTGCGCTCATCGTAAAGGATTACACGCGGCCGCAATTTTTCCAGGATCATCTGGATGCGCTGCTGCGGCATGCCGATATCGACCGGAATGTAATAGCAGCCGGCATAGATCACGGAGAAAAATGCGCAGATCGTCCGCGGGCATTTCTTCATGAAGACCACGACAGGCTCGTGATACAGACCGTGGCGCAGCAGTTCGCTGCCGCCGGCTCTGGCCAGAGACAGAAACTCTCCGAAACTCAGACTGCCGTTTTCTTCGTCGCAGAGGGCGGCGCGGTCGGAAAAGCGCGGCGCGGTTTTTTCAAGGTATTCCAGAATATTTTTCATGTGCGACTCTCTCTGATTCAGATTTCGGGGAGCTGTCAGGACATCTTGAAGGACTTGGTCGCGACGTCGGGGAAGAGAGTGGTGTCAAAGTTCCAGTAGACCTTGCCTTCGCCGTTCTGGATCTGCTTGCTGGTGCGCATAAAGCAGGTGCCGTATATGTGGTTGGGGCAGGCGTCGTAGTGATACCAGCCCGTACCGATATTGACCAGACACCAGTAATGGTGGGTCCGGCCGCCGAGCCGCTCCACACTCATGATCTCCACGCCGTCGATCTTGCTGAGCAGCAGATAAGCGGCGGAATAGTAGGTAAAACAATCGCCCTTGAACTCCGTGAGCCCGCGGTAGGCCTCGCCCTTCCAGTCGGTCTTGTCCGAATCGCCGGTGTAGCGGATCTTGTAGCGGACATAGTTGTAGATCGCCTTGATCTGCTCGGCGGTCGACATGTTGTTCTTGAGGATATCGCCCAGGACGCTCTCGGCAAGCTGATCAAGCTGCTCGTCGCTGACGGTCGGCTCGCGGAAGGTGATCTCGACCGTCAGGGAGGACGAGTTGCCGTCCCGGTCGGTGGCCGTATAGGTGACGGGATAGGTGCCGACCTCGCGGTATTTGACCTGGGATTTGTCCACCGTGAGCTTGCAGTTGGGATCCATGTTGTCAGTGACGACAACACCTTTTTTGTAGGCGATTGCCTCGCCGACATAATGGTAGGTCGAGAGAGCGGAGGTCAGAACCGGCGCGACATCGTCCTTTTTGAATACGGTTTTGACCTTGATGATGCGTCGGTTGTAGGAGGCGTCCGTCAGAGCGATCGCGACGTCGCGTTCCCCCGGTTCATTCCAATCCGGCTCCGTGAGGAAACTGATGGTAACGTCCTGATAATCGGAGACGTTCTTCACAAATTCCTCGGGCTGCTTCGGATAACCGAGATAGCAGACCTGCTCGACGCCTTTGGCCGTGGGACGGGTGGTGTCACGGACCTGGATGCCGATATAGAGGACCTTGTCGCCCTTCTTGAGCTCAAAGCTGGAGGCGCCTTCGGCCTTGACCTTGTACTGATCGATGCTGGGGTGATAGCCGTGCAGCGTGCCGACCTTATCGCGCAGGCGCAGGCCGGAATACGTGCGGTCTTCCAACTCCAGATGGACGACGCTGTCACAGACGTAAAGGGTCGTTTTGATAACGGTCCGGTTGCCGCTCGCATCCTCGGCGATGATCGTGACGGGGTACTCGCCCAGGACGCCGGTGTCCGGCTTCTCGGTGAAGCGGAGCGTGACGTTGCTCTTGTCCTCGTAATGGATGATGAACGTGGAAGGCGTCACATTCTCACCCAGCGTGACGGCAGCCGCGGCGTATTTCACGACCGGAGGCGTGGTGTCCGGCTCTTCCTCAGGCTCCGTCGGCGTCTCGTCGGCAGGCTCCTCGGGGATGCTCTCCGCCGGCGTCTCGTCGGCGGGCTCTTCGGGAGTGCTTTCCTCCGATGTCTCGTCCTTCGGCTCCCCGGAGATCATCTCTTCCGTTTTCTCGGACTCCGGATCGGGGGAATCGGCATCCGCCTGCGGCTCCGCCGCGCCCATATCGTCAGCTTCGGCATCCGCCTCTTCTGTCACCGCGACGACCGTATCGTCCTCGCTCTTGCCGTCGGCGGCGTAAGCGGGACCGTCATGGCCGGCAAACAGGACCAGACCGCAGAGAAGCAGCACGGCCAGGAGGATGAGGAGAGCGGAAAAAGCGTTTTTATGTCTGGCCCGGAAGATCCGGAAAGAATCAGTTGAATACATGGACAGCCTCCGTCTCAACAGGATCTGGGGTTTTCAAGGGATAGCCGAGAGCACGGATCGCTTCTTCTGCCAGGATCGTGCCGGGGTCGAGGAAAACATAGTCGCGGCAGCCGGAAAAGACAAGGGGCAGCTCGGTGCAGCCGAGAATAAAACACTCGGAGCCGCGATCGACCATGTCGTCCAGCGTGGCAAAGAGAGTCTCCCGATGGATGGGAGCGCCTGCCTTGACTTCATCGTAGATGATCCGCATAACTGCCCTCTGGCCGTCCTCGTCCGGACGGACAAGGGAGAGACCGAACTTTTCGGCAGCACGGTCATAGATCCCCGCCCGCAGCGTCCCGTCGACGGCAAGCAGTCCGACGCGGGAAAAACCGCGGCGCACGGCCTCCTGCGCGGTCAGCTCGATCATGTTCAGCAGGGGGATGGAGCAGGCGGCCTGCAGCTTGTCAAAAAAATAGTGCGCCGCATTGCAGGCAACGACAAGCAGATCGGCGCCGGCCGACTCCAGACGGCGGGCCGAATCGACCAGATACGGCAGAGGCCGCTCATCCCCGGCAAGAATCGACGCGGTCCGGTCGGGGATTTGACTGTAACCGTCGATCAGGACGTGGATATGCTCCTGATCGCAGGAGGCATCCGTCCGTTCGATGATCTTTTTATAAAAATCCACCGTCGCCATGGGACCAACGCCGCCGATGACGCCGAGGACTTTGTTTCCGTTTATCACATGATCACTCCACTCAGGAGCTCCACGACACTTCGGCCATGGAATACTATAATATATTTATACGCGCGCATAAGTACACACTCCGTTATAATACCACGGGAAATAGACAAATTCAAGCACAAGATAAAAAAATAAGACGGTTTAAGAAACACTCGCCGAGAGGGGAAACATCTGTTGCATTTCCCCGTTTTGACTGCTATGATAAAAGATAGAAAAACCGAAAAATTACCAAAAACAGGAGGAGAGAACCATGAGCAAGGAGATCGGAAGAAGAGACTTCCTGAAAGCGGCCGTCGCCGGCGCGGCCGGGCTTGCCGCAGCCGGCGCCCTCGGCGGGGCTGCCTTTGCGGACGAAGGGGAAGACACCGTACGCTTCGAGGGCAAGCCGAAGTTTGCCGGGATCGGGAGCGTGCGCGAGGTGACGGAAGATATTTACTATGTCGGCGTCAGCGACCGTCGAATCGAGCTGTTTGAGAACGTCTATCCCATTCCCCGCGGCGTCGCCTACAACTCCTATGTGATCCTGGATGAGAAGACCGTGCTGGTCGATACCGTGGACCGCTCCGTCACCGGCCAGTTCTTCGAGAATCTGACGGCCGTGCTGGACGGGCGTGATCTGGATTATCTCATCGTCAACCACATGGAGCCTGACCACAGCTCCGCCATCTCTGAGGTACTGGTCCGGTATCCGAATGCGAAGGTCGTCTGCACCCGTGTCGCCGCGGCGATCCTCAACCAGTTTTTCGCCTGTGACATCAGCGACCGCGGCGTTTTTGTCACGGAGGGCGATACCCTGGACATCGGCCGCCATACCCTCGCTTTTGTCCTCGCACCGATGGTACACTGGCCGGAGGTCATGATGACCTACGATACTGTCTCCGGCGCGCTGTTTTCCGCAGACGCTTTTGGCAGCTTCGGCGCGCTCAACGGCAACCTCTTTGCCGACGAGGTCGATTTTGAAAAGGACTGGCTGCCGGATGCGCGGCGGTATTACTGCAACATTGTCGGCAAGTACGGCGATCAGGTGCAGGCGGTACTGCAGAAGGCCGCCGCGGTCGACATCCGGATGCTCTGCCCCACGCACGGACCCGTATGGCGCGAGAACCTCGGCTGGATCCTCGAGAAATACTCGCTGTGGAGCAGCTATACGCCCGAGGAGCATGCGGTCATGGTCGTGTACGGTTCCGTCTACGGCGGCACCGAGAGCGCGGCCAACGCGCTTGCCGCGATGCTCTCACGGCGGGGCGTGGCGGATGTGGCGGTCTATGACGTCTCAAAGACCCATGTGAGCGAGCTGATCGGCGAAGCCTTCCGCTGCAGTCACATCGTGCTGGCCTCCATTACCTACAACATGGGCATCTTCACGCCCATGAAGAACTTCCTGTTGGATTTGGAGGCGCACAATCTCCAGAAGCGCAGCTTTGCTCTGATCGAGAACGGGAGTTGGTCTCCCGTCTCCGGCAAGCTCATGAAGGAAATCCTGGAGCGGCTTTCCGGCGTCTCTTTTGTGGGTGACACGGTGAGCTTCCTGTCCTCGCCCGACGCTGACGATCACGCCGCGCTCTCGGCGCTGGCCGACGCGGTCGCGGCCTCCGTCCTGGGCGACGCGGAGGCGCCCGCCAAAGAGGAGAAGAGCGCCGCTGCCCGCTGGGTATGCGAGATCTGCGGCTATGTTTACGAGGGCGACGAGGTCCCCGCCGACTTCAAGTGCCCGATCTGCGGCGCCGGTCCCGACCGCTTCCAGAAGGAATAGGCGAGAAAACCGATATCTGCAGAGACAGGAGCTTTTCGGAAGCTCCTGTCTTTGCCGTGTTCGGGGGCGTGGTCCGCCGCCCGGATAGGAGACCTTCCGTATCCGCCGGACAAGCGGGAAAAAGCGGCGGCCCATGGCCTCCCAAAGCGGATGACCTGCGTTTCCGGCTCACAGAACATTGACAAAATGCCGCCTGGGCGCTATTCTGTTATATGGGATACAACCCAAATTCAAACAAAAGGAGGAGACGTCATGGACGGTGGAAGTAGTACCGGCAGTTCAACAGACCGAAGCAGTGCTCGGAGCTCCGCTGCCACGGCGTTTCCGGGCGATTGACGGGAAACTGATTTAAAGCTTCGGCCTGCCTGCCGTACTTCCGAATCTGGACGCGATCCGAAAGGAGGTACCCGATGGCAGTCAACAAAGAGACCTTTGAGAAGACGATCCGAAGCCTGCTGGACGGAAAAAAGTACCAGACGCTGAAAGACATCCTGGTGACCATGGAGCCGGCGGATATCGCGGCGGTCTTTGAAGAGCTGGACGAGGTGCGCATCCCGCTCCTTTTCCGGCTCCTTCCCAAGGAGACAGCGGCCGAGACCTTTTCCGAACTGGATCCGGAGTGGCAGGAGCTGCTGATCCGCGGCTTTTCCGACACTGAGCTGCACGAGCTCGTCAACGAGCTCTACGTGGACGACGCGGCGGATCTGGTAGAGGAGATGCCGGCGAACGTTGTCCGGCGCATCCTGGCCCAGGCAGACCCGCAGATGCGCAGAGAGATCAACGAGATCCTGCGCTATCCCGAGAATTCCGCCGGGTCGATCATGACCACGGAGTATGTTTCCCTGCGCCCGAACATGAGCGTACGGGAGGCGATCGCGCGCATCCGCAAGACCGGTGTGGACAAGGAGACGATCTACACCTGTTATGTCACCGAGGGGCGAAAGCTCCTGGGCACGGTCTCCGTGAAGGACCTGCTCCTGGCCGCGGACGATGAGACCCCGGTCTCGCAGATCATGGACGAGCATGTGATCTCGGTTACGACTCTGACCGACCAGGAAGAGGTCGCACAGATGCTCTCCCACTATAACTTCCTTGCGCTGCCCGTGGTCGATACGGACGGCCGCATGGTCGGTATCATTACCTTCGACGACGCCATGGACGTCCTCGTGGAAGAGACCACGGAGGATATCGAAAAGATGGCCGGTATGCTCCCCTCGGAGAAGACCTATCTCCACTCGAACGCATGGGATGTGTTCCGGCACCGTATCCCCTGGCTGGCGCTGCTGATGATCTCGGCCACCTTTACCGGGATGATCATCACGAGCTTCGAGAGCGCGCTCGCCGCGCAGGTGGTCCTGACGGCCTTTATCCCGATGCTGATGGACACCGGCGGCAACTCCGGGTCCCAGGCCTCGGTGACGGTGATCCGCGCGCTGAGCCTCGGAGAGCTGGAATTCCAGGACCTGCCGAAGGTCGTGTGGAAGGAGATCCAGACGGCGGTACTCTGCGGCGTGGCGCTGGCTGCGCTCTGCTTTGCGAAGATACTCCTGGTGGACCGGCTGCTGCTCGGCAATACCGACATCACGACACTGACAGCCTTCGTCGTGTGCTTTACGATGGCCGTCACGGTGCTGATCGCCAAGCTCGTGGGCTGCACGCTGCCCATGGCCGCGAAAAGGATCGGCTTTGATCCGGCCGTTATGGCGAGCCCGTTCATCACCACGATCGTGGACGCGCTCTCTCTGCTGGTCTATTTCGGCATCGCGAGCGCGCTGCTGTTTCATTAAGAAGGGGAAAGGCCAGAACGGCATGAACGAATTGGAGATCATCCGGCACCGACGGATCGACGGGCTGAGCCTTTTCTTTGACACGGTCGATTACCGCACGCCGCATTTTCATCCGGAATGGGAGGTCCTCTGGATCCTGGACGGGCCGCTCTCGCTCACCTGCGATCAGCAACATTACCGGGTTGAGGAGGGTGAGCTGGTGCTGGTCAGCCCCGGCCGCCCGCATGAGTTCCACAAGATCGACAGGAGCTGTACTTTCCTGTGCCTGCAGGCGTCGCCGGAGCTCTTTCGCCTCGACCGGCTTCTCGCGGCGGACAGCCTGTTTCCGGCCCGCTACCTGGCCGATGCGGACGTGGTCAAGCGGCGCCTGCTCGCGCTGACCGCCGCTTACCTCGAGCGCCGGCCGCAGTATGAGTTCACCTGCATCGGGGAGACCTGCCTGCTCTTCGGGGAACTGCTCTCCGCCGTGCCCACGCATGTGGTGAGCCGGGAGGAGCAGGAGCGACTGGACAAACGCAACCAGCGCCTGCGCGCCCTCATCCGCTTCGTGGACGAGAACTACATGCACAAGATTCGCCTCTCGGATTTCGCCGCGGCGGAGAACTGCTCCATGCACTATCTGTCTCATTTCGTCAAGGACGCGCTGAACCAGAGCTTTCAGGAATATGTCTGTTCCGTGCGCGTCAACTGCGCCTGCAAGCTGATGGCGGACGGGGACAAGCGGCTGCTGGACATCTGTGAGGAAGCCGGCTTCTCCGATTACCGCTATTTTTCCCGGGCTTTCAAGCGGCAGTTCGGGCTGACGCCGGAGCAGTACCGCAATCTTCTCGTAAAGCCCGAGCAGGCGGCCGTCGTCCACAGTCTGCACTCTCTGGAGCGTTTTTACAGCGACGAACAGAGCAAAGAGATCCTTGCAAGGCTATCGGTTTGACCGATAGCCTTTGCTATTTCCACCAAAAGTGACGACAGGAAAATGTGCAGGCTGACGAAAAGAAGAGCAACAGCAAATTTGTCTAATCATCAGAACGCAAATGTCCTTGAAAAACGCAGCGAAGAAGATTACACTGATTTACACAATCAGAACCAAAAATCGGAAGGAAGGATGCACATGAGCTATTATATCGGCGTCGACCTCGGCACTTCCTCGGTGAAGCTGCTGCTGGTCGACGGAGACGGCCGGATCTGCGGCAGCGTCTCGCGGGAATACCCGCTGCTGTTTCCGCACCCCGGCTGGTCCGAGCAGGACCCGGCCTGCTGGTGGGATGCGGTAAAGGACGGGATCGGGGAACTGACCGCCGGCATCGACCGCAGCGATGTCCGCGGGATCGGCTGCGGCGGGCAGATGCACGGCCTGGTCGCGCTGGATGAGCGGGATGCGGTCATCCGCCCCGCCATCCTCTGGAACGACGGACGCACAGCGGAGGAGACAGCGTGGCTCAACACGGCCGTCGGCAAGGAGAAGCTGTCGGCGCTCACGGCCAACATCGCCTTTGCCGGCTTCACCGCGCCGAAGCTCCTCTGGATGCGCAACAAGGAGCCGGAGAATTTCGCCCGGATCGCAAAAATCATGCTCCCCAAGGACTACATCAACTACAAGCTCACCGGCGTGCACAGCTGCGACTATTCCGATGCCTCCGGCATGCTGCTGCTGGACGTCGAGAATAAGTGCTGGTCGCCGGAGATGCTGGAGATCTGCGGCATGAAGCAGAGCCAGATGCCCCGGCTCTTTGAGAGCTTTGAGGTCATCGGGACGCTCCTGCCGGACATTGCCGCTCAGCTCGGCCTGCCTGCCGACGTGAAGGTTGTGGCCGGTGCGGGCGACAACGCCGCCGCCGCGGTCGGCACCGGTACGGTGGGCGACGGCGCCTGCAATCTCTCCCTTGGCACCTCGGGAACGATCTTCATCTCCTCGAGCAAATTCGGCGTCGACCCGAACAACGCGCTGCACGCCTTTGCGCACGCAGACGGGCGCTGGCACCTGATGGGCTGTATGCTCTCGGCCGCCAGCTGCAACAAGTGGTTCTGCGACGAGGTCCTCAAGACCACCGACTACGCCGCCGAGCAGAGGGATATCACCGACGAAAAGCTGGGCGCCAACCGCGTTTTCTTCCTGCCCTACCTTATGGGTGAGCGCAGCCCGATCAACGACACCGACGCGCGCGGCACCTTTGTCGGCATGACGATGGACACGAGCCGCGCCGATCTGGTGCAGGCGGTGCTTGAGGGCGTGGCCTTTGCCATCCGGGATTCCTTTGAGATCGCAAAAAGCCTCGGGGTGCCGGTCGACCGCTCCAAGATCTGCGGCGGCGGCGCCAAATCTCCGCTCTGGCGGAAGATCATGGCCAATGTTCTGAACATTCCGCTTGATATCCCGCAGACCGAGGAGGGCCCCGGCTACGGCGGCGCGATGCTCGCCATGGTCGGCTGCGGCGCGTATGCGAGTGTGATCGACTGTGCCGACGCGCTGGTGCGCGTGACGGAGACCGTCGAGCCCGATCCGGCGATCGCGGCGCGCTACGAGGCGCAGTACCGGAAGTTCCGGCAGATCTACCCGGCGCTGAAGATGGTGTTTCCGAAATTGCTGTAAGGAGGAGAAAACATGCATATCTATTCCGTGACCGACCCTGAATTCAAATCCTATGGTCAAGTGCTGGAGGGCTACGACACCGCCGAGCTCGTGGCGGCCATGGCCGCGATCGAGCAGCCGGAGGGCGTGGCCTATGAGCCGGGCATCGCGAGCCTCGAGGCCTGTGCGATCTTCTCCGAGCTGCGTGACCGCGCCTATGGCGGTATGCCGATCCAGCTCGGCATGTGCTGGGGACACAACACAAAGCTCAACTGCCTCGAGTACCACCGCGACAGCGAGGTGAACATCGGCTGGAAAGATTTCGTCCTGCTGCTCGCGAAACAGGATGAGATCGTCGACGGCGTGCTGGACACCGCCAGGGTCAAGGCTTTCCGCGTGCCCGCCGGCGTGCCCGTAGAGGTCTATGCCACGACGCTCCATTACGCTCCCTGCCACACCTGCCCGCACTGCGGCTTCCGCGTGGCTGTGGTCCTGCCGAAGGGAACGAATACCGAAAAACCGGCCTTCGAGCCCAAATGCGCGGAGGACGGCTGGATGACCGCCCGCAACAAATGGCTGCTGGCACACCCCGAATCCGACGAAGCGAAAAACGGCGCTCACATCGGTCTGAGCGGCCTCAATATTGATATCAAGGAGGACATTTGAATCATGATGACCAACATCCCCGAAGTCAAGCTCGGCATCGTTGCCGTCTCCCGCGACTGTTTCCCCATCGGCCTGTCCATCGCCCGGCGCGAGGCGATCGTCAAGACCTGCGGCGGCAACCTTTACGAGTGCCCCGTGACCGTCGAGAACGAGAAGGACATGCTCAAAGCCGTTGAGGACGTGAAGGCCGCCGGCTGCAACGCCCTTGTGGTGTTCCTCGGCAACTTCGGTCCCGAGACCCCCGAGACCCTGATCGCAAAGAATTTTGACGGTCCCTGCATGTTCGTGGCCGCCGCCGAGGGCGACGGCGACCTCATCAATGGCCGCGGCGACGCCTACTGCGGCATGCTCAACTGCTCCTACAACCTCGGCATGCGCCATCTCAAGAGCTACATCCCCGAGTATCCCGTCGGCACCGCCGCCGACATCGGCAAGATGATCAAGGAGTTCTATCCCATCGCCCGTGCCGTCATCGGCGTGCAGAACCTGAAGATCATCACCTTCGGTCCGCGCCCGCAGGACTTTTTCGCCTGCAACGCGCCGATCAAGGGCCTGTATGAGCTGGGCATCGAGATCGAGGAGAACTCCGAGCTGGATCTGCTCGTGAGCTACAAGGCCCACGCCGGCGACAAGCGCATCCCCGATGTCTGCAAGGACATGGCCGAGGAGATGGGCGAGGGCAAATACTTCCCCGATATGCTCGAGCGCATGGCGCAGTTCGAGCTGACCCTGCTCGACTGGGCCGAGGAGCACAAGGGCGCGCGTAAGTATGTCGCCTTTGCCGACAAGTGCTGGCCCGCCTTCCCCGAGCAGTTCGGCTTCGAGCCCTGCTACGTCAACTCCCGCCTGGCCTCCCGCGGCATCCCCGTGGCCTGCGAGGTCGATATCTACGGCGCGCTCTCCGAGTACATCGGCGCCTGCATCTCCGGCGATGCGGTCACCATCCTCGATATCAACAACTCCGTCCCCGC
>JAFXTM010000042.1 GCA_017535865.1 Oscillospiraceae bacterium
CATCAAAATGTGGGATGACTCCATCGAGGATTTTGAGGTCATTTTAGCGGCGCGGGACGCCCAGATCCACGACGACATTATGGCGCGGCCCGGCGGCTATCAGGGTAAAATCACCGAGGGAGGCCGCGACCTCTCCGGCGGCCAGCGGCAGCGGCTGGAGATCGCCCGCGTGCTGGCGCAGGACCCGCACATCGTCATTATGGACGAGGCGACCAGCGCCCTGGACGCGAGGACGGAATATGAGCTGACGAAGGCCGTTAAGGAGCGCGGTGTCACCTGCATCATCATCGCCCACCGGCTCTCCACCATCCGCGACTGCGACGAGATCATCGTCCTCGACTGCGGCAAGGTGGTCGAGCGCGGGACACACGAGGAGCTGTTCCAAAAGGGCGGCTATTACACGGAACTCATTACCAGCGATTAAGGAAGGGGGGTGTACCGTGGGCTTATTCGACGAACAGATCCGGCTGCGCAAGGAGCGGGATCAGGAGGCCTTTGAGGACTCGATCTTTGAGATGGCGTCCGTCGTCGGGAAACGCGGTGCGGGAGAAATGTGCGACAGGCGCGTCGTCACCAAAGCCGCCATCGACGAGCTATTGAAATACTACGGCGTGAGGCCGGTGGAGATCCCCCGCAGCGTGGATACGATGGAGGATCAGCTTGACTACGCGCTGAAGCCCCACGGACTCATGTATCGCCCAATCACTCTCTCTGAGGATTGGTATAAATCCTCCTTCGGCCCGATCATGGCATTTTATAAGGACGGCGGACTGCCCGTGGTGCTGCTTCCAAAACAGTACGGCGGCTACTTCTGGCAGGACGCGGACGGCAAAAAGGTCACGGCAAAGAGCCAGGCGGCGGAGCAGCTCTCCCCGGAGGCGATCTGCTTCTACAAGCCGCTGCCGATGAAGAAAATCGGGATACCGGACCTTCTCTCCTATATGAAAGGCTGCCTGAATTGGGCGGACTTTGCCGTGGTGATCGGGCTGACCCTTTTGGTGACGTTTGTCGGTATTTTGGTCCCGCATATCACCAAAACCCTGTCCGGCTTCGTGCTGGAGAGCGGAAACAGCCTGATTTTGTGGAGCACCGCGCTCTTTATGCTGTGCGTCCTCGTCTCCTCCCAGCTCCTCACGGCGTCGCGGGAGCTCGCCATGGCGCGGATACAGACAAAAGTCGCCGTTCCGATGGAGGCGGCGATGATGGCCCGGCTCATGAGCCTGCCCACGCCCTTCTTCCGTGGGTTTAGCGCTGGCGAGCTGGCAAGCCGCTCGGGAGCGGTCAACAAGCTCTGTACGCTTCTGCTGGGTGGCGTGTTCTCCACGGGCGTTACGGCGATTATATCGCTTCTTTACATCAATCAGATCTTCTCCTATGCCCCGGCGCTGGGATTTCCGGCGCTGGCCGTCAATCTCGTGATGGTGGCCGTCACGGTGCTGACCGGCTTTCTGAAAGTGAAAGAGGCGCGGGAATACATGAAGGTCGCCGCGGAGGAATCCGGCGTCAGCTACGCTATCCTTTCCGGCATCCAGAAAATCAAGCTCTCCGGCGCGGAAAAACGTGCCTTTGCAAAGTGGGCGAAAATCTACGCCTCCGGGGCGGAGATCGAATTCAACCCGCCGCTGTTTTTGAAGATCAATTCGGCCATCACGCTGGCGGTGTCCCTGTTCGGTACGGTGCTGCTCTACTACATCGCGGCGACGGGCGGCGTCAGCCCCTCGGCCTATCTCGCTTTCACTGCCTCCTACGGCACGGTCACAGGCGCTTTCACGGCGTTTTCAAGCATCGCCACCTCCGCGGCGCAGATCAAACCCATTTTGGAGATGGCGGAACCGATTTTGCAGACGGAGCCAGAAACGACGGAGGGCCGGGAGATCGTGACGAAGCTCTCCGGCAGCATCGAGCTCTCCAATATTTCCTTCCGCTATTACGATACGCAGCCCTACGTGATAAACGGCCTCGATTTGAAAATCAAGTCAGGCGAATACGTCGCCATCGTGGGCAAGACCGGCTGCGGCAAAAGTACGCTCCTTCGCCTGCTTCTCGGCTTTGAGACGCCGGAAAAGGGCGCGGTCTACTATGACCGCAAGGATTTGCGCTCCCTCGACCTTGGCTCCCTGCGCCGCAAGATGGGCGTGGTGACGCAGGACGGCAGCCTGTTCCACGGGGACATTTTCTCCAACATCACCGTCTCCGCGCCTCAGCTTTCGCTCGACGACGCGTGGGAGGCGGCGGAAAAAGCAGGCATCGCGGACGACATCCGCGCCATGCCCATGGGAATGCACACCTTTTTGAGTGAAGGTCAGGGCGGCATCTCCGGCGGGCAGAAGCAGCGCATCATGATCGCCCGCGCCATCGCGCCGAAGCCGAAGATTTTGCTTTTCGACGAGGCGACCAGCGCCCTGGACAACAAGACGCAGAAGCAGGTGGCAGACGCCCTCGCGGGACTGGATTGCACCCGCGTGGTGATCGCCCATCGGCTTTCCACCGTGAAGGACTGCGACCGCATCGTCGTCCTCGACGGCGGCAGGATCATCGAGGAAGGAACCTACGACGAACTGACAAACAAGGGCGGCTTCTTTGCCGAGCTGGTGGAGCGCCAGCGGATCGACTGAATCTGTCCGACCTTTCCGCATGAGCGGAGCGTTCACGCGGAAACGTGAAAATTTTTTCAAAAAACCATTGCCAAAAATCAAAGTGCTTCGGCTATATAAGTAGACGGAAAAGGAGCGAGGTGATGCAAATGAACATGGAAAAGCTGCTGGCAGGGCTATTCGATTTTCAGAAATTTGAGAAGGAACCGGCTCTGCAAAGCGTGATCGACGAGGTTGAGGCGCGGTACTTTTGCGCGGAGCTCACCGACGATGAGCTGGATACGCTCTCGGCGGCCGGCGACCCGTTTTCGCAGCCACCCGACCCAAAGGAAAGAGATCGGAAAACGTGACGGCGCTGACGCAAGGCGAGATCTACGCCGCCTATCGGGAAAAGGTGCTCTCCTACCTCAGCGGGAAAATGGAAAGCCCGGAGGACGCGGAGGATCTGTGCGAGGAGGTCTTTGAGCAGGTTTGCCGTTCGCTCCCCCGATTTGAGGGAAAATCGTCCCTTTCCACATGGATCTACCGAATTACCCGATACACTTTGATTGACTATTACCGCACGAAACGTACTGCCGAACCGCTCACTGAGGAGCTTGCGGCCCCGGATGATTTGGAGGAAGACTTCATCCGCAGGGAAACGCTGGAGCGTCTGGCTTTCGCGCTGAAAGCCTTGCAGCCGGAGGAACGGGATATTATCGTTCTGCGCTATTACAGAGGGAAAACGCTGACAGAAATATCTCGTCTCACCGGCATCAGCTACGGTATGGTGAAGGTGAAGCACAAAAAAACGCTGGAGGCCTTGCGTTCCCAGCTTATGTAAAGAACCCTCGGGTTTCTATGTCGGAAAACAATTCCGCTTTGAAATAAAAACAAAAGCTCAAAGTCTGAAAGGAGTAAACACCATGAAGAACAGAAAAAAGCAGATCGAGAAGATGGCCCAAGAGGCTGTGAAGAAGGCATCCGAAGCGGTCAAGAGCGCCAACGACGCCTTGACCGAGGCCCAGACCGCTCTTCGTGTCATGGAGGAGCTCTCCGACGACGACCTGGATCAGGTCGCCGGCGGGGGGAATCCCTTTGGGGAGAACCCGCCCTATGTCCCGCCTCAGCCCATCGACGATAAAGATCGGCCTGATATGTGATCTGTGATTTTAATCAACAAGGAGTCGATTCCCTATGAAACACTTTTGTAAAAGATCGCTGGCCGTGCTGCTTGCCGTCCTGATTCTGTTCGGGACCTGCGAGGCGGGCGTGGCCTACGCCGTGGACGAGATCGACAAGGCGATCAATCCGGCGGAGCAGATCGAGCTGACCGTGCCGGAGGCG
>JAFXTM010000043.1 GCA_017535865.1 Oscillospiraceae bacterium
AACCGCACCAAGGCCATGCACATCCTGCAGGAGGAGAGCGAGCTGCAGGAGATCGTCCGTCTGGTGGGCCAGGACGCCCTGAGCCCCGCCGACCGGCTGACCATGGAGACCGCCAAGATGATCCGCGAGGACTTTCTGCAGCAGAACGCCTTCGTCGACGAGGACGCCTATTCCTCCTATGCCAAGCAGTTCAGACTGATGGATCTGGTGCTGCGCTACGACGCGATCTGCCGCGAGGCGCTGGACAAGGGCGCGGACATGAACGGCCTCTTCGCCATCGACGTGCGCGAGAAGATCGGCCGCGCCAAGATGGCCGACGCCGGGACCTACGCCGCCGATTACAGCGCGCTCGCCGCCGAGATGAAGAAAGAGATCGAAGAAGTCATTGCCGGAGGTGAGGACGCATGATCAAAGAGTATAAAACCATCCATGAGATCGCGAGCCCCTTGATGATCGTGGAGCACGTCGAGGGCGTCACCTACGACGAGCTGGGCGAGATCGAGCTGCCGAACGGCGAGACCCGCCGCTGCAAGGTGCTCGAGGTCGAGGGCGACCGTGCGGTCGTGCAGCTGTTCGAGTCCGCGCAGGGCATCAACCTCGCGGAGACCAAGGTCCGCTTCCTGGGCCACCCCCAGCAGCTCGCCGTGAGCGAGGACATGCTCGGCCGCGTCTTCAACGGCATGGGCAACCCCATCGACGGCGGCCCCGCCATCCTGGCCGACGCATATAACGACATCAACGGCCTGCCCATGAACCCCGCCGCCCGCGCCTATCCCGCCGAGTTCATCCAGACCGGCGTCAGCACGATCGACGGACTGAACACGCTGGTCCGCGGCCAGAAGCTGCCGATCTTCTCCGGCTCCGGCCTGCCGCACGCCGCCCTCGCCGCGCAGATCGCGCGCCAGGCCCGCGTGCTGGGCGACAACGAGACCTTCGCCGTCGTCTTTGCCGCCATCGGCATCACCTTCGAGGAGTCGGAGTACTTCATCAACGACTTCCGCCGTACCGGCGCCATCGACCGCACCGTCGTCTTCTCGAACCTTGCCAACGACCCCGCCGTCGAGCGTATCGCCACCCCGCGTGTCGCGCTGACCGCGGCCGAGTACCTGGCCTTTGAGAAGGACATGCAGGTGCTGGTCATCTTGACCGACATCACCAACTACGCCGAGGCTCTGCGCGAGGTCTCCGCCGCCAAGAAGGAGGTCCCGGGCCGCCGCGGCTATCCCGGCTACCTGTACACCGACCTTGCCACGCTCTACGAGCGCGCCGGCCGCCGCCAGGGCAAGAAGGGCTCGATCACGATGATCCCGATCCTGACCATGCCCGAGGACGACAAGACCCACCCGATCCCGGACCTGACCGGCTACATCACCGAGGGCCAGATCATCCTCAGCCGCGACCTGCACCGCAAGGGCATCGTCCCGCCCGTGGACGTGCTGCCTTCTCTGAGCCGTCTGAAGGACAAGGGCATCGGCGTCGGCAAGACCCGCGAGGACCACGCCGGCACGATGAACCAGCTCTTCGCCGCCTACTCCCGCGGCAAGGACGCCAAGGAGCTCATGACGATCCTGGGCGAGGCCGCGCTGTCGGAGGACGACAAGCTCTTCGCAAAGTTCGCCGACGAGTTCGAGCGGCGCTACGTCTCGCAGGGCAACACCACCAACCGCTCCATCCAGGAGACGCTGGACCTCGGCTGGGAGCTGCTGAGCATCCTGCCGCGGCGTGAGCTCAAGCGCATCAAGCCGGAGATGATCGAGAAGTATATGCCGGCGTCGAAATAAGCCGTCCCGGATACAACAGATTTTTTGAAAGGATGGTGACGACATGGCCGGTACCGCGATAACCCCGACCCGTATGGTGCTCAATCAGCTCAAGGGCCGCCTGAAGACCGCCCGGCGCGGTCACAAGCTGCTCAAGGACAAGCGCGATGAGCTGATGCGCCAGTTCATGGACGTGGTGAGGCTGAACCAGCAGCTGCGCATCCGCGTCGAGGAGGGCCTGACCCAGGCCTTCGCGTCGCAGCAGGTCGCAAGCTCGATCATGTCACCCGAGATGCTCGAGCAGGCGCTGCTCTATCCCAGGCAGAGCGTGGAGCTGGGCATGAGCTTCAAAAACATCATGAGCGTGAACGTGCCCCGGTACAGCTTCCATACGAAGAACAACGACCCCTCGGAGATCTATCCCTATGGCTTCGCCCAGACCTCGGGCGAGCTGGACGACGCGCTGGACAAGCTGGCGCGGGTGTTCGAGGACATGCTGGAGCTGGCACAGGTCGAGAAGACCATGCAGCTTTTAGCCGAGGAGATCGAGAAGACGCGCCGGCGCGTGAACGCGCTGGAGTACGTGATGATCCCCGAACTTGAGGGAAACATCAAGTACATCTCCATGAAGCTGGAGGAGAACGAGAACGCCACGAAGGTCCGTCTGCTCAAGGTCAAGGAGATGGTCCTGCAGGACGCCCACCACTACAAGCAGTAGCATTAATGAACAGAGAAAACCGCCGTTTGGAATGAACGGCGGTTTTTCTGCGTTCCGTTTTCGTCATAAGTCCTGAGGAGGCAGGGGCGGCAGTCAGCCGCCCGCCGCGCACCATCTCCCGCGGCCCTGAAACGCGCGGCGCCGCGCCGTGCGGGGGAGGAGCGCACAGGATGAGTGACGCATATATATGCATAATTATTAAATACAAACGGATAAATATTCTATATATTTGGATAAACCACCAATTGTAATTAATTTTTATTCATGCTATAATGCGGCCAACATCCAAAAGGAGGCGTGAACCATGAAAAACAATTGGAAGAAATATGCGTCTCTCCTGGCGGCCCTGGTACTGCTCCTGGCGCTGCCCGGTCAGGCCTTCGCCTGTACGACCATCTATGCCGGCGGAAATCTGACGGCGGACGGCAGCTTCTTCTTTGGACGAAGCGAGGATTACAGCGCCGACTACGCCAAGCTCTTTTCCGCGATCCCGGCGGGGGCGCATACGGCGGGGGAGGAGTACTTTGGCTGCTACGGCTTCAGCTGGACCTTTACGCATGACAGCTACGCCTACACCGCCTTCTGCGACGACAACTCGCAGGGCGTCTGCCCGGACTGCGGCGGCGAGCACGCCCATACGCCCTATCAGGCCGGCGGCACCAATGAGATGGGCCTGAGTGTCACCGCGACCGAGACGCTGGGCGGCAACGAGGTCGTCTCGGAACTTGATCCGCTCTGCGACGAGGGCATCGAGGAGGCCGAGATCACCACCGTGCTGCTGAGCGAGGCCGCGAGCGCGCAGGAGGCGCTGCAGCTGCTGACTTCGATCTACGATACGGTCGGGGCCTGCGGCGGCTCCGGCATCATCCTTGCCGACGCGGAGGAGGCCTGGTACATCGAAAACGTCACCGGCACGCAGTATCTGGCTGTAAAGCTCAATGCGGATATGCTGTTCGTCGAGCCGAACATCTCCATCCTCGGTCTGGTCGACCTCGACGACACGGAGAACGTCTGCGCCTCGGAAGCGCTGATCGAGACCGCCGTTGAGGCGGGCACCTTCGTCGGGGACGCGGAGGCGAATGTGATCGACTTCGCCGCCTCCTATGCCCAGGCTTACGGCGGCAACACGCTCGTCAGGCTGGCGGCGGGCCTCAACTATCTTGACGCTGGGAAGAACTGTCCGGCGGAGCCCGCGGTCGGGGACATGGATCCTGCGGACTACACGATCTCGAACCTGGACGCCGAGGGCGGCATCGTCCCCGTGTACACAAAGGTGACGGCCGACAAGGTCCTGGACGCGCAGAGCGTCATCGACTTCTACAAGGTCTCGCCCATCGGCAAGCCCGGCAACACCGAGACGCACTTCTTCCAGATCGGCGGGCCGGGACCTCTCGGGACGGTCGAGTGGGTCGCGATGGACAACGCTGTCTTCAATGTTTTTGTGCCCTATTATCCGATGCTGACCGAGAGCGTGTTCGGGGCCTATGAGGCCGGCTGCGGCTTTGCCGAATACGCGGAGGAGGAACCCGCCGAGGGCGTGTACTTCGCCGCGAAGGACGGCTGGGTCGTCTTCCCGGAGGGCTGGGAGAGCTCGCTCTACTGGGTCTATGCGGCGCTGAGCCACATCGCGCAGGACGACGCGGAAGCCGCCGCGCAGATCAGCGAGGCGATGGCCGCGCTGCAGACGGAGATCAACGCCGACTGGGCCGCGCTCCAGGGCGAGGTCGCCCAGGCGGAGGACGCGGCTGCCGCGGCCTCCGCGGGCAGCGCCGCGATGGCGGAAAAGGCCTATCAGGCAGCCTTGGAGCTTCTCGCGGGCTTCGGACTGTAGAAAGAAAAAAGTATATGCGGGAACAGCCGCGGTCCGAAGGACCGCGGCTGTTTTTTGCCGTTCGGTTTTCAGCCCCGGCCGAGGTCGAGCAGGAGGAAGGAGTGCTCCTCCCAGCCCGCGTGGGCGGGGAAGCCGGTGATCCTCACCTCGAGATTATCCGCGATCCGCTCGAGCGTCTTAAAGGGGAAGGCGGTATCGCTCCCGCCGATGAAGATCAGGTACTGCTCCTCCGGCTCAAGGAGGAAGAGGTAGTTCTTGAACCACTCCACCTCCGGGGCCATGTAGCCGTTCTTTTCAAATAATCGCTGGTACATCTCCCGGTAGTCGATCTGGATCTCCAGCATCTCGTACTTGCCGCGCTCGCCCTCGAAGACGATGCGGCTCTTTCCGCCGTAGGTGCCGAGCAGCAGATCGCGCTTATAGAGCTCCGCGGCGCTGAACACCTGGATATGCAGCAGCGCGCGGTCGGCGGTCTCCCAGTTGTAGCCGCCGTACCAGCTCTTCGCCTCATCGGCCGTCATCCCGGCCTCCTCCAGCAGCTCGTCCAGGGATCGGCGCTCCCAGCCCGGCCAGCGATCATGGTCGTGGAAGAAGTCCAGCATGCCGTAGTAGCTCGGGTCGTCGCCGCAGTAGAGCTCGCTCGGGGCCGGCGCGCCCTCGGGCAGCCAGCCGAAGCGCAGCAGCACGTCGGTGGACTCCGGCCGCGTGTCCACGTTCACGACCATCGCGACGTTCGGCAGGCTCCCCTCGAGCAGCTTGTTCTCGTCGTCGATGCTCGTGAAATGCAGCGCGCCCTCCGGGACACGGGCGCTCATATAGTGCGTATAGGCCGCCCAGGCGGCGGGGGCCAGCAGCAGGATCAGCACTGCCGCGAGCAGCAGGCTCCGGACCAGTCTGCGCCGGGGCCTGACATGGACAGGCGTCTCCATCCGCGCAAGCGTCTCGCACAGATAGCGCTCGTCCACCTCGGTCAGCGCGTCCATGAAGTCTTCGCTTTTCACAGATAACCCTCCTCTCGCAGCGCGTTTTGCAGTTTTTTTCGTGTGCGGTGCAGCATGGTCTTGACCTTGCTCTCCCCAAAGCCGTGCTTTTCGGCGATCAGCCGGATCGGGCAGCCGAAATAGTAGCGCGCGAGAAAGACCGTGCGCTCGTCCGGCGCGAGTCCGGCCAGAAAGCGGTCGATCGCGGCGCTGAGCTCGGCCGTTTCGACGCGGCTCTCCACGCTCTCCGGCGCGGTGAGACAGCCGTCCAGCTCCTCGAGCGCGAGCGTGTATTCCCCGCCGCCGCGCCTGTCCCGGCCCTCCCGCCGCCTCCGGTCGAGACTGAGCCAGCGCGTCAGGCGTCCGAGAAAAGCGTCCAGCCGCGCGGGGCGCTGCTCCGGCATGGCGTTCCAGGCGCGCAGCCAGACGTCGTTGACGCACTCCTCGGCGTCCTCCGGGCTTTGCAGGATGTTGCATGCGATGCGCCGGCAGTAGGCGCCGTATTTCGCGGCGGTCTCCGGGATCGCCCGGTCCGAGCGCTGCCAGTAGAGCTCGACGATCTGAGAATCGTCCATGCGCATCCCTCCCTTCACTCATAAGAACGTCGTTTTTCCGCGAAAGGTTACAGACAGCTTACCACAGTCCCGGAAAAAAGGACAGTGGAGAGGAAATCGCTTCGGTGTGTTGAAATTCCGGAAAACTGTGTTATAATACTTTATTATGACTTTTATAGTGGAGGCAACTGCGAACATGGGCAAAAAACAGTTCAAGGCCGAGAGCAAGCGGCTCCTTGACCTGATGATCAATTCCATCTACACCAACAAAGAGATCTTCCTCCGGGAGATCATCTCCAACGCGTCCGATGCCATCGACAAGCTCTGCTATCTGTCCCTGACAGACGACAAGGTCGGCCTCAGCCGGGACGATTTCCGGATCGACCTGATCGTGGACAAGGCCGCGCGCACTCTCACCGTGCGCGACAACGGCATCGGCATGACCCTCGCCGAGGCCGAGAGCAACCTCGGCGTGATCGCCAAGTCCGGCTCCTTCCAGTTCAAGGGCGAGATGGAGCAGGACAAGACCGAGGATCTGAGCATCATCGGCCAGTTCGGCGTGGGCTTCTACTCCGCGTTCATGGTGGCCGATGAGGTCACCGTGCTCTCCCGCAGGTACGGCGAGGAGCAGGGCGTGCAGTGGCAGAGCAAGGGCGCGGATGGCTACACCGTGATCCCCATCGAGAAAGAGACGGTCGGCACCGACGTCATCATGCACCTCAAGCCCGACACGGAGGATGAGGTCTATGGCTCCTACCTCGAGGTATGGAAGCTCAAGGCCCTGATCCGGAAGTACTCCGACTACGTGCGCTGGCCCATCAAGATGGACGTGGAGCATCAGGAGCGCTTTGAGACCGGCGAGAAGAACGACGACGGCAGCCCAAAGTACGACTACCGCATGGTCACGGAGAACGAGACGATCAACAGCATGGTCCCGATCTGGCAGCGCTCGAAGAGCGAGGTCACCGACGACGACTGCATCGCCTGGTACAAGGAGAAAAACCGCGACCGGAAGGACCCCTGCGCGCTCGTGCGCGTGAACGCCGAGGGCACGGTCAGCTACAAGGCCATGCTTTTCGTTCCCGGCGAGCAGAACGAGAACGTCTTCTCCGGCGACAACAAGGGCGGTATCACGCTCTACTCCAACGGCGTCATGATCATGGAGAAGTGCGACAAGCTCCTGCACGAGTATTTTGACTTCGTCAAGGGCGTCGTGGACTCCCCGGACCTGAGCCTGAACATCTCCCGCGAAATTCTGCAGCACGATCGTCAGCTGCGCATCATCGGCCAGAACCTCGAAAAGCGCATCAAGGGCGAGCTGGAGAAGCTGATGAAGGAGGATCGGGAGAAGTACGAGGAGTTCTTCCGGAACTTCGGCACCGACCTCAAGTGCGGCGTCTGCGACGAGTACGGCCGCTACCAGGAATTCCTGCGCGACCTGCTGCTCTTCTACACCGACAAGGACCGCCAGGTCAGCCTCAGGGAGTACGCCGAGGCCATGCCCGAGAGCCAGCAGGCGGTCTACTACGCGAGTGCCGACACGCTCCGGCACGCGATGGAGCTGCCCCAGTGCGAGCAGGTGCGCGCCCGCGGCTTCGAGCTCATCTATCTCACGAGCCCGCTGGACGAGATGGTCGTGGAGAATCTGCGAGAGGTGAACGGCAAGCGCTTCTGCAACGTCGTTACCGACGAGCTCGGCTTCGACACCGAGGAGGAGAAGAAGGCCGCAGAGGAGCGCGAGATCGAGAACCGCGAGCTGCTGGACTTCGTGAAGGAATCCATCGGGGATGAGGTCGCGAAGGTACGCCTGAGCCGCAAGCTCGCCTCCCGTCCCTGCTGCCTGACCAGCGAGGGCCCGCTGACCCTCGAGATGGAGCGCTATTTCCGCAGTGGTCCGAGCGAGGAGATGCGCAAGCTGCGCGCCACCCGCGTCCTGGAGCTCAATCCCGAGCATCCGGCCTTCGAGGCCGTCAGGGCCGCCTTTGAGGGCGACCGCGAGAAGGGCAAAAAGCTCGCGAAGATCCTCTGGGTGCTCGCGGAGATGAACGCGGGCGTCGAGGTCGAGGACACGGGCGAGTTCACGGAGCTCGTGAGCGAGCTCTTCTGAGCCTGTTTCGCCGAGCGCGGCAATAAACGCTGCGAGGCTTCGGCCTCCATCGCTGCAAAACGATTTACGGAGAAACGCCATGAAAGCAAGGCCCCGTCTGGGCATCTATATCCACATCCCCTTCTGCGCCAGCAAGTGCGGCTACTGCGATTTCTATTCGCTCGCCGGCTGCGACCACATGATGGACAAGTACCAGAAGGCGCTGATCGCGCATCTGGAGGAAAGCAGCCATGCGATCCGCAACTACGAGGTGGACACGGTTTACTTCGGCGGCGGCACGCCGAGCTATTACGGCGCCGAGCGCCTGATGGAGATCTTCAACGTCCTCAAGCTCAACGGCAACGTCCGCCTCGACGCCGAGGTCACGGTGGAGTGCAACCCCGACAGCGTGAACAAAGAGGAGCTCAAGTTCCTGCGGCAGGAGGGCGTGAACCGCCTCTCGATGGGCGTGCAGGCCACGAACAACGACCTGCTCAAGATCATCGGCCGACGGCACAACTTCAAGCAGGCGAAAGACGCTTTCCGCACCGCGCGCGAGGCGGGCTTTGACAACATCAGCCTGGACCTCATCTACGGGCTGCCGACCCAGACCAAGAGCGACTGGGCCGAGTCCGTGCAGCGCATCCTCGAGATGCACCCCGAGCACATCTCCTGCTATGGCCTGAAGCTGGAGGAAGGGACACCGATGTACGAGGAGTACAGCGGCTCGCCCGTCCTGCCGGACGACGATATGCAGGCCGATATGTACTTCTACGCGGCGGAGACGCTGGCCCGTTACGGCTACAGGCAGTACGAGATCTCCAACTTCGCCGCCTCCGGCTTCGAGAGCCGGCACAATATGAAATACTGGACCCTGGACGACTACATGGGCTTCGGGCCCGGCGCCGCCTCGAGCGTGGGGAACCAGCGCTACACCTACGTCCGGGATCTCAAACGCTACATCGCCTGCATCAACCGCAAGACCAGTCTGGTCGAAGAGCACGAGACAGTCGACGCGCTGGAGCGCTCCGTGGAGTACGTGATGCTCGGCATGCGTACCTCGCACGGCATCTCCGAGAACGACTACCGCGAGCGGGCGCAGTCGAACTGGCGCGCGATCCGGCAGGTGCTCGAGGCTTTCGAGGAGAAGGGCTGGGTGGAGCGGACCGGGGACCGCTGGCACTTCACGGTGCCGGGCTATCTCATCTCCAACACCCTGATCGGCATCCTGCTGGAGGCCCAGGCCGCCGGCCGGACGGAGAGCATTCCCTGGCTGGAGCGGGCCGACGAGGCCGAGCGGAAGATCAGTATGCCGAAAGGCGAGGATGAGCTCTTTGCCGAGCTCTACAAAAAAACGTAACAGTGAGGATAAACCAAGGTGGAAAAACTGGAAGAGAACAGCCGTCCGAGCGCGAAGCACACGGCCCGTGCCGATGAGCCGGCGCGTCGGCGGAGAACCGAAGAGCATAGCAATCCTGCCCCCCGGCGTCCCGGTCGGCGGCGTCGGCGCCGGCAGCTGCGGCGGCGTCTGCAGACGCTCGTGATCGTCCTTGTCTCGCTGGTGCTGGCGCTGGTCTGCGGCGCGCTTTACGCCGGGTCCTGCGTCTCCACGGGCGATAAGAACCTCCCCAACGTCTATTTCGACGGGATCGACGTCTCCGGCCTGACGAAGGCGGAGACGGAGACGCGGCTGCGGGAGCAGGGCTGGGAGCGCGAAAACACGATGCCGCTCACCGTGCAGCTTCCGGCAGGGGTGGTCTTTGCCGTGGACCGTCTGACGGCGGGGGCCGTCATGTCCCTGGAGGAAGCCGTGGACACGGCCTTCGCCTACGGGCACACCGGCCGCTGGCTGGCGGATCTGGGCAGCTATCTCTCCGCCCGCGTGAGCTCCGTGAACCTGGGCGAATTTACGGCCATGCTGAACGAGAAATACATCGCGGAACAGATCGACGGCGGCATGAAGCTCTTTGAGGCCTCGACGGGCGGCACGGACGAGTATGTGGTGGACAAGGAGTACGCGACACTGAATGTCGTAAAGGGCGCCGGGCATCTGGCGCTCAACCGGGAGCAACTGACTGCGGCCGTCCTGCAGGCGCTGCTTGCCGGCGAGTCGGAGCTTGAATACGACACGCTGGAGAACCCGCCCCAGGTCCCCGACTTCCCGACGATCCTGCAGACGCTCGACCTTGAGCCGCAGGACGCCTACTTTACCGAGGACTGGGAGGTCGTGGACGAGGTCGTCGGCTGCCGCTTCGATATCCAGGAGGCGGAGCAGCGCTGGAGTCAGGCGAACTGGATGGAGACCGTCCGCATCCCGGTGGAGATCCGCGCCCCCGAAGTCACGGGCGAGAGCCTGCGCGGTCAGCTGTTCCGCGACCTGCTCGGCACGCAGACCACCTATTTCCCCAACAGCATCCAGAACCGCATCAGCAACATCCAGCTGGCCGCCTCGAAGCTCGACGGCATCGTCCTGAACCCGGGCGACGTCTTCAGCTATAACGAGACCGTCGGCGAGCGCACACAGGAGGCGGGCTTCCTGCTGGCCGCCGCCTATTCCAACGGCGAGGTGGTCGAGGAGCTCGGCGGCGGCGTCTGCCAGGTGTCCTCCACGCTGTACTGCGCCGTGCTGTATTCCCAGCTCGGTATCAAGAGCCGCGACAACCACTACTTCAAGGTGGACTATCTCGACTGGGGCATGGACGCCACCGTGAGCTGGCCGCAGCCGGACTTCAAATTCAAGAATACCCGGGACTACCCGGTCCGGATCCACACCATCGTCGATCCGGTGGAGCGCTATATCACAATCGAGATCTGGGGCACCGACACCGACGGCACGCACGTCGAGTTCTACGCGGACCGCTATCGGGTCAACGACGAGACCACCGGGGAACAGGTGGGCTGGAATGTGTACCTGTACGCGAAGATCTTCGACGCGGACGGCAATCTCCTGCGCACCGAAGAACGCGCCCCGAGCACCTACTTCCTGCACAAGTAAGCCGGCGGATCCCCGCGCCGCCGCGCTTTGAACGACCATATTCAGAAGAGGAGAAAAGACCATGGAGAAGAAGACCTTTTATATCACCACGCCGATCTACTACCCGTCGGACAAGCTGCATATCGGCCACGCCTACTGCACGGTGGCGACCGACGCGATCGCCCGCTACAAGCGGCTGCGCGGCTATGACGTGATGTTCCTGACCGGCACCGATGAGCACGGCCAGAAGATCGAGGCCAAGGCGAAGGCCGCCGGCGTCACGCCGAAGGAGTTCGTCGATCGCATCGTCGAGGGCGAGAAGGGCATCAAGGACCTCTGGAGGCTGATGAACATCTCCAACGACCGCTTCATCCGCACTACCGACGACTATCATGTCCTCTCCATCCAGCGCATCTTCAAGAAGATGTACGACAAGGGCGATATTTACAAGGGCAAGTATGTCGGCAAATACTGCAAGGACTGTGAGAGCTTCTGGACCGAGAGCCAGCTGGTCGACGGCAAGTGCCCCGACTGTGGCCGCGCCGTGCAGGACGCCGAAGAGGAGGCCTACTTCTTCCGGCTCTCCAAGTATGCCAAGCCCGTGCAGGAGCTGCTCGAGACCGGCACCTTCCTGGAACCCGCGAGCCGCGTCAACGAGATGATCAACAACTTCATCAAGCCCGGCCTCGAGGACCTCTGCGTCTCCCGCACCAGCTTCTCCTGGGGCATCCCGGTGGACTTTGATCCGGGCCACGTGGTCTACGTCTGGGTCGACGCACTCTCGAACTACATCACCGCGCTCGGCTACCTCAACGACCGCTACGACGATTACGGGAAGTACTGGCCCGCGGTGCACATCGTCGGCAAGGAGATCGTGCGCTTCCACTCGATCATCTGGCCCGCCATGCTCATGAGCCTCGGCGAGCCGGTGCCGAAGAAGGTCTACGGCCACGGCTGGCTGATCATCGACGGCGGCAAGGTCTCCAAGTCCAAGGCCAACAACTCCACCAACGTGATCGACCCCTATATCCTGGCTGAAAAATTCGGCGTGGACGCGCTGCGCTTCTTCCTGTTGCGCACCTTCCCCTTCGGCTCCGACGGCGCCTTCTCCAACGAGCTGCTGATCTCCACGATCAACACGGACCTCGCCAACGACCTCGGCAACCTCGTCTCCCGCACGACGGCGATGATCGAGAAGTACTTCGGCGGCGTCCTGCCGACCGAGCGCGCCGCGGCCCCGCTCGACGAGGAGCTCAAGACCATGATCCGCGCCCTGCCGGAACGCTATGCCGTGCAGATGGACGCCTACCAGCTCCATGTCGCGCTGGAGGAGGTCTTCAAGCTGATCCAGCGCGCCAACAAGTATATCGACGAGACCGCGCCCTGGGTCCTGGCAAAGAGCGAGGAGAACCGTCCCCGCCTGGCCGAGGTCATGTATAACCTCGTCGAGGCGCTGCGCGTGAGCCTCATCTGCCTCACGCCTTTCATGCCGGAGAGCTGCGACAAAGCCCTGGAGCAGATCGGCGCACAGGACTGCCGCGGCTGGGATGACACGGCCTACGGCGGGCTCGCCGGCGAGATCCGTGTGCACAAGGGCGAGACGCTCTTCCCGCGCCTCGACCTCGACAAGACGCTGGCCGAGCTGGAGGAGATCTCCCGCCGCGGCAAAGCGCCCGCTTCCAAGCCCGTGCTGCCCGACGTGACGATCGACGAGTTCGCCAAATGCGACATGCGCGTGTGCAAGGTCCTCTCCTGCGAGGCAGTGAAAAAGTCCGAGAAGCTCCTGAAGTTCCAGCTGGACGACGGCAGCGGCACGCCGCGGCAGATCCTCTCCGGCATCCACAAGTTCTATGAGCCGGACGAACTCGTGGGCAAGACCGTGGTCGCGATCCTGAATCTCCCGCCGCGCAAGATGATGGGCCAGGATTCCAACGGCATGCTGCTCTCCGCCGTGCGCGAGGTCGACGGCAAGGAGGAGCTGCACCTGATAATCCTCGACGACTCCGTCCCCGCCGGCGCGCAGCTCTGCTGAGAAGCTCGCCCGGTCCGAACGGCGCATCCGCTGAAAACGCGAATGCGCCGTTTCCCTGCGTGTGGGGCAAAACGGAGGCGGCCCCTTGTAAGAATACAAAGCATGTGATATACTATTCATTTAGAGAAACGCGAAAGGAAGGATCGTTTTATGACGAAAATCGATATATTCTCCGGCTTTCTGGGCGCCGGCAAGACCACGCTGATCCGCAAGCTGATCGCAGAGGCCTATCAGGGCGAGAAGCTGGTCCTGATCGAAAACGAGTTTGGGGAGATCGCCATCGACGGCGGCTTTCTGAAGGACGCGGGCGTGGAGATCACCGAGATGAACTCCGGCTGCATCTGCTGCACGCTGGTGGGTGATTTCACCCGGGCGCTCGGACAGGTCATGGAGCAGTTCCGGCCTGACCGTATCCTGATCGAGCCATCCGGCGTGGGAAAGCTCTCCGACGTCGCCAAGGCCGTCGAGCGCGTCGAGGGCGCGCACATCGGCGCGAAGGTCACGGTCGTGGACGCGGGCAAGTGCAAGATGTACATGCGCAACTTCGGCGAGTTTTTCAACGACCAGGTGGCCAGCGCCGATCTGATCGTACTCAGCCGTACCGATACCGCGAGCGAGGAAAAGGTCCGGGCTGCGGCCGAGCTGCTCAAGGGCCTGAACCCCGACGCCGGGCTGATCACAACGCCCTGGGACAAGCTTGAGGGCAGGATGATCCGCGAGGCCATGGACCAGAACGGCCTGCGAGCCGAGATGGAGCGCCTCGAGCATGAGCATCACCATCACGAGGAAGACGAGGAGCACGAGCACCACCATCACCATGACGGCGAGGAGTGCGACGATCCCGAATGCGAGTGCCATCATCACCACGATCACGACGAAGACGAAGAGCACGAACATCACCATCACCACCATGACGGCGAGGAGTGCGACGATCCCGAATGCGAATGCCACCATCACCACGATCACGACGGGGATGAGGAGCATGAGCATCACCATCATCACCACCACGCCGACGAGGTGTTTGCGAGCTGGGGCCAGGAGACGCCGCGCAAGTACAGCGAGGCGGAGCTGCGCGAGATCCTCGGCGAGCTCTCGAACGCGGTCGAGTACGGCATCGTCCTGCGCGCCAAGGGCTTTGTGGACGCGAGCGACGGCGACTGGCTGTACTTCGACTACGTCCCCGGGGAGACGGATATCCGCCGCGGCGCAGCCGCCGTCACGGGCCGTTTCTGCGTGATCGGCTCGCATATCCACGAAGAGGCATTGAAGGAGCTGTTTAAGATTGGCTAAGCAACGCGATATCCCCGTCTACCTGTTCACCGGTTTTCTGGAAGCGGGCAAGACGAAGTTCATCCAGGAGACGCTCGAGGACAGACGCTTCTGCAATGGCGAGCGCACGCTCCTGCTGGTCTGCGAGGAGGGCGAGGAGGAATACGCGCCCGAGCAGTTCGCGGACCCCGCCGTGTTTATCCGCGTGCTGGAGAGCCAGGACGAGCTGAAGCCGGAGCGGCTCAGCGCCTGGGTGGAGGAAACGAAGGCCGAGCGCGTGGTCATCGAGTACAACGGCATGTGGATGCTCGATGCGCTCTATGCCGCCATGCCCGAGGGCTGGATGGTCTATCAGGAGTTCCTGTTCGTCGATGCCGCGACCTTCCTCGCCTATAACAGCAACATGCGTCAGCTGGTCTACGACAAGCTGAAAAGCTGCGAGCTGGTGGTCTTCAACCGCTTCAGGCCCGACATGGACAAGATGGCCTTCCACAAGATCGTGCGCGGTGCCTCCCGCCGTGCGGACATCGCCTACGAGGCCCCGGACGGCAAGGTGGTCTACGACGACATCGAGGACCCGCTGCCTTTCGACATCAACGCCCCGGTCATCGAGATCCACGACGAGGACTTCGCCCTCTGGTATCGGGACATGTCCGAGGAACCCAAAAAGTACGAGGGCAAGACCGTGCGCTTCAAGTGCCGCGCTCTGGTGCGCAGCAAGCTGCCGAAGGAGACCTTCGTGGTGGGCCGCCATGTGATGACCTGCTGCGCGGAGGATATCCAGTTCGCTGGCCTGGTCTGCCAGTGGACAAAGGCCGACAGCGTGGAGGACGAGAGCTGGATGATCCTGACGGCGCGCATCAGCTTCAAGTTCAACCGCGCCTACGGCAAGCGCGGACCGGTGCTCAGCTATATCGCCGGGGAACGCTGCGAGCCGCCCGCCCAGGCAATCGCGACGTTTTACTGATGAAGTACCGCTGTCTGGTTTTCGACCACGACGATACCGTGGTCAACAGCACCGCGACGATCCACCACCCCTGCTTTGTGGAGTACCTGCGCCGGTATTACCCCGGACGGGACTGCTCGCTCGAGGACTATTTCCGCAAGAACTTCGCGCCGGGCTTTCTCCCGATGTGCCGGGAGGAGTACGGCATGAACGACGAGGAGCTCGAACGGGAGAGCGCGTTCTGGCGGGAGTATGTCCGGGACCATATCCCCGTCGCCTATCCCGGGGTCCGGGAGGTCATGGAGAGGCACAAGGCAGCGGGCGGCCTGCTGTGTGTGGTGTCCCACTCCTATGAGGACAATATCCGCCGGGACTACCGGGCCAACGGACTGCCGGAGCCCGATCTGGTCTTCGGCTGGGAACAGCCGCCGGAGCGGCGCAAGCCCGAGCCCTGGCCGCTGGAGGAGATCCTGCGGCGCTGCGGCCTCACGCCCGGCGAACTGCTGATGATCGACGACCTTAAGCCCGGCTACGACATGGCCGCCGCCTGCGGCGTGGACTTCGCCGCGGTGGGCTGGTCCAACGACATCCCCGAGATCGAGCGCTTCATGCGCGAAAACTGTCGTCTGTATTTTAAAACGGTGGCGGACTTCGCCGCCTTTCTGGAAGGGTAAGAAATGGACAAGATCAGCCGTATCCTGACTGTCGCGGTATTGGCGCTCTTCGCGCTGGTGTTCGGCCTGGCACTGCTGCTGGGCGGGGCGCAGCCGGAGCATCTGTCGTACTGCGTCGCCTTCGCACTCGGTGTCATGGCGGTGGGCGGCTATACGCTCATCCAGCGCAGACCGCGCCCGACCCCCAGTGTCTGGGAGCGGCTGGGCAGCCGAAAGACGGCGCTGCTTCTTCTCGGCTTCTGCTTTTTGTTCAATCTGGCCTGGGTCCTTTTCTTCCGCCTGGAGCCAGCGGGGGACTTTGCCGTCTACTGGCGCGCGGCGCTGGATCTGGCCGCGGGCAGGACGCCGTCGAACCGCAGCTATCTCGCGCTGTTTCCCTCGATCCTGGGTTATTCCTCCTTCCTGAGCCTGTCTCTGCGCCTCTTCGGGACGGGGCCGTATGTCATTCCGGTGCTGAACGTCTGCCTCACGACGCTCTCGGGCTTCTTCCTCTACCGCCTGGCGCTGCGCTGGCGCGGACCCAACAGCGCCGCGCTCGTACTGCTGTGCTGGAGCATCTTCCCCTCCAAGCTCTTCTATAACGCCATGGTGCTCCCCGAGCCCTATTATACCTGCCTGCTGCTCGCGGCGCTCTGGCTCGCGGCGGAGACGGAGGCGCGCCGCCCGAAGCCGGTCACCGCCGCCCTGCTGGGCCTCGCTGCGGGCCTGCTGCTGCGCCTGGTGGGCATGGCCAGACCGGTTGCAGCGGTCGCGGCGCTCATTGCGCTGCTGATCTGGACCCTGCTCCTGCGCACCGGATCGGGAAAAGAGAGCCGCGGCACCTGGATCGGTTTTCTGACGCTGCTGCTCACTGCCTGCCTGCTGACAGGTCCCCTCTGGAGCGCGTACGCCGAGCGGACGCTGGGCGAGGAGCCTGCGGCCTTCTCCGGTTACAGCCTGTATGCAGGCCTCAACCCCGACAGCCTCGGCGCGTATTCCCGCGAGGATATGGCGCATCTGAAGCAGCTGCGCCGCCAGGAGGGCAGCGCGATCTCGGCGCAGAGCCGAATCCTGGAGGAGGCGAAGGAACGACTGCACAGCGGCACGGTCCCCTTCGGAGCGCTGTTTGTCAACAAGCTGCGCAGCTTCCTCGGCTGTGATGAGGGCGGCGCCTTCCTCTCCCGTGCCGGTCTGCGGGACCGGGCCTATCAGCTCCTCGCGCTCGGCAGCAACGTCTGGTACTACGCCGTCGGTATGCTCGCCCTCTGGGGGACCTGGCGGCTGTATCGGAGCGGAGAACGGCGGACGGTGCTGCTGCTCCCGCTGTATATCCTCGGTCAGACGCTTCCCCAGCTGTTCACCGAGGTCGCCGCGCGCTGCCACTACCCCATTCTGCCTATGTTGATCCTGCTGGCCGCCTTCTCCTACACGCGGCCGGTGAAACCGAACGAGCCCGCGCCTGCGGACGGAGGGAAAGGAGCAAGCCATGCCGGATAAACCGATCCTGTATATCGTCATTCCCTGCTATAATGAGCAGGAGGTCCTGCCCCTCACGGCGCCGCAGTTCCGGGACAAGCTCCTGCAGCTTGCGGGAGAGGGCAAGATCAGTGAGGACAGCCGCGTGCTCTTCGTCAACGACGGCAGCCGCGACCGGACCTGGGCGATCATTTCGGATCTCGCCGCTTCCGACCCCCACTATCTCGGCATCAGCCAGAGCCGCAACCGCGGCCATCAGAACGCCGTGCTCGCAGGCCTCATGGAGGCGAAGGACCGCTGTGACATCACGATCTCCATCGACTGCGACGGGCAGGACGACATCAACGCCATGGACGCGATGGTGGACGCGTATCTCGAGGGCTGCGAGGTGGTGTACGGCGTGCGCTCGAGCCGCGAGACCGACACCTTCTTCAAACGCTTCACGGCGCAGAGCTTCTATAAGTTCCTGGCCGCCATGGGCGCCGAGGTCGTCTACAACCACGCCGACTACCGTCTGATCAGTTCCCGGGTCCTGCAGGAGTTTGCCGACTTCAGGGAGGTCAACCTCTTTCTCCGCGGCCTGATCCCCCTGGTGGGCTTCAAGAGCACCAGCGTGCCTTACGCCCGCGCCGAGCGTCTGGCAGGGGAGAGCCACTATCCGCTGAAAAAGATGATCGCGCTGGCGGTGGACGGTATCACGAGCCTCTCGGTCAAGCCGCTGCGGCTCATCATGGGCTTCGGCTTCTTCGTCGCGCTCGTCAGCTTCATCGGCTGCCTTTGGGCGCTGATCACCGCGCTCTGCGGCAAGGCCGTGGCCGGCTGGGCCAGCATGACCTGTATCGTGTGCTTCGTCAGCGGCGTTCAGCTCATCTGCCTCGGCATCATCGGCGAATATATCGGGAAGATCTATATGGAGACCAAGCACCGTCCGCGCTATATCATCAGCGAGCGGACCTGGGACGAGCCCTCCAATTCTTAATAATCCTTAAAGCCTCAAAAAATGTATTTTTTTGGCTGCATAGGAAATGCGCGGCCCTTGACGAAAAGAACAAGAAGTTGTATTATTTTATCGAATTGAGTAGAAAACTGCGCAAGCATCGCCGATAGAATGGAGGAAGAAGTATGAGCATGATCCCTGAGGTACAATGCCGCCGCTGCGGTCAGAGCTTTTCCGCTCTGCGTACCCGCTGCCCCAACTGCGGAACCCGCCGCGTCATGCAGAGCGGGCGCACGCCCGCGCCCACGCCGGGCACCGTGAAGGGGACAGCGTCCTATGACCGGGCCGAGACGAACACCCGCTGGCAGCTGATCTTCGGGCTGATCCTGGTCGTCGCCGTTATCCTCGCCGTGATCGTGATGGTCTCCACCACGCTCAACGGACTGGACAACGAGAACACACCCTCCCGCCGCTCCCGTTCCACGCCGACTCCCGCCGTTGTGACCGAGGACCCGGCACTCTATATCGAGACCGCACCCACTCCGTCCCCGACGCCGACGCCGACGGTCGAGGCGATCAAGATCTTCTTCTATGAGACCGAGCTTACGGAGGAGAAGGGCGGCTTCACGATGCACATGGGCGAGGATCCGCTGACGATCAAGGCCAGCGCCTACCCGGCCGATGTCTTTGCCAACGCGCCCATGACCTGGTCCACCGCGGACCCGGATTGCCTGAAGCTCACCCCGAGCGAGGACGGCAAGAGCTGCACCTGCGAGATCCTGCAGGCCAAGTCCGGCGGCACGAAGCTGACCGTCACCTGCTACGGCTTCGAGTATTCGATCCCGGTTTACCTCTGGTAAGAGAAGAAAACGACAACGAACCGGCCTGTCCATTCGGACAGGCCGGTTTTCTGTACACGTGAAAACCACAGACCTGGCCCGCGGGTCAAAAGCGCTTCCGCGGGGATGGAAAAAAGAGCAGACAGGCTGAAGCAGAGCGCGCCATGGCAAAGCAGCCCGCAGGCTGGCGCGGCGATCCGTTTTTTTCTGCTTTCGAAAACAGAAAAAAGAAGCAAACCGGCCCGGACAGGAGTCCGGGCCGGCTCGATATGTATGCGCTTGATTATTTGCTCTTGATGTAGGGCTTGCCGTTGGCGGAGGGGACGCGGGACTTGCCGACGAAGAGAATCAGCACGATGACCGTGACCACATAGGGGATCATGGAGATCAGATGCATGTTCACGCCGGAGGAGCCGCCGAGCACGACCTTCAGGCCGGAGCAGAAGCCGAAGAGCAGGCAGCCCAGCAGCGCACCGTGTGGCCGGAATTTGCCGAAGATGACGGCCGCGATGGCGATAAAGCCCTGGCCGACGATGGAGATGGGACGGAACTGAGTCGAGACCGTCATGGTGACACAGGCGCCGCCGAGACCGGCCAGGAAGCCGGAGATGCACACGCAGGCAAAGCGCATCGCGATCACGTTGATGCCCAGCGTCTCGCAGGCCTGGGGGTGTTCGCCGCAGGCGCGCAGGCGCAGACCGAAGCGGGTCTTGTAGAACACGAACCAGACGATCAGCACCGCGATAAAGACCAGATAGGTCGAGGCGTAGTTGGCAAAGACGTTGTCCATAAAGCGCCCGAAGACCGTGTTGGTGTCGAAAACGCCGGAGAAGAGCTTGGGGATCTTCTGCGTGGCGGTCAGGGGGATGGTGTCGGTGGAGTTGAACATGACCTTCGCGATCATGATGACGATACCGGGGCCGAGCATGTTGATGGCCGTACCGGCGATGGTCTGGTCCGCGCCGAGGTTCACGGTGGCGACAGCGTGCAGCATGCCGAAGAAAGCGCCGGCGAGACCGCCGCAGACAAAGCCGATCCAGGGACTGCCGGTAAAGTAGGCGACCACAGTGCCGGTAAAAGCGCCGGCGGTCATCATACCCTCGATGCCGATGTTGACCACACCGGAGACCTCCGAGAAGCAGGAACCGAGCGCGGCGTAGAGCAGCGGTGTGGAATAGACGAGGGTGGCGTAGAGGATGATGCCGAAGCTGTTCATAAAGTTGGTCATTTCTTATCCGCCTCCTTTTCTGCCTGCCGTTCTATGCTGCGCGGACTCCGTGCCCTGCGCCGGAAGATGTTCTTGAAGATGACGGAGATCGCAATGAAGAACACGACCGTGCCGACGATGACGTTAATGAGCTGCGTCGGAGCGCCGACAAGGTTCAGCTTGCTGCCGCCGTACATCAGCGCGCCGTAGAAGAGACCCGCGATGAGCACGCCGAAGGGATTGGAGACGCCGATCAGCGCGACCACGATGCCGGCAAAGCCAAAGCCCTCCTGCGAGGAAAAGATACTGATGCGGCTGCCCATGCCCATGAGCTGCAGGGCGCCTGCGAGGCCGGCGAGCGCGCCGGAAATGGCTAGCGCCGTCAGGATCGAGCGGTTGACGTTGATGCCGCCGTATTCCGCGGCAAACTTGTTGGAGCCGACCGCCTTGAGCTCATAGCCGAGCGTGGTCTTTTCAATGATGAACCAGACAATGAGCATGACCACGATCGCGACCAGAATGCCCCAGTTGGCGGTGGGGCAGAGACCGGCGCTCTTGATGAAGCTCTTGGAGAACAGCATGCTCGCGTTGGCGGAGATGTTCTTGGTGGCCTCCGCCGAACCCTCGTTTTTGATGGCCGGAATACCGGCGATGAAGTTCGAGAGGTAGAAGGCGATCCAGTTGAACATGATCATGCTCAGGACTTCATTGATGCCCCACTTGGTCTTCAAGAAACCGACGATGATGCCCCAGAGGGCGCCGGCGGCCATCGCGGCCAAGAAGCAGAGGGGGATCAGCAGGGGCTTGGGGATGTTCGGGCACAGGATGCCGACGACCGCGGCGGCCATCGAGCCGACCACGAACTGACCCTCCGCGCCGATGTTGAACACACCGGTCTTGAAAGAAAAGGCAACGGAAAGGCCGGCCACGATGTAGGGAACGGAATAGACGACCACATAGGAGAAGCCCTTCAGACTGGTGACGCTGTTGATAAGCCGCCCATAGGCTTCGCCGACGGAGAGCCCCATCACCACCAGGAAGAGGGCGCCGACCAGAAAGCCGAGGAAAATGGAAAACAGGATGTGGAGGAAGGTGCTTGTCGAGAGGACGTCCAGAAAGCTCTTTTTCTTTGTCATGCCGTTTTCCCTCCTGCCATCATGAGGCCCAGATCGTTTTCGTTGGCATCTTTTCCGGGGATGGAGCTGACGATCTGCCCGTCAAAGATGACGTCGATCACATCGGACAGGCTCATGATCTCGTCCAGTTCGAAGGAGACGAGCAGGACGGCCTTGCCCTTGTTGCGCTGCTCCACGATGTACTTGTGCACGTATTCGATCGCGCCGACGTCCAGGCCGCGGGTGGGATTGACGGCGATCAGCAGATCCTTGTCGTTTTGCACCTCGCGCGCGATGATGACTTTCTGCTGGTTGCCGCCGGAGAGCGTGCCGGCTGCGCGCTTCTCACTCTGCCGGGGCCGGATGTCGTAGGTCTCGATGGATTCGCTCGCGTGCGCGAAAATGGGATCACGCTGCAGGATGCCTTTTTTGGCGAAGGGGGACTCCTCGTAGTTCTGTAGGATCAGGTTGTCCTCGATGGAGAAGTCCAGCACGAGGCCGTGCTTTTGCCGGTCGGCCGGAATGGAGGAAACGCCGTGGTTGAAGCCGAAGGAGGGAGACTTGTTGAAGATGGAGACGCCGTTGACCGTGCATTCGCCCTTCGTGCCCTTGCGAAGGCCCGTGAGGATCTCGACGAGCTCGGTCTGTCCGTTGCCGTCGATGCCGGCGATGCCGACGATCTCGCCCGCGTGCACCTGCAGATTCAGTCCCTTCAGGATCTCGACGCCGCGGTAGTCCACGCCGTGGAGGTCCTTCACGTCCAGAACGACGGGACCCGGCGCCTGTTCGGGTTTGTCCACCTTGAAGGTGACCTTGCGGCCGACCATCATGCTTGCAAGATCGTTCTCATCCACGGTGTCGACGTCGACCGTGCCGATGTACTTACCCATGCGGATGATGGTGCAGAAATCCGCCGACTCCTTGATCTCCTTGAGCTTGTGGGTAATGAGGATAATGCTCTTGCCGTCTGCGGTGAGATTGTGCATGATCTGGATCAGTTCCACGATCTCCTGCGGGGTCAGGGAGGAGGTGGGCTCGTCCAGGATCAGGATATCCGCGCCGCGGTAGAGCGCCTTGAGGATCTCCACACGCTGCTGCATGCCGACGGAGATGTCCTCGATCTTCGCGTCCGGGTCGATGGAGAGCCCGTAGCGCTCGGAGATCTCCACCACGTTTTTGCGCGCCGTGGCCATATCGAGCTTAAGGCCCTTGACCGGCTCGGTACCGAGCACGATATTCTCGGTCACGGTGAAGGGCTGGACCAGCATGAAGTGCTGGTGGACCATGCCGATCCCAGCGTCGATGGCGTCGCGCGGGTTGTTCATTTCGATTTTCTTTCCGTTGACCAGGATTTCACCGGAGGTGGGCTTGAGCAGGCCGTAGAGCTGGTTCATCAGCGTGGACTTGCCGGCTCCGTTCTCGCCCAGGATCGCGTGGATCTCGCCTTTGTGGACCGTGAGGTTGATGCCGTCGTTGGCGACGAAATCGCCGAATTTCTTGACGATGTCGCGCATCTCAATGACGGGCACGTTCATGTCCACATGTTCTTTTGACAAATTGACCGCCCCCTATCTAAATAAAAATATCAGCTGAATCAGCGCTGCTCCAGGAGGCGGAAGAACGCCTCCACGTCAGCCGCGTGCTTTCCGCGGCAGAGGATATGGTGATTGTTGATGGGCTTCGTGAGGAAGTAGGAGAAATCGTCCAGACAGACCTTGACCTGCGTGCGGCAGAGCATGTCGCTGAACGGCACGTCGCGGATCTCGCCCTCCTGCGCGTGGAAGCGGGAAAGATCGCCCTCGCACTTGAAGATCGTGCAGGGACCTTCCTCAAAACGGCCCTGGACCGCCGCCCCGATGCCGGACTCAAAGTGCGTGTTCAAACAGAAATCCTTGAGCATCGTGACGGGGATCGTGCAGTGGGCGAAGATGCCGTAGCCGTTCTTGGTGTCGAAGCGGCTGGGATTGCACATAAAGAGAGGCTCGCCCGTGAGACTGCCGAGCACCGCCATGGACAGCAGCGCGGGGACGTCGCCCTCGCAGCCGCCGTAGACGCCGAGGCTGTTGAGTATGGAAAGCCCCAGACAGCCCGTGGTGTATACGGTGTCAAGCAGATCGAAGCAGCGCACGCTCACGCCGCAGAGTGTATACTTTTCCACCAGGCGCTGGAAGGCGCCGTAGACATACAGGGCCTTTTCCACTTCGCTCTTGTCAAAGTCCTGTGCCAGGAAGAGGGCCGTGAAGTCATTCGGGACATAGCTTTTCTTCGCGATCTCGGCCAGAAGCTCCTCCATCGGGATGGAGACGAAGCCGAGACCGAGCTTCTGCTTCATGGCCTCGGGGGAATAGCCGCTCGCGATCAGCCAGTCGGACGGCTCGCCGATACAGCCGAGATTCTTGCCGCGCAGCGCCGCGAGAGCCCGGTGGGCGTTGCGAAGCGCGCGGATCTGCGCCGCGACCTCCCCAATGTCGCCGTGCAGGATCTCCCCGCTGCCCCCGTGCTTGTTGAGGTAGCTCAGGATCTCCATCGAGGCGGCGAGGGAATTCGACTCTCCGCTGGTGAGGATGTAGCAGTGCCGCGCCTTGAGCTGTTCAAAAACTTCCAGGAAGAAGCCCTCGCTGCCGCCGGAGGCGACGTACAGGAGTGCAAAATCGTCGGCCAGGTACTGCTCGAGCGGGACGCGCTGCAGCGCCTCGCCCAACTCATCGGACAGCGCGCGGATATACTGTCCCATGCGCTCTTCCGTGATCTGCGAGAGGGGACTGCGGATCTGATAGAAATCAACCATGGACAAGACTCCTTTGATCGTTTTATATCATATTCTACCATAGAAGGCGTCTGTTTTCCACTGTTTCTTTGCCCTTGCGGCAAAAAAAGAAGCTGTCCGAAGACAGCTTCTTTTCTGTTGTCATTCCGTTATCCGAAATCAGTCGCCCAGGGTGAAAGCGGGGCAGTCCGCAACCGTGGTGGGAACGGTCTTCTCGCCGGCGATGATGGCAGCCTTGGCTGCCTCAACAAGCTCGAGGACCTCGGCGGGGATGTGATCGCGGGTGGGGGCCAGGTCAACGCCGCCGTTGGACAGGTCATACAGGTGCACACCGGCAGCGAACTCGCCGGCCGCGACAGCCTTGGAGATGTCCTGAGAAGCAACGTCGACGCGCTTCATGGCGGAGGTGATGACGTGATCGGGAGCCAGAGGAGCCTGGTCGGTGTCGACGCCGATGGCCCAGATGCCTTCCTCGTCGCAGGCGTTGATGACGCCGATGCCGGTGCCGCCGGCAGCCTGGTAGATAACGTCAGCGCCGTTGGTGATCATGTTCTTCGCAGCAGTGGAGCCGCCGGCGATGTCGCCGAAGTTGTTGGCGTTGTACTGCAGCACGGTGGCGTCGGGGCAGACCTCAAGCACGCCGGTGATGTAGCCGATGCCGAAGAGGTTCATGGAGTCGGAGACCATGCCCTGGACATAGCCGACGGTCTTGCTCTCGGTGACGGAGCCGGCGACCAGGCCAACCAGGTAGGAAGCCTGCTCCTGAGCGAACATCAGGCAGGCCACGTTGGGCAGATCGGCGCAGGAGGAGTCATCGATGATGGCAAAGAGCTGGTCGGGGTTGTCCTCGGCCGCCTCACGGGTGGCGTCGGCCAGCATGTAACCGACGCAGATGATCAGATCATACTCTTCATCGATGAAGGTGTTGATGTTGGTCTGATAGTCGGCGTCCGTTTTGCTCTCGAGGTAGGCGACCTCAAAGCTGGGATCTTCCGCGGCAAGAGCCTGCAGGCCTTCCCAAGAGGTCTGGTTGAAGGACTTGTCGTTCACGCCGCCGACGTCGGTGACCATACCGATCTTGACGGTGTCGGCCGCGGAGGCGCTGGTGGCGCACAGTGCGAAGACCATGCAGAGGACCAGAGCGATAGCGAGAATCTTTTTCATGTTTTTCCTCCATTTTTTATAGTTTTTCGGGACGGGGTTTCCATGTCCTTTACGCAGGATATTATAGCATGTCGCAGCAGAACAAATCAAGCGGCATGTTGCCAAAATGAGGCGCTTCTTTTTGTGGATTTTTTAGCACTCACAGCGCAGCCATCTTGACCGCCGTATCCAGGGCGATCTCCATCATTTGGGTGAAGGAGGTCTGGCGCTCCTCGGCGGAGAGGTTGTCCGCCGGGCGGTAGATGTGGTCCGAGATCGTGCAGATGCAGAGAGCGCGCTTGCCGGCGTAGGCGGCGTTGGCGTAGAGCGCGGCGGACTCCATCTCGACAGCAAGCACGCCCATGCGCTTCCATTCGTCGTTCTTTCCGCAGCCTTCGGCTCCGTAGAAGGTGTCGGAGGCGAGCAGGTTGCCTACGCGCATCTCGACCCCGCGCTCACGTGCGGCCTCCACGGCCTTCGAGAGCAGCGTGAAATCCGCGATGGGAGCGAAAGTGGCGGTCTCGCCCAGACCGAAGGACTTGACGTAGCTGGAGTTGGTGCAGGCGCCCTGCCCGGCCACGACGTCGCGCAGCTTCAGATCGTCCTGCAGCGCGCCGGCCGAGCCGATGCGGATGATGTTGTCCACGTCATAGAAGTTGAACAGCTCCCAGCTGTAGATGCCTATGGACGGAATGCCCATGCCGGAGGCCATCACAGTCACGGGGACGCCCTTCCAGGTGCCGGTGTGGCCCTGAACGCCGCGCACGTTGTTGACGAGCACGGGGTCGGTGAGGAAGGTCTCGGCGATGAACTTGGCGCGCAGGGGATCGCCCGGCATCAGCACGGTCTTGGCGATCTCTTCTTTCTTCGCGTTGATATGGGGGGTGGGAACAGGCATATACGATACCTCCGTTCGGTTGATGATACGAAAATTATATGCGAGAAAAAAAGAAAAGTCAAATTGAAAGCGCGGCGCATCTATGTTAGAATACTGTCGAGAATCGTATGACGACGGAGGAGAACGCTATGAGCAAGATCATGGTCATCGGCATTGCCGGCGGCACCGGCTCCGGCAAGACAACCATCACCAGGCGTCTCATCGAGCGCTTCGGCGGGGACGTCTCGGTCATCCACCACGACAACTACTACAAGGCGCACCACGACATGCCCTATGAGGAGCGTGCGCTGCTCAACTACGACCATCCCGACGCCTTCGACACCGACATGCTCATTGAGCACCTCAAGCTCCTCAAGCAGGGGCAGAGCGTGCAGTGCCCGGTCTACGACTATTCGATCCACGACCGCACGGACAAGACCATCACCATCCGGCCCACCCGCGTCATCGTTGTGGAGGGCATCCTGATCTACGAGAACAAGGAGCTCTGCGACCAGATGGACATCAAGATCTTCGTGGACGCGGACGCCGACGTGCGCATCCTGCGCCGCATCGTGCGCGACGTGCGGGACCGCGGCCGCAGTCTCGAGAGCGTCATCAACCAGTATCTGAGCACGGTCAAGCCCATGCACGAGGCCTTTGTGGAGCCCTCCAAGCGCCGGGCGGACGTGATCGTCCCCGAGGGCGGGCACAATCTGGTCGCGCTCGACATGGTCATCCAGCGCGTGCGCGCGCACCTGGAGAGCGAGGAGGACTGAGCATGGCGAAGCTCTATTTCAAATACGGGGCGATGGGCTCGTCCAAATCGGCGCAGGCGCTCATCACCAAATTCAACTACGAGGAGCTGGGCATGACGGTCTGGCTCATCAAGCCCAGCGTGGACACCCGGGACGGGGCGGACCTGATCCGCAGCCGCATCGGACTGAGCTGCCGGGCCGCAGTGATCTCGCCGGAGCAGGATATCAAGGAGGCCTATCGCGCCGCCGGGAAGCATGACGTTATCATCGCGGACGAGGCGCAGTTTTTCACGCCCGCGCAGATCGACCAGCTGCGGGACCTCGTGGACGAGGAGGATCTGCCGGTGCTCTGCTTCGGGCTCCGCACGGACTTTCTGACCCACTTCTTTCCCGGGGCGCAGCGCTTGATGGAACTGGCCGACTCCCTTACGGAGATCAAGACCGTCTGCGCCTGCGGCCGCAAGGCGACGGTAAACGCCCGCATCGACGGCGCGGGCCGGATCGTCACGGAGGGCAGCCAGGTGATGCTCGGCGGCAACGACAGCTATATCGCCATGTGTCACCAGTGCTGGAAGAAAAAGATCCGCAAACAGCAGACCTAAAAAAAGCGAGTCCGACGGACTCGCTTTTTTCTGCGCCTTTTTCAGTTCAGACCCAGCCTGCCGCGGAGCCGCCGGACAGCGGCGGCGTCGTACCCGGCGGTCTCGGCCTTTTTCAAATAGTTCTCCGCCTTGTCCCGCTTCCCGGCCAGGCCGCAGATATAGCCGTAGTTTGCGTAGAACAGCCCCAGCTCGCCGTCCCGTTTTTCCTTCTCGCGGAGCGCGCGTTCCATGTTCTTAAGCGCGCGGCGGTTTTCGCCGCGCTCCGCCTGGAGCAGGGCAAGATTGTTCAGCGCCCAGGGATTGCCCGTGTCGAATTGCAGCGCCGTCTGGTAGCAGGACAGCGCCCGTTCCGGAGACGCCGTGTTCTCGTAGGCCAGGCCGAGCAGGTTCCAGATCGTGGATCTCTGAAAAGGGGAGAGCGTCAGCCCGGTCGCTTTCAGCAGCAACGGGATCTGAGAGGCGTGGTCGCCCTGGGCGCCGAGCCGCTTCCGCTCATCCAGGACGCGCCTGTATTCCGCCTCGTCGGCGCCGGAAGAAGCTGCAGAAGCAGGTTTTCGGCTTTGAAGGACACCCCGCAACCCACGATAGATCCCAAACAGCAGCAGCGCAAAGGCGAGCGCATAGACTGCGTCCAGCTCTTTGCCGAAGGGCAGGACCCGTCTGTCCCGGATCAGACCGTAGCCGGCGGCACAGCAGCCTGCGGCAAACAGGAGCTCGATGCCGAAGAAGGCCCAACGGAATCTCCGTCTGCGCCGAATAACGGACCAGAGGTATTTGCCGAGCGCGAGAACGATGGCCAGCGCCTGCAGCAGCAGGTGAAGGCCGAAATGCTGGATGAAAGCGCCGGGGATCAGCGACATGTCCATGTCGAAGACCAGAAGCTGATAGTGCAGGCGGCCGGTGGCGTATGAGGAGAAAAGCGTCAGAAGCAGCAGGGAACAGAGACAGGCGAAGAGATAGCGGAACCAGCTCCGGTCCTTTGCCAGGATGCTCTCGATCAGGTCATCGTAGAGAAACAGGGGCAGCAGCTGAAAGACCACATAGAAAAGACAGACTGCGACCGAGAAAAGCTCGCTGCGCATGACCGGTACCTCCAGAACGGCGGACGGGCGGCGGCCGGGGATGGACGGCACGGCGCTCTCCCGCTTTTTGGACCGATTGTAGCATATCCCCGGGGCATTGGCAAGCGTACGGACCGCCATCCGAAAAAACAGGCCGGGCCCCGGCGATCGCCGGAGCCCGGAGCAGACGGGGGTGTGAGACTTATTTCTTCTCTTTTTCCGCTTTCGCGGCCCTGCGGGCTTCGCGGCGGGCCTTGCCGTTCCGGCGAAGCTTTCTGCCGAGCGGAAGCAGGACGACAAGCAGCACGGCCAGGATCACGAGCGTCGGCAGGGCCTCCACAAACCAGAGCAGGAACTCGCGGAAGAAGCTGCCGACGGAGCTGAGGCCGTCGCGGAAGGCGCGGCTCAGGCGTTCGCCGTAGCGGAGCTGGATCGGGGTGTCCGGCGTATACTCGCGCACTTCGTTAAGCTGGAGATAGACGCTGCTGTAGCTCACGCGGCGATCCCAGTTGTTCAGAGTGGACTGGAGACTCTCGATCTGATAGCGGATCTCGGTAAGGCGGTCCTCCAGCAGGATGATGTCCTCCACATCCTCGGCGACTTCCATCATCTCCAGCAGACGCGCCTCCTGGGTCCGGTAGGCGTTCATACGGGCCTGGACGTCGTAGTACTGTGCGGTGACGTTCTCCGTGTAGACATGGGAATAGGGGACATTCCCCAGATCCGTGAGGCTGCCAATCAGCTCATCAAAGCGCTCGCCGGGGATTCGCAGCGCGAAATAGGCGCTGCGGGCGCTGCTGCGGCCGCGGGAGATGTCACTGTAATTGGCGCCGTTGATGCTGCTCGACTCGATCCAGCCGTCGAAGCGCGCCACCAGCTCGTCGACCTTTCCAAGCGAGCCGTCAAAGTCCGTGGTCTCCACGGTGACGTCCGCGGAATAGATGAGCTTGGCGGGGTCTGCCTCGGGTGCTTCGCCGGATGGCTCGGCTCCGTTGGAGGCTGTCTTCTCCGCAGCCGCGCCGCGGGCGTAAGAGGCCGTGTCCGCCATGGCGAGACCGGAGGCCTGAGCCGGCTCGCAATACGCTTCCTCGGCGGCCGTGTCGTAGGTCATGTAGCTGCCCTCATAGGCGGCGGGAGCGCTTTTCGCGCTCTGCGCGGCGCAGCCGCAGAGGGACGCCAGCATCAGAATGCACAGGCAAAAAGCAAGGATCTTCTTCATCGGGATCTCCTCCTCGTGGGATAGAATCTGGTCATGAGACGAGGAGGAATAAAAAAAGTTCCCTGAAGAATGGGCGGGGGTCGCAAGACAATTTTTCTGTGTTTTCAAGTTCTCTGCTTCACGTGGGCGAGAAACCGCAGGTCAAGATCCCCATTCCGAGGGAAATTGATACAAACACACGATGAACCCAGGCTGAACCCAAAAATGCCTGGGTTCACTATCGTTGGGTTCAAACTCTCAAACGATTGTGAATACAGGCAAAAAAGAGCGCCTCTTCACGTGGAAGAGACGCTCAACAATAATAAGTCTAAATGAATTCTGTGTCGGTAAGCTTATCCGGCAGACACAGATACCCCTGCTTTCTCCGCATAAGAGAGCAGAGTAAATACTTCGGTAAATAAATCTTTGCCATCAGCTGAAGTATAAAGATTCGCGCACGAAGTAACAGTAGACGCAATATTTCCTGCCCAAGGAGGAGGAATATCCGGCTTTTGAAGATCATACACAGCTTTATCTGGTTCAAGGCTTGAGAAAGCAACCCTGACAGCCTCGAGCTGTCTTTTTGTCTCTTTCACATTCTCAGCCGAGCATTCACCAGATTTTAAAAAAGCCATGGCAAGAGGGATGTCATTCTTTGCATCCGCAGTGAATGCGACAGAGGCCGTAGAGTAAATCGAATACCAGATACTTCCCATTCCTACATCAACGCTCTTTTTTTCGTCAGAAGTAAAAATTCTCATTTATAACCCCACAATTTCAATCGGAATATTTGGGTAGATGTTTTCCAGAACACTCCAGATATTCGTTTTCACAGCATTACATGTAGCTTCAGTAAAGCCGCGTCCCGTCACGTCAAGAATGATTCTTTGCGTAGAGCCCGCCGGAAGATTTGCAACTCTCGCCGCGACCTCCCGCTCAAGTTCGCTGTACAGGGTACCTAAGCTCGCTTGGCTTTCCAAGTTGTAATACTTTACCTCGATTGCTTCAATATGGTCCCCGAGAAATTGCACAACGTCAGGGCGTGTTGCACCTTGGGTACCAAATGGAACCTGCTGGCCATTCAAGTAAGACAACTGCTCGTAACCGCCTGTCTCATTTAGAGCTCGTAGTTCTGCTTGTCTCCATTGAGGTAAATCGTCCGCTATTTCAATAGATCCTTTGGCATATTCCGTTGCCCCTTCAACGGCCGATGAAGCCCTATGAATAGCGCTGAGTTCAGTTGCCCCGCCAATCAGCGCTCCAGAGATTGCTCCCCATTTGAACCCTTCACTGCCGCCCAGCGCTGCTGCTTTCAAGGCTGCATCGAAATCCTTAGTCTGAAATCCTTCGATAACGCCAGCCGACACACCACCAATCAAACTGGAAGACAATGCAAATGTCGTTGCCGTTTTCGCGGATGCCGCAAAAACCATACTAACAGGTGCTAAACCTGCTCCACCCGTCACAACTGAAACAGTGACGCATACAAGAATTACTCCTGTCCCGATTGCTACGTTTTTCAGAACCTTCTCGTAAGTATCGTCATACCCCTCGAACGGTTTGACTATAGTTTCTCCGTTATCTCCAAGCGTAAAAACATATCGTGTTCCCTGAAACTGAGCGTCAAGTTCTGCAAGGGTATAACCGAAGAATACATTTGCCTGTGAATTATATGCCAACTCCTCCAAATACTCTTTTGAGATATATGTTGCGCTAACATTTTCAACAATGTAATCCTCGCTTGAAAACTCGGACACTAATTCTGAATAGACAGAATCTTCAACATACTGCAAAAGATTTGGATCATTAAGTCCAGTAAAGCTTTCTGCTAAATCCGCATCATCTTTTGCTCCGGGTACCGCTTCTTCTACATTATCTGCAGCTCGTGATGGTGATGGGGTCGGCGCGGCTTCACTGTAAGCTGGGGCGCACCCAGAAAGAATAATCGTAAAGGCCAGTAGAAAAGCTATGTACTTTTTCATGCCTATCCCTCTCTTATTAATCATCTGTGTTTTTCTTCTTCTTTTTCGACACCGCAAAGAAAGCTACTCCGGTAATGACAACAGCAGCAATCACTACAATTGGGATAACAGAACCGCTTTTGGGTTCTTCTACCGGGGTCTGTACACCAGTAGTGCCCTCGTTAGTCGGCTTGGCTGAAGGAACTGTGGTAGGCGCGGGTGTAGGTGCCGTATTATCCGTTTGCGCTGGTGAAGGTGTTGGCGAGACTAAAGTTCCGTTGGATTCGATCGTAGCTCCTGCAGCAACCCGGTCATTTAGCTCTGCAACACTGAGATTGTTGAGTGAAAGAGCTCTTAAATAATCCGCATCTCCCACATAGATTTTCTTTGTTGTACTTTCACCGGTATACAGATTTTTCACACTGAAGGTATAGATTCCTTCATCTGTATATGCATCCCCGTCTTTCGCAGGCCGGTTAAATCGCACGTCTTCAACGTAGCCATTAGCTCCTGGAGCAACACGAGCGTATTTAACATCAATCGTTAAGTATCTCGATTTTGCCATGTCAAGCTTAAATCCATTCACAGTGATAGACTCATCTGTCAGTTCTTGCCCGGTCTTTACGTCAAATGGGTAGACCATACAGTTTCCATTTCTAACCGAGAATGAAAATGAAATATGATAATCAAAGTACTCAGGGATTACCTCGATACCCACGACCTTCCTTGGTACGCTTTTTATTTTATAATCGAGCGAAACTTCATAATCCCCCTCTTCGAAGAGTCTTACGATGGTATCCGCGCTGGTCGTAGCATTTGCCTCAAGATAATTTGTGTATACCTCGGGTGTGTGAGGTACTCCTTTTTCATCTGTGTAACGGATAATAAGCGTGCCGCGCCCCATGTCCGTCTTTTCAATTTGGAAATATTTGTCGTAGCCCTTATCGTCGTCTGCAATTGACAGGGTTTCGCTCCCGTGTAACTTGTCTATATTTTCCTGAAGATTAAACCAAAGAGTAATTTGATCCCCAACGGTTTTCAAGAAAACAGGTGTTCCCGCGTCATCCTTCGTGGCCCTTGTATAGCCGCTAACAAAGAATCTTCCAAGGCTCCACCCATAGTGAGGATCTTTCAAATCAAGAGTAGAACTACCGCCTGCATAACCATTGTTTTCCTTTTCTGCGCGGAACAATGTGCCCAAAGCCTTTGTTTGTGTATTTTCATCTTTGTCGCTTTGCTTCGCATCGTGGAGATAGAATTCGTACACCTCGGCGGTTTTTTTATAGTCGTAATCACTGGTCTTTACAAAAAGCACTTTATCTTCACCGCGCTTGATTCTTGTTTCATAAACAACGATGACGCGGTAGAAGCACCCGTTTGCTAACTGTACGCTCTTGGATGTGTAGATCGGCTCGACCTTTTTCTGCGACTCTGCAAAAACATTGGTCAACTCGACATCATTAATCCAGGTCTTCCCATCTTTGGAAGTCTGAACAATGATTGCACCTTTTTTTATGTTTGAATCGAGCTTAAAATCCGCAACGGCTTTACTACTATCCTCAATTAGATGCCATTTTGTCTCTGGGGCGTCCCGAAGAGCATCTGAATAAGTGTAGATAAGCGCAACATTTCCTTCATTTACCGCGTAGGAGGGCATACCGTTCTCAGTTCCGTCAGCAGTAACATTGCCAGAGATGGTAAAGCTACCGTAGGTATTTTTCCCATTTGTAGTGGCACTATACTTGGTAGTAGTAATCTCATAGTGGTCCTTCTCACCAAAAGTATAAATTTTTCCGTCCACACTGACAGATCTATCTGCGGCAAATGCTGAAGGCGAGAAAAAGCTGAAACTAAGAAGGGTCACCAATACCATTGTTAAGGCCGTTAATCTAACAAGTTCTTTGTTTCTCATGTCTTCTTCTCCTTAAAATGAGGCTTTATTCTCGCCCATGTTTTCATATAAAATGAGTTCGCAGAATTGCTCCGACTGCTCCTACAATTATCACCACAAATCCCAAAGTGATAATAATGGGAACTGCAAAATAGACTAGCCCAATATACACAATCCAAACGACAAGCATTGGAAGTAAAAGAACACTGCATAACGCCTTTACAACTCCCCATACGGCTCTGATACCAAATACAAGGAGTTTGAAAGTCAGCCAAATAACAGCAACAGTGATAATAATAGTCGGCATATGCTTAACCCCCATCACTGAAGTAGTTCTATATAGCTTCCCTGACTACGTAACCACATATTGATTCCTGTACCAAAAACCTCCGCGCTGATGATAAATGCGCCATCCTGCTCGTCCAGGATTTGTGCCGTTGGCAAACGATCCAGAATAGCGTCAACATCTGGACCGGTATATTTAAATCTGACTTTCTGAAGCTTTCCTCCATACATGAACTGGATTCTTTTTCTGAATTCCCCCTCTTCAAACCGGCTTGTATAGGGGATGTTGAATCTCTCGTTCAGCATTTTCAATGAGCGGATTCTGTCAATCCTGTAAATGGTGGGGAAAGCATCATTCAAAACACTGAAGTCTTTTTTCACGTCTTCATCGTCAATGAAAGCGGTAAGATAGAAGTAGTATTCTGAAAACATGATTGCTGCCGGACGCAGTTTTCTATGAACGACAGTTTTATCTTTTGTCCGATAGTAGTCGATTTCGATATACTTGGATTCACTGATGGCCTGCCCGAGATCCCACATGGTTTCAATAAAACGGGTCTTATGCCGAGGCTCCACATAGTGGAATTCTTCATTGCGGATCAATTCTTTTAACCGTTTCTGATTGACCATAGGGACACAGCAGGAGATGAGCTTGTCCAGCATCTCTGTCATTTCTGACTTGGTGAATGCCCTGCTGTCGAGAAGAATCTTGCAAAGCGCCAGAACCTCACTGTTCTGCAACCTCATCTGATAGATTGTTTCAAGCCGATATCCTTTTACAATGCGGTCATATACAATTGTATTAACAATGCCCGTGCGTTCGGAATCGTCATCCAGGAAGTTGCGGATGTGGTCAATGTCCCGCTGGATGCTTCGCTCATTAACACCGTATCGAGTTGCTTCCTCTGCCTTATTGATAGTATAACCATCTAACAGCTTGGAATAGATCTGCAGCACCCGGCCAATCTGGTCGCCTCTAATGTCTTCTTTCATGGCTACCTCCTATTCTGTACTCGAAGTATAGCAAGCGAGATAGACACAATATGTCATTCAAAAAAATTTGTGATGGGATTTGGAAAAGAATCAATCAAAAACGAGCAAACAAAAAAGTGAAAAATCTGGAGCTGTCCAAACAGTAATATGTTTAAATGTAAAATACCATATTTCGACTACCATTACCAGTCCCCGAGAGAAAAATAAAGCGCCCCACAAAACTGTGAAGCGCTGCATTTTCAATGGTTACAGGCTTATCTCCATCCCGCAGGTCAGCCGGAACACGATCCAGTCTTTGCTATACACCGTCATGCTGTCCGCCGGCGCGGCCCACAGGCCGGCGTCGAACCCGGTGATGAGCTCCGGCAGGTACTTCACGCGCTCGATAAAACGCTTGTTCTTCCCGCAGCGGATCCGGGAAAAACCGATCTTCGAAAAAACGGGACAAGAGCGCACATTCGAGCGCTCCCGCCCCGTTTTTCGTCTGACCCTGTCAGTCAGATGCTCAATTCTTTCTTAAAAACCGTCTATTGAACGCCCGGCAAACGCAGGGAACTAATTCCTTGTGAAACCAGACTCAGCCGACGCGGCGGAGGGCGGAACCGACCGTGACCTCATAAGGCGCGGTGGCCTCTTCCACCCAGCTCTGCATGGCGCTGCTGCGCAGGCTGTTCTCCGCGAGCATGTCGCTGTACTGCTTGCCCTCGCCCACGTAGTACATCACGTGATAACCGGCATAGCCGCTGCTCTCCCCGTAGACGATGCCGGTGTCGCCGGGCTTGTGGCCCTCAAAGAGGAAAGCGTCGAACTCCTTGACCATCTGGCCCCGAGCCACGTTCTCGTACAGGCCGCCGTTGGTGTTGGAACCGCTGTCCTCGGAATAGAGGTTGGCCATGGTGGCAAAGCTTTCCTCACTCTTGTCCCCGGCCTGGAACTCGGCCAGGAGCTCCTCGGCGCGGGCCTTGGCGGCCGCCTTGGCCTCGTCGCTGTAAGTGCCGTCCTCGGAGGCCTCGGCCTTCACGAGGATGTGGCGGATATTGGCGGTGGCGTAGTGATTGTCGTCCCGGCTGAGGAACACGACGACCCAGCTGCCGCTCTCGTCGTCAAAGACGGCGGCGTCGCCGGCCTTGCGCTCCGTATCCATCAGCCACTCCTTATAGACGGCGCTCAGGCTGCTGCCGGCAACGCCGGAGCGGGTCGTGGGGGTCTGGCCCTCAAACTGGGAATCCACGGCGACCGCAAAGCGCTCCTCGACATCCTCGATATCCGTCCCGTCGGCATAGGCCATATAAACGGCGTCGGCGTCGGCATGGGCTTCGACCTTGGCGACGTCGCTCGGGGCTTCCTCGCCCTCTTCCACAACGGCGGCGATGTAATAAAACATGAAGCCGAAGAGGTCCTGCTCGCCGTTATAGCTCTGATACTCGGCCTCCAGCTCGTCAGCGGTATAGCTCAGACCGTTGTAGATCTCGCTGTAGACCTTGCTGGCCAGCGCGGAATCCAGATAGGCCTGGCGGACGACCGAGGTGGTGACGCCGTTGCCGTAGTTGGCGGCCAGCAGATTGTCGGCGCTGGCATAGCCGGCGGTCTTGGCATAGTCGGCCAGCTGCGCGATCTCCGCGTCGATCGCGGCGATCTCATCCTCGCTCAGGCTGATGCCGTTCTGCTTGGCATAGTCGGTCAGAGCCTTGACCTGCTTGATGTTTTCCTCGGCGCTCTGCAGGAAGTAGTCGCGCCAGGTCCCGTTCTCCAGCATGGGGCAGTCCTGCTTGTCAAGCCCGGAGATGCCGGAGCGGGTGTCCAGACCGAACAGGGAGATATAGCTGCCGTACTGGTTGACCATCGTGTGGTACTCGTTGCCGTAGTAATAACTCACCTCGGCGGGGGAGTAGTTTTTATCGCCGACCGTGAGGGCCGTGGTACGGGTGTAGAGAACGCCGGAATCCAGGAAGAAGATCAAGGCGATCAGCAGCACGACGGCGATCGTGCCGAGCGTCCAGCGGATCTGGCTCTTCTTTTTCTTCTGTGCGGCCTCCTGGGCTGCCAGCATTTTTTTGTCGGTGCCTGCGGCGCGGGCAGCCTGACGCAGTTTTCTTTCGGTTGAAGCGCTCATATCATGTCATCCTTTGCTCAAAGAATTGGGTCAACGCATTAAGCCGCATTATTATATCGCAAATGCTTTCCCGATTCAAGAAAAATATGGCGGAAACAGAAAACTTTCGGAAAAACGCGGAAAACAGGTGCTTTCTCAGGGGCGGCGCGCATACAATAAAAGTATGCCGCCAAACGGGAAAGGAGCCAATGCGATGGAATTCGACATCGACGATCTGATCTTCGGCGACACGGACCCCGGTCCGAGCGGACGCTGAGAAAGAACGCGCGGGGATGTGAGCGCTCACATCCCCGCGTCTATTTTGATCCCGGATTATCAGGCAAGTTCGCCCTCGAGTACTTCGGCCGTGTGATAGCCGAAGGAGATCGCGGAGTCGAAGCCGCAGCTGCAGCGCGGGCCGTCGTGCTTCTCCACGGAGCCGATGGCGGCGGCCGCGCCGTACAGAGCGGGGATCGCCTCGCCGCCCTCGGTTTGGAATACCCGGAATAAAAAGAGGCGGGCCGGAAGACCGGCCCGCCCGAAACAGGGTTGGGGATAAAGATATGAGCTTTTGGACATGCTCAGCATACGCCCGCGGGCGCGATTTGTAAAGAGCGAAGCGGCACCAGTTTTGTCGAGGGAATATTTTGCCTCCGTTTCGGACACAATAAGAGCGATACCGTAAGAGAGGAGTAATGCTTTGTGATCATGGACCGTATCGCGCTGATCCTGGCCATCATCGGCGGGATCAACTGGGGCAGCGTCGGCCTGTTCCGCTTCGATCTTGTCGCCTGGCTGTTCGGCGGTCAGACCGCGACCGTCAGCCGCGTTGTTTACACACTGGTCGGGCTTGCGGCGCTTTGGTGCATCTCGCTGCTGTTCCGCACGGACGCGGTGAGCGACGAAATGTGAGCCGAAACGCATACGGCCGCCGGAGCCTCCGGCGGCCGTATGTGCATTTTGAGCGTTATTTGAATTTGACGCGCGGCTTGTAGAACTCAAAGATCACGCCGTCGCGTCCTTTTTCGTTGCGCGGCTCGTGTGAGGTCCAGCCGAAGCGCAGCGCGCCGAAAAGCTCGGCCAAACGCACGGTGGGCGGCCGATAGCCGATACGGTAGGCGATGAACTGCGGGCGGCCGATGAAGTTCAGCAGACAGTGCGACAGGAGAAACGCTGTCGGGAGCTTGAAGCCGTCCTTGATGTAGTCCCGGCTGAGCGTGGCGAGCTGCCCGCGCAGCAGGTCCCGCGCGTGGAGCCGGAACCAGCCCACGATGAAGGGACTGAAGCTCTCGATGCACACGTCGCCCCGGTAACGCTCCAGCAGCGCGTAGGTCTTCTCGCAGAGCTCCCGGTTGCGCGGCCCGTTTTTCAGCTCCACGATCAGCGGTCCGCGGCCGCGGATCACATCCAGCGCGTCGGAGAAGAGGGGAATGCCCTCCTCCGAGCCGCAGAGCTTCAGCTTCTGCAGCTCCGCCCAGTCGAGCTCGTCCACGCGTTTATCCACTCCGCAAAGACGCTTGAGATCGTTGTCGTGGAAGACCACCACCTGTCCGTCCCTGGTCAGACGCACGTCGAGCTCGATCCCGTAGCCGGCGCGGGCCGCCAGCCGGAAGGCCTCCAGCGAGTTTTCCGGAACGGCTCTGTCCCGGGTGTGCAGCCCGCGGTGGGCGAAGTTCACACCCTGAAAGGGGGCGCGCTGCCGCCGGGTCGACCCGCCGGGAAAGAGCATCGCGAGCGGGGCCAGGACGGCGGCGGCGCCGAGGAGGACAGTGCGGCGCAGAACGCTTCGATTTGTGCTCAAAACGATCACCTCGGTTGAAAGGATGCGGAAAGGGAAATCAGTCGTCGCCCAGCGCCTCGAGACCCTTGACGTTGGCGAGCTTCTTCGCCTTGATGTTTTTGACGAGCGCGGTAAAGACCGTGAAGCTCAGCAGGATCAGCCCGGAGGCGTAGACCGGGAGTGTCCGCCAGGCCTGCGTGGCGTTGAGCGTCAGACCGAGCAGCACGGGCGTGATGGTCTGGGCCGACATGCTGGCGGCATAGTAGTAGCCGGTGAACTGGCCGATTCTTTTGGAGGAGCAGAGCTCGACCACCATCGGGAAAGAGCAGTTGTGCACGAGCGCCATGCCGAAGCCCTTGATCGCCCAGACCGCGAACAGCAGCGAGGGGAAGGCAAACTCCCCGTTCGCGCCGACGACCCGTCCGCTCGGCGCGGCGAAGCACATCACGACCAGACCGCAGAAGGTGACGGCGAGGCCGATGGAGATCGTCCACTTGCGGCCGATCCGGTCGGCGATGGAACCCGCTGTCGCAAAACCGACGACCGAGGCGAGGCCGCCCACGATGGTCATGATCATCGTGGCGCTCGAAACGGATTTCAGGTAATAGATGACGTAGTTGCCGATATAGGTGCCGAGGGCGTTGTCCGCCATGAACCACAGAAACTCCGCCGCCAGGATCGCCAGCAGCATCCGGCGGTTGGCCGGGGACATCGGACCGTCATCTTCGACGGGCGTCTCCACGGCGGCGAGCTGTTCGCCGAGCGCCATCTCATCCTTGAGCTCCTCGGAAAGCTTGTTTTCCCTGATCGTGAAAAACAGCACCAGCGCGGAAATGACCATCAGCACGGAGGCGATCAGGAAGGGCAGCTCGATGGTCCAGACGTTGCGCGCCTCATCGGGGCTGTTGATGTAGCTGGACAGGACAAGGAAGATGCCGAGCACCGTTGCGGCGGCGCCGCCCAGGTAGCCCATGATGTTGATGATGCCGTTGGCCTTGGCCCGCAGGGGCTTCGGCGTGATGTCCGGCATGAGGGCCACGGCGGGATTGCGGTACATCATCATGAACAGCAGCACCACGCCCATCATGAGGACCATGCCGATGATGTTGTTGCGGTGGAAGAACAGGGGGATGAAGGGGAAGGCGAAGGCTGCCACGAAGGTGCCGACGAGTATGTAGGGCATGCGCTTGCCGATGGGCGTGCGCGTCCAGTCCGAGAGACGGCCGAAGAGCGGGAGCAGGATCAGCGCAGCCAGGTTATCGCAGGCCATGATGATGCCGACGATCCACTGCACCTGCAGGATCTGCTGCTCGTTCCCGCTGTTTTTCAGCTCGTACGAGGACATATTATACATCCGCCGTGCGAAAATATCCGTCAAAAACGTGGGGCACCAGGAATCGTAGACCTGCCAGAGCAGGAGGATGCCGAAAAAGGCAAAGCCGATCAGCGCTGTCCGACGGTAATTGAGCCTGAGCGCGCCGTCCGGCGCGGAGTTTTTCCTGGCCATCGTGATTCTCCAATCTGCCGCAAAGTGGGGCGGCGTCCCTTTTTGGATATTTTACTACACAAAAAGGGACTTGTAAACCGACTGGTACTGAAATTTGAACTATATTTCCGCCGCCTGCAGGCTGATCCGCTCCTGTTTCCCATTGGCGGCGTTCACGCAGATCCGGACGCGCTTCCCGCCGCTGCCGGGGCCGCTGAACTCATAGCAGCCGCTGTTCCGTCCGCCCGCGCTCGTCAAGATCACGCGCCGTACGGAATCCCAGGTAAAGCCCTCCGGGAGCGCTTCGGCCGCGGCCTGCTCGTCCAGCTCCCAGCTCACGCCGCTCTTTCCCGCGCGATAATTGTCCGTGTTGAAGCTGTACACGGAGCCGTCGTCGAGCGCGACGGTGACCGGCAGCGTATTGTCAAGCCAGATCGCGCCGTCCTCCGTGCGGGCGTAGAGCAGGCTGAGGACCGCACCGCCGTCGCTCTGTTCGAGCAGGTACAGGTCGGAATAGCCTGCCCGCTGCAGAAAGGCCTCGGCGGCCGCCTGCGCCTCGGCCCGGTCCAGCACGGCCTCGCTCACGAGCCGGGTCTGGCTGAGACTGTCCACGCCGCCACGGCTGACACAGAGGAAGCTGTCCCCCCAGCGAAAGCAGCGCCGGCCCTCGAGCCCCTCGTAGCTGTACGTCGGCTCCAGCTCCGCGGGCTGCACGCCCAGCAGGTCCGCGGCCGCCTGCAGCATCTCGCTCTCGGTGAGGTAGCCGCTCCCGGTGCTCTCCTGCTTCCCGTAAAGGCCGTCGTACGACAGCTCCTCCGGCGCGGCGAAGGAGGCCTCGTAATCCAGAAGCCGCGCGGCGAGCGATCCGCCCGGCTCCGCACCGACGTTGCGCAGGCGCCGCTCCCGACTGTCCATGTGCACGCGTCCGCCGTTGAGATCCTCCCGCAGCCCGAGCAGCATATCGACGAATTCATCCGCGCGGACCGAGAGCTCGCCGAGCGCCGCGCGCTGTTCCGGCAGGAAACCGCTCTGCGCGCACTCGCCGCAGAGCGTGTGCGCATAGTCCCCGGTACGGTTGAGGAAGGCAGAGAGGTTCTCCAGCTCCTGCGTCGAGAAGGGCAGCGCCGCCATGGCGCTCCCGGCTGCGCTGCCGGCGGCATAGATTTCGCTGCAGATGCGGGCGCACATCTCCCCATCCGTGGCGTAAAGGCCCTTTTCCAACGCGCCGGAGAGCAGATCCACGGCGCGTACGGTCTCCTCAAAGGCGAGAGAGGAACTGTAAGCTGCCGTCTGCCGCCAGCGTGTGAGATAGACCGATTCCGTATAGGTATAAAGCGCGAGCGTCAGAGCCGCGGCGATCGCGTAGATGCGTACGATGCGGACGTACCGGGTCCGTTTTTTCATCAGACCACCCCCACTCTTAGGCTCTCTCGAAAAGAGAGTTTTATACGATTCTCCGGCAAAACGATGAAAAGACGTTCTGCTGACAGGAAAGACCGGTATTATTTCTCTTGCAATTGTCGGTACTTGTTGATAAAATAGAATAGATTTTTATGTAGATACGTGGGGCTGATTATGAAAGCTATCAAACGAATCCTGGCGGCAGCGGCCATCCTCTGCCTGCTGGCGGCGCTTTTCCCCTGCGCACTGGCCGCGAGCGACGCGCGCTTTGACGGCAAGACCTGGGAACAGGTGACGACGGACTTTCTCAGCAAGGCCGGCGCGCTGGATATGGGGGCGGTCGGGATCGGCTACTACAACACCGTGACCGGTGAAGAGCAGTATATCAACGCCGACGCTTATGTTACGGTGGGCAGCGTGTACAAGGTCCCGCTGAACATGATCTACTGCGAGAAGATCGCAAACGGCGAGATGTCGCTGGGATCCGAGATCTTCGGCATCCCGTATGAGACGCTGCTGCGCGGCACCATCATCGACTCCAACAACGACTACGCCAAGATCCTCTGGGACAAGGTCGGCAGTTACCGCCTCTACCGGGAGATGATCGCGCCCTATATGGGCGAGGACCCGCAGACCGTGAGCTGGAAGTTCTACGAGAACAACTTCTTTACGCCCCGCCAGATGCTCACCTGCCTGCGCACGCTTTATGACAATCCCGAGCGCTTTCCGTATGTGATCGAGACGATGAAGGAGGCCGAGCCGAACAACTACTTCCACCGGGATGAGCATCGCTTCGAGGTCGCGCACAAATACGGCTTCAACACCGAAGGCTATCACAGCTATGTTGCCGACAGCGGCATCATCTATACCACCGATCCCTTCCTGCTCGTCATGTTCACCGACAACACGCCGAACGCCTATGATGTGCTGGCCCAGTATGCGGTGCTGATGAGCGACTACACCGAGTACCACACCGCCGAGAGAATCCGTCTGAGCGCGCCGGACCGTGCACTGGAGAAGCTGAGCTTCCCGGAGGCGCCTGCCCCGGCGACGGCCGAGAAGGCGGAGGGCGGTATGTCGGAAGCGCCGCTGCTGGATATGGATCTCGAAACCTTCGGCCGGATCGTCGGCATCCTCACACTGACGGTCCTCGGCCTCGGCCTCTGTGTGAAGCTTGCCAAGCATGCGGGCTATATTACGATCATTCCGGCGATCATCATTCTGGCGGCCGGCCTGCTGATCAGCCGCGGTCTGGTCCGCTCGAGCGGCACGACGCTCTTCGTGCTGAGCCGCGGAGACGGCTCGGAGGCGGTCGAAACCTTCTTCGGCGAGCTTGAGGCGGGGGAGTATGCCGCCGCCTGTGAACTGCTTGACGGCTATTCCGCCATCGGCGTGGAAAACAGCGCGGAGAGCCCCGAAGCGGAGCGCGTTTACGACGCGCTGCGCGGAAGCTATTCCCACTGGTGGCAGAGCGGCTCGTCGGAAGACAACAAAGCCTCGCATTCCGTACTGTTCCGGCATCTGGACATAGCCGCGATGAAAGAGGCCGTGTTCAGCGAGACCCGAAACGTGCTGCTCGCCTATATCATGGAGATGCCCGAGGAGGAAGTCTTTGACGAGAACCTCGATATCCGTGAGGCGGTCCTGCAGACCGCCTATCAGCAGGCCTTTGACACCGTGCTGGAGAACGCGCGGGATTTTTGCCGCGACGACACGGTGGATCTGGAGCTGGAATTCGGGCTCAAGGGCTGGCTGATCCAGCCGAACAAGGCGCTGATCAAAGCGATCTGCGGTCAATAAGGATCCGTATGGCCGCAGGCGGGAAAACGCCGGGAAAACCGTTTCCCGGCGTTTCCTTTTGCGTTCTGGCAACTGAATGCTTTCCGGAATAAAGGAGACGATCCGATGGCGGATAATAAACGATTGAACTCAGCGCGCATGGGCGAGATGCCGGAGGGACGTCTGCTGCTGCAGATGGCGGTGCCGATGATGCTCTCGATGCTGGTCCAGGCGCTCTACAACGTGGTGGACAGCATCTACGTTGCCCAGGTGTCGGAGGACTGCCTCTCGGCACTCTCGCTGGCCTTTCCGGCTCAGAATATCATGATCGGCCTCGGCACCGGCACGGGCGTCGGTGTGAGCACGCTTGTCTCCCGCGCGCTGGGGCGCCGCGACAGCGAGCAGGCGAGCCGCGTGGGCGGCACGGCGATCTTCCTCAGCCTCTGCTGCTGGGGGCTGATGGCGCTCTTCGGGCTGTTTCTCGCCAAACCCTTCATCTACTCGCAGACGGAGATCGAGAGCATCCGCGGATATGCCGACGCCTACCTGCAGATCGTGACCATCGGCTCGCTTTTCGTGTATCTGGAGATCTGCGTGGAACGACTGCTCCAATCTACGGGCCTGACGAAGCTCTCCATGTGGACGCAGATGATCGGCGCGGTCACGAATATCATCCTCGACCCCATCTTTATTTTCGGCTGGCTTGGGCTGCCCGCGATGGGCACGGCCGGCGCGGCGGTGGCGACCGTGATCGGGCAGGCCGTCGGCGCGGGCGTGGGTTTCCTCTTCCATGTCCGGCGCAATACCGAGCTGCCGATCCCGCTCCGGGCGATCCGCCCGTACGGGCGCATCATCCGCGAGATCTATGCCATCGGCTTCCCCTCCATCCTGATGATGTGCATCGGCTCGGCCACGAACTACCTCATGAACATCATTCTGATCGGCTTCACCTCGACGGCGGTGGCGGTCTACGGGGCCTATTTCAAGATCCAGAGCTTTTTCTTCATGCCGGTCTTCGGCATCAACAACGGTCTCATCCCCATCATCGGCTACAACTACGGCGCCCGCAGGCGGGAGCGGATCTACCGCTCCTTCCGCTACGGGGTGCTCTACGCGAGCTGCTTCATGCTGCTGGGTTTCACGCTTTTCCAGCTCGTCCCGGGGACTCTGCTCGGGATGTTCCACCCCTCGGCGGCGATGCTCGCGATCGGCGTGCCCGCCCTGCGCCGCATCAGCGTGCACTTTCTTCTCGCGGGCTTCTGCATCGTCGCCGGCTCCACCTGTCAGGCGCTTGACAGGAGCATCTATTCCTTCTTTGTCTCCCTCCTGCGCCAGCTTGTGGCGCTGATCCCGGCGGCCTGGCTGCTGAGCCGGACCGGGGACGTGAACATGGTGTGGTGGGCTTTTCCCATCGCCGAGCTCATGAGCCTTGCGGCGAGCGCGTTTTTCCTGCGCCGCTCCTTCCGGCAGATGGAGGAGACCCTGCGCCTGCCGGACGACCGCTGAAACGGGTGTTCGAAAAAAACCGGAACAGGACTTATCCTGCTCCGGGTTTTTCGCGTTGTCTTTTTCCGCCTGCCGGATCGCTCAGAGCGCGCGCGGCAGACCGCCGCTCTCAAAGAAATCCTCCACCATCAGCAGCGGCGCGGCCTTGTCCTCGAGCCGATGGTTGTAGGGGCTGACCTCGGGCAGCACGCGGTGTCCGGCGTCCACGCCATCCTTCATCGCCTCGCGGAGCCGGCCAAGCAGCCAGGGATCGTCGAAGAACCGCCCGTAGAGCACGATCTTCCCCGGGTCCAGCACGTAGAGGAGCGCCTTCACCGCATCGGCGAGGACGGTCAGCGCGCGGTCGACAAGCGCTGCGACCGCAGGGTCGCCCTGGGCGGCGGCCTCCAGGACCTCGTCCAATGCGAGCGGTCCGCCGCCCCGCTTCTGATGCTGTGCCCAGAGGAGGGGCGTGCCCTCCGGGGAGAGCAGGGCCTCGGCCTCCTCCCGAATGGCGGTGGGGGAGGCGATCGTCTCGAGACAGCCGCGCTTGCCGCAGACGCAGAGCTTGCCGCCCTGCTTCACGACCGGGATGTGTCCGATCTCGGAGCACTGCTCGGTGGCGCCGTTCCAGATCCGGCCGTTCACGGAGAGCGAGCCTCCGATGCCGTATTCGCAGCGCAGGAAAAACTGGGAGCGGCTCTCCCGGTCCCCGCTGAGAAACATCTGCGCGGCAAAGAGCGCACGGACGTTGTTGGCCATCACGACGGGCAGGCCCGTGAGCGCTTCCACGCGCGCAGCCAGCGGATAGTTGTTTTCATCCAGCGTGCCGAAGCTGTTGCGGGCCAGGCGGCCGTCACGGTCGGTGATGCCGCGGATCGCAACGCCGACACCGAGAACATGCGCGGGCCGGATACCGTGCGCGGCTGTGAGCGCCAGCAGGCGCGCGCAGAGCCGGGTGAGCGTCTCCTCCGCCGGGGCAGGGGTGGGGAAGGACTGCTCCTCCGAAAAGATCACCGAGCCATCCAGCCAGACGGCGGAGAGCATGGCCTGACCGCGGTTGAGGAGCAGACCGAGCGCACAGCGGGCGCGAACGTCCGGCTCGAGGCTGACTTCCCGCCTGCCCGCGCTGCTGCTGGGGAGCGCTTTCCCCTCGTGCACCAGACCTTCCGCGATAAGCTCGCCTGTGATCTTCGTGATCGCCGCCGGCGTCAGACGCGTCTGCTCGGCGAGCCGCTTGCGGCTCAGGCCCGCCTGCTCGTGGAGCAGGCGAAGCACCGCGCTGCGGTTGGTGCGCTTGACATGGAACATGTTGTCTCCGTGATAGGCCATCGGACGCCTCCCAATGTACAGAATCGGTCGAACCGGAATTGATTATTTTCATAAACCAATTCCAGTATAGCCGCTCCGCCGCCCCGCTGTCAACAGGAAAAGCATTGACAGGACAGCGGCCGGGCGGTAAGATGAAGAAAACGATACCGAAGGAGACGTTTGCATGATCGAACAGGCAGAGGCCTTTTTTGAACGCTGCGCGGCGGACGCCGCGCTGCGCGAGCAGCTCCGGCTGGCTGAGGAGAGCTATCCGGGCAGCCTCGAGATACGCGAGGCGGTGGTGGAGGATGTGCTGCTGCCCTTTGCGCGGGAGCACGGGTATGAGTTCACGCTGGAGGAGCTGCGGACCTATGAGACCCGCGTGAAGCTCCGCGGCGCCCGGCCTGACCTGCCCATCCCGGAGGACGAGGAGATCGACGACAATCCCCACCGCTTCTGGCTCCTCGACCACGGCTGGACCTATGACACGGACGTGTATCCGGATCAACTGCCGGAGACGGAAGAATAAAAAGGAAAGGAAGAATCACCATGATCTTTGCAAAGAACGCGGACGCCGCCGCCTACAAGGGCTTCAGCCCGCTGCTGGACAAGGCCCTGGACCTGCTGACCCCGGAATTTCTCGCGAGCGTCGGTACCGAGACCGTCCACATGGACGGGGAAAAGCTGTTCGTCATGCTGAACATTTTTGACACTGTGCCGGATTCCGAGACTTTTTATGAGTCCCATAAGCGCTACCTCGACATCCACGCCGTCACGAAAGGCGAAGAGCGCATGGAAATCGCGGACCCCAAGACCCTGACGCTGGACGAGGTCAAAAGCAAGCCGGAGGGCGACTTCTACGCCTTTACGGAGAAGAGCGCCGAGCACCAGACGCTGATCCTGAAGCCCGGCACCTTCCTCGTCGCCTTCCCGGACGACGCGCACCGCTGCAAGGGCCAGGTCGACGGCGCGAGCCATGTCGAGAAGGTCGTCTTCAAGATCCGGATCGAGTGAGGGAGCGCGCAGAATAAAAAGGAAACAGGCATGACCGCTGCGGTCATGCCTGTTTTGCGTTTCGCGTCCCGGGATCAGACGCTCTGCTGCAGCTTCTGTATCGCGCGCTCCACCTCTTCGCGGGTCTCGCCGCTGACGATGCCCCACTCCTCGCGCAGCAGGCGCAGGACCTCCCGATAGGCCGCGACGGCGCCGGCTTTGTCGCCGCGGATCTCGCAGATATGCGCGATGCTGGTCGCGCTGTCGGTGTACTTGGGGGAGGGCTGCATCTCCTGGCCCTTCCGATACCACGCGACAGCCTCGTCATACTCCTGGCGCTGGGTGCAGATATCGCCCAGTGTCAAAGCCCAGCACCACTCCTGCCCGTCCATGACCTTCAATTCGGCCAGCTCTCTCTCGGCCTCGTCGGCCTTGCCGGCCGCCAGGGCGATGAAATAGCGGTAAGCGGGGACGCGGAAAGTTCGGTCGATCCCGGCCAGCCGTTCCAGCCACCGGCCGGCCTCGTCGAGACGGCGGTCGTCGATCAGGTTGTCCAGCAGCCACATGAGAGCGGCGCGGTTTTTCGGGTCGCGGCGGCAGTAATCGCTGAAGTATTCGATGAGTGCATGATGGTTGCGCACGTTCCAGTCGGGTATGTAGCTGCCCCAGGCTTCGGCGAGCTCGCAGACGGCCTCTCTGTCGCCCCCGGTCTTCTCCACGGCTTCCTTCCCGTGCGCCACGGCCAGCAGACGGTACTGCTCCGCCTGATGGTTGCAGAGCATGGCCAACAGCAGCTCTGCCCGGCCTGCGTGCGCCGCGCTCTCCGCGATCACGCCAAGCTGCTGCTCGATCTGCCGCTCCTCCGCCTCGTCGAACAGACCGCGTGCATAGATGGTGTTTTCGATCCTGTCCAGCTGCTGCTCCGGCCCCATGGCAAAGAGTTGGTCGATGCTGACGCCGAAGAACACGGCGAGCTCCGGAAGCAGCTGCACGTCGGGGATGCTGCTGCCGCACTCCCATTTGCTGACGGTCTGCGCGGTCACGTTCAGAGCGGCGGCAAGGGCTTCCTGCGTGAGCCCCCGATCGTTCCGCAGACGGCGGATCTCTTTTCCCATTTCCATAAGGATGTTCCCCCTTGTCTTGCTTTCTGCCGTGATTGTATCAGATCCGGGAGCGGAATACCAGCGCCCGGCGCGACAGTCGGCTCGCGCGGCGGTTGAGTTCCCCGACGCGGGCAGGGGACAGCGCCGGCCGCGCCGCTTGCGGCGCCCCCTGCAAAGTGCACAAAAAAAGAAAAGAAATTTGAACAATACTCCGAAAATGATCGGCAGGATCCCTTTTCCGTTGACTTTTTTTGAGAGGCTTGCTACTATGGGGATGCGAAAGCTTGGAACCGGTACCGGGAACGGTACCGGAACGGCTTCCGGACGGAACGGGAGAGCGTGACCATGACCATAAAAGACATCGCAAAGGCCTGTGGCGTCGGTGTGAGCACCGTGTCCCGCGTGCTCAACGGGCGGCCGGACGTGAGCCCGGAGGTCCGCGAGCGTGTACTGAACATGGTGGAGGCCACGGGATATATCCCCAACAACAGCGCGCGCGACCTGGGCCGCAGCCAGACCGATACGATCGGCGTCGTAGTCCGGGGGATGGGGAACCTCTTTTTCTCGCGCGTGCTCAACACCATCATCCAGGAGACGGACAAGGTCGGGTATACCTTGGTACCGCGCTTCATCGACTCCGATGACGACGAAGTCAAGGCGGGGGCCGTCCTGGAGCGGGAAAAGAAGCTGCGCGGCCTGATCTTCCTCGGCGGCCGCTTCGACTATAACCCCGAGGAGCTGAGCCTGGTGCACGTGCCCTATGTCTGCTGCTCATTCACCAACAGCTTCGGTTCCCTCGCGGAGGATGCGTATTCCTCCGTCTGCATCGATGATTTCCGCACAGCCTACCGGGCGGTGGAAAAGCTCATCGAGCACGGCCACCGGCGCATTGCCGCGCTGGTACCGAGCCGTGCGGATCACTCCATCAGCGAGCTGCGCTTCGAGGGCTATAAGGCGGCGCTGGCCGACCATGGCATCCCCTTCGACGAGGCGCTCGTCGTCGAGTGCGGCGGCTGCTTCACGATGCCGGAGGCTTATGAGGGCATGGAGGATCTGCTGGACCGCGGCTGTGATTTCACCGCCGCCTTCGTCCTGTCCGACACGACCGCGCTCGCCGCGATCAAGGCGCTGCAGAACCGGGGCCGCCGCGTGCCGGAGGACGTCTCCGTCATCGCGATCGACGGCCTGCAGATCTCGGCTTACACGACGCCGACGCTCTCCACCATGGTCCAGCCGGCGGAGGAGATGGGCCGCGAGAGCGTGAAGCTTCTGCTCGAGGTCCTCAAGGGCGGGCCCAACCGGCACATCCGTCTCGAGCCCGCGTTCCGCGAGGGCGCCTCGCTCCGATCCCTTTGATTTTTAAGCCCGGCAGGGTTTGAAAATAAAAAACGTAATCTACCCGCAACGCGGGAAAAAAGGAAAAGGAGAAATCAAAATGAAAAAGATCATCGCACTCGCGCTGACCCTGATCATGGTCTTCGCGCTGGCGGCCCCCGTAGCCTCCGCTGCGGACGGCTCCGTCTACTGGCTGAACTTCAAGCCCGAGCTGGACGAGGCCGCGCAGCAGCTCGCCGCCATGTACACCGAGAAGACCGGCGTGCCCGTCAAGGTCGTCACCGCCGCCTCCGGCAGCTACAGCCAGACCCTGACCTCCGAGATGGACAAGTCCGCCGCGCCCACCCTCTTCATCATCGGCAACCAGGCCGGCGTCAAGGAGTGGGGAGAGTTCGCAATGGACCTGACCGGTACCCCCATTGCCGAGGAGCTCAGCACCGACGCTTACAACCTCTATGACGAGGACGGCCGTCTCGTCTCCATCGGCTACTGCTATGAGTGCTACGGCATCATCGTCAATCCCGATCTGATCGAGGCCGCCGGCCACAGCATGGACGAGCTCGTGAACTTCGAGGGCCTGAAGGCTGTCGCCGAGGATATCCACGCCCGCGCCGCGGAGCTGGGCTTTGACGCCTTCTCCTCCTCCGACATGGATGGCTCCTCCTCCTGGCGCTTCACCGGCCATATGATCAACCTCGAGTACTTCTATGAAGAGCGCGACGCCGGCGGCTGGACCGAGTGCCCCGCCTCCCTCTCCGGCGCCTACATGGACAACTACAAGAACCTCTATGACCTCTGCATCAACAACTCCCTGACCGATCCCGCTGACCTCGCCACCGGCGGCCACGACGCCGAGAACGAGTTCAAGACCGGCAAGGCCGCGTTCTTTGTCAACGGCTCCTGGGAGTATGCCGCCGTGTCCGAGACCGTTCCCAACGCCACCATGATCCCCTATTACTGTGGTGTTGAGGGCGAGGAGATGGCCGGTCTGAACTGCGGCACTGAGAACTGCTGGGCCATCAACGACATGGCTTCCGATGCCGATAAGCAGGCCACCATGGACTTCATGGTCTGGCTCGTGAGCGATCCCGAGGCCGCCGCGATCATGGTCGAGCAGCTCGGCGTCCTGCCCTACAAGCATGTTCCCGAGTCCGCCAACGGCTTCCTGGCAGCCGCTGCCGCTTACTCCGACAAGGGCTGCTATGTCATGGACTGGGCCACCAACTATCAGCCCAACGTCGATGACTATCGCGCCGCTCTCGTCTCCGCGCTGAACGCCTACAACGCCGATCAGTCCGACGCCAACTGGGCGCAGGTCGTGACCGCCGCCATCGACGGTTGGGCCGTCCAATACGCTGCCGCCAACGGCTGATCTCTTTTCGGTAAAACGCGATATGACCTGCGGGGCGGGCGCATGCGCCAGCCCCGCTTTCTTTTTCAGAGAAAAGGAAGAATAGGGAGATGATTGTTTGAAAGGCATATTCAAGAATCCCCTGCGCCGGTGGTTCTGGCTCTTTCTCGGTCCGGTGACAGCCGCCTTCGCCATCGGTTTCGTCTGGCCCTTCCTCCAGGGCATCTATCTTTCCTTCTGCAAATTCAAGCTCATCCGCAACGCCAAGTTCATCGGCTTCGGCAACTACCTCTCCGCCTTCAAGGACCCGACCTTCCTGCACGCCTTCTGGTACACCGCGCTCTTCGCGCTCACGAGCCTCCTGTTCATCAACATCCTCGGCTTCGCCGCGGCTTACGTGCTGACCCAGGGCATCAAGGGCTCGAACCTCTTCCGCACGGTCTTCTTCATGCCGAACCTGATCGGCGGCATCGTGCTGGGCTATATCTGGTCCATGATCTTCGACGGCATCCTCTCGCGCTACGGCACCTCGATCCTGCTCGAGACGAAGTACGGCTTCTGGGGACTCATCATCCTGATGTGCTGGCAGCAGATCGGCTACATGATGATCATTTACATCGCAGGGCTCCAGGCTGTGCCGGAGGACATGCTCGAGGCCGCGAAGATCGACGGCGCGACCAAACGCCAGACTCTCTTCCGAGTCACGATTCCGAACGTCATGCCCTCGATCACGATCTGCACCTTCCTGAGCCTTACCAACGGCTTCAAGCTCTTTGACCAGAACCTTGCTCTGACCGGCGGCCAGCCCTTCATCATTCAGGCGGACGGCTCGTCGATCAAGACCACCGAGATGCTGGCCCTGAACATCTACAACACCTTCTACAGTTCCAACTCCGCTTCGAAGGGCGTGGCGCAGGCCAAGGCTGTGCTCTTCTTTATCCTGGTCGCGGGCCTCGGCCTCGCCCAGCTCGCCTATACCCGCAAGAGGGAGGTGCAGCAGTGATGAATAAAAACGAGAGTCTGGCTGCAGAGCGCCGCCGGAAAACGATCATGTCCGTCGTGCTTGGCGTGATCTGCATCATTTACGTGCTGCCGGTGTTTACCGTGGTGCTCAACTCCTTCAAGCTCAACACCTTCGTCAAAACCGACACTTTCGCGGTCCCGCGCGGGGAGATGTGGGCAGGCTTTGCCAACTTCATCAAGGGCATGACCTTCGGCAACTATCCCTTTTGGAACAGCGTGAAGTACAGCGTGCTCATCACGGTGCTTTCCACCGCGCTGATCCTGCTCTTCTGCTCCATGGCTGCCTGGTACATCGCCCGCGTGAACTCCTTCTTCTGCAAGACGATCTACTATCTCTGCGTCTTCTCCATGGTGGTGCCCTTCCAGATGGTCATGTTCACCCTCTCCAAGACGGCGGACTCACTCCATCTCAACACCCCCTGGACGATCCCGATCGTCTATCTCGGCTTTGGCGCGGGCCTTGCGATCTTCATGTTTGTGGGCTTCGTCAAGTCCATCCCCCTTGAGATCGAGGAGGCCGCCTCCATCGACGGCTGCGGCCCCGTGCGCACCTATTTCTCCGTGGTCTTTCCGATGCTCAAGCCCACGCTCATCTCCGTCGGCATCCTGGAGATCATGTGGGTCTGGAACGACTTCCTGCTGCCCTACCTTGTGCTCGATATCAACGAGTACCGCACCATCCCCATCCATATCCAGTACCTCAAGGGCAGCTACGGCACGGTGGACCTCGGCGCGACCATGGCCCTGATCCTGCTGAGCATCATCCCGGTGATCATCTTCTACCTGATCTGCCAGAAGTACATCATCAAGGGCGTCGCCGCCGGCGCCGTCAAAGGCTGATAACGAATCGGGGCGGCCTTTGGCCGCCCGCAGAAAAGAGTGATTTCTATGATTGACCGCAGCAGCGGTATCCTGATGCCCATGAGCTCCCTGCCCTCGCCTTACGGCATCGGCACGATGGGCAAGAGCGCCTATCAGTTTGTGGACTTTCTGGCGGCCGCCGGTCAGAAATACTGGCAGCTGCTCCCCCTGGGGCCGACCAGCTACGGCGACAGCCCCTACCAGTCCTTCTCGACCTTTGCCGGCAACCCCTATTACATCGACCTCGACCTGCTCATCCGGGACAAGCTCCTGAAGAGAGCGGAGGTGGACGGCCGGGACTGGGGCTCCGACCCCGCCCGGACCGATTACGGGAAGATCTATGAGAACCGATACGCGGTGCTGCGCCTGGCCTTTGAGCGCGGCGCGGCGCGTTACGCGGAGGAGATCGAGGCCTTCCGCCGCGAGAACGCCTGGCTCGACAACTACGCGCTCTTCATGGCCATCAAGCGCAGCCAGGGCATGCGCGCCTGGACCGAATGGGCCGAGGCGCTGCGCCTGCGCCGGGAGGACGCGCTGCGCAAGGCGCGCGAGGAGCTGAAAGAGGACGTGGCTTTCTTCGTTTTCATCCAGTTCCTGTTCTTCCGCCAGTGGGAGGCCCTGCGCGCCTACGCAAAGGAGAAGGGCATCGCCTTCATCGGGGACGTGCCCATCTATGTGGCGCTCGACTCCGCGGACGTGTGGAGCGAGCCGCGCTTCTTCCAGCTCGACGAGAAGAACCTGCCGACCGAGGTGGCCGGCGTGCCGCCCGATCCCTTCACCGCGGACGGCCAGCTCTGGGGCAACCCGCTCTACGACTGGGACGCGATGAAAAAGGACGGCTACGGCTGGTGGATCCGCCGCATCGACGGGGCAAAAAAGCTCTACGACGTGCTGCGCATCGACCACTTCCGCGGCTTTGAGAGCTACTGGGCCGTGCCCTACGGCGACGCCACCGCGAAGAACGGCGTCTGGAAACCGGGGCCGGGCATGGGCCTGGTGGGTGTGCTGAACGCCTGGTTCCGCGACCTCGATTTCATTGCCGAGGACCTGGGCTACACGACGCCCGAGGTGCGCAAGCTTCTCGACGATTCCGGCCTGCCGGGCATGAAGGTCCTGCAGTTCGCCTTTGACGCGCACGGCGACTCCGACTATCTCCCGCACAACTGCGTGCCCAACAGCAGCTGCTACATCGGCACGCACGACAACGAGACTGTACAGGGCTGGCTGAAGTCGACCGACCGGGCGAGCCTGCGCTTCGCTCGCCGTTACCTGCATATCACCGACGACGAGGGCTGGAACTGGGGCCTGATCCGAGGCGGCATGGCGACGGCCTCGCGGCTCTTTGTCGTGCAGATGCAGGACGTGCTGGGCCTCGGCCCGGGCGCGCGCATGAACAGCCCCGGGACCGCCGCGGGCAACTGGCAGTGGCGTATGCTGCCCGGCGCGTATGACCGGGCGCTGGCCAAAAAGCTCCGGCTCTATACCGAGACCTACCGCCGCCTGAACACATAAGGACAGACAGCCTGCCATGGCGCACCGGCCCGCAGGCCGGTGCGCCAATCCGTTTCTTCGTGTTTTGTTTCGAAGGGAGAAAAGCAAATGAAGAAAAAAACGATCCTGCTCATCCTCTGCCTGGTGCTGCTCGCGGCCCTGGCCGTCGGCCTTCTCGTCCGCCGGGTCCCGGCGCAGCCTGCGGAAAGCGCGCCGGTCCCGGCTGCGCAGGAGGCGGGCGGAGAGAGCGCATACACCGCCCCGGCCCCGACGGCCGCGGCCTGCGCGGAGGACTTTTTCCGCGCGGTCGGGCGTTTCCACCCCGGGACGGCGGGCTCCTCGCTGGGCCGGGCGCTGGCCGCCTGCGGGGCTTACCGCTTCGCCGCGGAGAACCGCCTCGCGGAGGTGGACCCGGCGCTTCTGAGCGCCGCGCTGCGGGAGGGGCAGGAGAGCCTTTCCGAGGAGGAGCGCGGCTGGTTCGACGAGAACTTTGAGAGCGTAGCCGAGTTGATCGACGCTTGCCGGAGCGACTGGACGGAGAACCGTCCGCTGTTCGATGACGCGGGCGCGGCCGAGGACATGGACGCGCTGCTGGCCGATCCCGCTGCGCCGGATTGCTGGACGGCCCTTTATGCCGCTCTTGCGGACAAGTAAAGGAGATGCCGCATGAAGAAAACGCTTGTTATGCTGAGCGCCCTGCTGTTTCTGGCCGTCTGTGCCGCGGAAAGCCTGATCGCGCTGAAGCGGGCCAACGAAGCCGCCGGGAAATAAACAGCCAAATACAAAATGCCGCCCTCGATGTATCGAACAGCGAGGGCGGCGTCTTGTCCGGCGCGGCGCTCTTCCGAACCGCTCCCGGGCTTCCGGGTCTTACCCCATCCTGCGGAAAACCAGCATATACTCGAGAGGCGCGTCGACCGTGACGGTCTGTCTGCCCGTATAGCCTTCTCCGGTGGAGGTAAGCCGCCAGGTCCCGGCGGGGAGGTAGACTTCCCGCTCGAACCGATCAAGATCGAGGATCGGGGCGACCAGATAGTCCGGGCCGAACATGTACTGATCCTCGAGCTCCCAGCAGATCGGATCCCCGGGGAACCTGTTGAACATGGTGCGGATCAGCGGAGAACCGTCGGCTCCGTCAGGGCCCAGGCCTTGTCCTCGATCGTCGGCTGCATCACGGCGCGCACGCGCAGCGCATCCTTCCCCCAAGGCTCGATGCGCAAGGTCTCTCCCTGCCGCTTGCAGATCAGGGCGTTGTTATCCGCAATAAACTCCATAAGCCGACCTCCTGTTTTCCGTTGGACCCGAGGAACCGGAGTCCGCCCTGCGGCGGCCAGTCTTGCTGCGCTTCCTTCCCGCAGATCCTACTGCAATTATATCACAAAAACATGGCGTCGATGGGAGTATTTGAAAAGTGTCCGTTTTGTTTTTTGGAATGTGAAAGAGAGAAAACGAACATCTCCCCATCCTCTTTTTACGTCTTTTATCAACAAAAGAGATTGTTTTGCTGACACGGTCATGGTAGAATAATCACGCTACACATAACCACATACTATTATCCGCAAAGGTGGGTTTTTGCCTTTTGGTAAAGACGCATCTCCACTTCTCATCTTTGCGGATAGAAGCATTATTGTTCGATCTACGATGCCGACATAGCAAAGAATTTCGACAGGGTTTCCCCTTTGGCCCAAATCCAGAAGCCACGGGAAACAATAAAAATGTAGCATCTTCGAACATCTTTTAACATCTTTCAGCATCTATAAAGCAAGATGGAGAGACTTAAAGCGTCTCTCCATCGTTTTCTATCAGCTTTGAAGAAAAAACTTTACTTTGTCATATTCAGCGTGTTTACGCGCGAAGGTATGGCGGAGCTGCTGGGCAGTATTCGTTTGCATTTCGTTTCCCTCGCGGGGATCGGGAAACGAAATCAAGGTGTTCGCCAGTGTGCGCACTGGCTCACGCACACGCCCCCGGCGTGTGCGGACATGATTCGAATCTGCCGGCAGCGAAAGAAAAACACCGCAGGCCCCTCTGGGGCTTGCGATGTTTTTCTGGAGCTGCTGGGCAGATTCGAACTGCCGACCTCATCCTTACCAAAAATGGACCGGTTAAAATAGCCTGTTTTTACTTGCTATAGATTGCTATAAATAACCCGCATAAACTCTTGTGTTCCGTCCTGTTTCTATTATAGCTTGTTATAGATCGACATAGAGCCATACCACCAAAAATAGGGTGGTAATGGTGGTAAAAGTGGTGGTAGAAAAGCCGAGGTTTTATGCCTCGGCTTTTTCCTTCTCTGTCTGTTCCTTTTTCTTTCTAAGGGCATCACGCGCAGCTTGTCCAGCCCGACGGATGCTTTCATCGTTTGCGTGGGCGTAATTGCGAAGCATAACGGCAGCGTCGGCATGTCCGAGCCGGTCAGCGGTGCTTTTCGGATCACCGCCGTTTGTGAGGCTCAATGTGGCGCTCGTGTGCCGCAGAAGATGGGGATGAAAACCGGGTATATCGTATTTCTCCCCGAACTTCTTAAAGTACCTCGTGGGCGTCGTGGGGAACATGGGATCATCTTCACCATCGACAGCAAACACCCACTTAGATATGCGAGAGCTCGCCTGTTCTTTCTGATGCTGTTTGAGGATGCTTATTGTATCTTCTCCGATATCTACCGTGCGGAAGCGCCCGCCCTTCGGCGTGGCCTCATATACGCCTTTATCCTTGCTGTATTGCAGATTCCGCTTGATATTCACAACACCGTTCTTGAAATCAATGTCCGACCAATGAAGCCCGCAAAGCTCGCCGCGTCTGGCTCCTGTATCAGCAGCAAGATATATAAACGCCTGCCACTTGATGGGCTCGCTTTTGACGCAATCCAGGACATGTAAAAGCTCATCCTCAAACAAGGCTTTGTCTGCCTCGGATATGGCCTTATCGTCTTTCCGCTGCTTCGGGCGGTCCACTTTATCCATCGGATTGACCTTGATCGTATCGTCCCGATAGGCCATTTTGAATAGCGCATTGAGAATGTTGTATACCTTGACCGCCGAGCCGTGGCTGTGGCCTTTTTGGAAGTCAAGCAGGAGCTTTGAGAGCATGGCCGGGGTAATGTCTTTCATGTATGTGTCACCGAGACAAGGAAGAATATGCTCATTCAGATTAGACCAATAGCTCAAACGCGTGTTCTCTGCTATGCTCTGCTCCTTTGTCGGCATAAACACGGACTCTGCATATTGCCGAAGCGTTTTTAATAGCGCAGCTTCGGCAGCGGCAGCCATATCCCGCGCCTTTCTCTCTTCTTTGGAAAGGATCTCTCCGGCATCAACCGCGACCTGAAACGCCTCGACCTCGGTTTGAAGCTGCTTTTTGATCGCTCGCGCGGACCATCCGAACGGGGGATAGTAATACTTGGTATAGTGGCATTTTTTTTCTTTGCAGTATGCGCGGATCTCGTAGAAAGTGGAGCCATCCGCCTTTTTTCGAGCCTTAGCGAAAGCCATTATTTACCGCCTCCTTCTTCAAGCGTCCATGGTATATTTGGGCGCTTTTTTCTGTCTATGGACCATTTAAGCCGTAAAGCTGCGAAGTCAAGAACATTATCAAGAATGTCCTCAATTCCACTGTCACCAAATAGGGGGATTGATATTTCCTCTCCGCGCTCATTCAAGAAAACATAGTTTATAGCCTTGTTTGCACCGCTTACATCATGCCGAGAAAGAGAATACCCATTGCGCAAAGCAGCCAGCCGGATAATCTCTTCCTTTGTTTTTCCTTCGCTTTCAAGTTCGGAAAAGGTCTGAGACCATTGATGCTCTGCAAGATCCCGCTCGGTCTCAAAGTCATCTTCCCCAGAAAGCCACTCTCGGCGTGTCCCAACTGGCGCAATTTCAAGGATTTTGTAGAGCATTTTTTCACTAAGATTCCGACGTCCGCACTCTATTGCAGATATGTATTTTTCGCCAACACCAAGCCTTTCCGAAAACGCCTCTTGCGTCATATCAAGCCGCCTCCGGATAACTGCAACGTGATCGCCGATTTTGTGTTCTTTTTGCATACAACCCCCAAAAATTCTTACAAAACAACCCGAAAAAAACTTAAGCTTGATAGTGTTCCTTTGGTTCCCTGTGTGATATATTCTAACACACAGCGGGACACAAGTCAACAGTTTTTTACAGTACAAGGAGGCTGATTAATTGCCACGATACGCGAGAATCAGGCAAATCCCCGAGCTCATTCCTGGAATCACGGAATCTTATTTAAGGCGTCTTGATCGAGCGGGAAGGCTACCAGGATTTTACAGCGGAAAGACGAAGATGGTCGACGTCAAAAAGCTGATGGACCAGCTCGACAAAGAAAGCGAGGCTAACAGGAATGCCGAAACTGCCAGAACAGAGACTTAACCAACCGTTTCAACGCATTCCACTTGCCGCTACCACAACCGGCCTGTCGCAATCCTTTCTTCGGGCCGGGTGCCGCAATGGCACGCTCCCGTATGTCAAGAGCGGGAATACTTACTTAATCAACATCCCCGCCCTTCTTCGGCAGCTCGGAGCGACGGGAGGCGATGCTGATTGAACAAGGCAGATTTTTGCCGTTCAAGGCTATCCGATCTCGGTTTTTCCAGGGCTGACTTGGAGCTATGCGCTCGGCGTGGCTGGACAGCGGAGCGCGTACTAAATGTGGTTAACGCGTTCTTGGACGCGGGCTTGACCACGGAGGGGCTTGTGCGCTCGACATTCGAAGAGGCAAACCCCGATCTGTTCGAAGAAACGTTAGCAGAAGACGCGCCGCCCGCTCCTTTTCTATCCTGTTTCAAACCGCTTGATTCATTTGAAGAGCAAGAAGCAGAGTGGCTTGTCCCAAACCTTATCCCCAAAGGGCAAATTACGACTATTGCCTCAGACGGCGGCGTCGGAAAGACAACTGTGTGGTGCAATCTCGTTGCCGCGATTAGCGCCGGGAAATCCTGTTTTCTCGATCCTCCGGATTATGAGAGATCGGCGCAGGCCGTGGCTTTCCTCACGACGGAGGACTCCGTGCGGAAGAAACTGAAAAAGCGGTTACGAGAGGCCGGGGCAAACATGCCGAACATAATCACTCCAGATTTTGCCCGCGATACAGACGGACTATTGCGACGGCTCAAGTTTGGCTCGGCTGAAATGGAGCAGTTTGTCAGATGGTATAAGCCCGCTCTGTGTGTGTTCGATCCGCTGCAAGGCTTTGTCCCGCCCGATATCAACATGGGGAGTCGCAACGCCATGCGGGACTGTATGGCCCCGCTTATCAGTTTGGGAGAGGAAACCGGTACGACATTCCTTGTGGTATGCCACACGAACAAGCGAAAAGGCGCATTTGGCCGGGACCGTATAGCAGACAGTGCGGATTTGTGGGACATATCCCGAAGCGTTCTAATGCTCGGTTTTACCGAAGATCAAGGCGTCCGCTATCTCTCCCAGGAGAAGTCCAACTATGCCGAGCTGCAAGAAACGCGGCTTTTCAGCATCGACGGCAGCGGGCAGATCCATGCGGAAGGAGCAACATGGAAGCGCGACCGGGAGTATATGCTTGACGGCGCCGCCTGTCTTTCGGCTCCAAGCCGCGACGATTGCAAGACATGGATACTGAACCGGCTCAAAGCTGCCGGGAATGCTATGCCGACGAAAGAGCTGGAGGACGATGCTAAAGCCGAGGGGTATAGCTACAGGACATTACGCCGCGCAAAAGACGAGCTGAAGCGTGACACGGAAATCCGATATTACCAGGCTGGAAACGGGAAAGACAAGGTGTGGTATGTTGAGCGGTTAACGCTTCCGGACGCATGGGACACTTGACCGCCCCCCGTCAGAGATTCAAAAGTGGACAAATGAGGCTTTAAACCCTTGGAATTACTGAGTTTTTTTCACTTGACCACGTGGGCAAATGAGGCTGTTATGTGGACAAATGACAATTCGCACTTGTCCATGTGGTCAAGTGCGGAAACCCTTGATATAACTGACTTTTTTAGTCATTTGTCCACTCTGCGTATTCCTGACGGTGATAGACAAGTGACAATCTGGAGGGATTTATCATGAGATATAAGAAATACGAAGAACTGAAACGCCGTCTACAAACTCTCGGCATCTCTCCCGCCCAATATGAGGCGGTTGTCCGGATCATTGCGGAGGCATTGAACTTATGAGCGGTCGATCTTCTCAGCGCAAAGGCCGCGCCGGAGAACTGGAGCTTGCCGAAGCACTGCGCCGGTATGGGTATGACGTGAGGCCGGGACGTTCCAAGAGCTACGGGGAGGAGCCGGACCTAACCGGCCTCCCCGGTCTCCACATCGAGTGCAAGCGCGTTGAACGCCTGAACATATCCGCAGCAATGGATCAGAGCATACGGGATGCTGAAAGATTCGGTGACGGGCTCCCGGCACTGTTCCACAGACGGAACCGGCAACCGTGGCTTGTGACAATGCGGATGGATGATTTCATTCGGTGTTATGTAAACTCTTTTTATCGTGACAACATGGGAGGTGAGATAACATTAAAGACGAAATGACCCGTTATGCCGGTCGAGAACAGACCCTCTCTACCAACTCGGCGCGTGTTTCTGAACTTGTCGGAATGGCAGCGCAGGACATGGCTCTTGTCAACGGAGGGGAGAAAATACCGCTTTCGGATCTCAAGCGCATTCGAGAGGTCGCGTCGGCGTATCTGGATAAGTGCGCGATGTCGGGAACCTTGCCGAGCGTGAGAGGATGTGCGGCGGCAATCGGAGTAACACGGCAGGCGCTATACACGGCAGCACGGCGCAATCCAGACGGCGAGCTTTCACAATGGCTGGAGGATTTTTCCGATATATGCGGTGAGCTGACCATGCAAGCGGCTCTTGAGGGCGTTGTCGCCGCTGTGCCGGCAATTTTTACTGCAAAGGCCCGGTATGGATGGCGCGAGCCTGCCGCACAGGTTGAGCTTGGCAGAATTGACCCGCTCGGTCCGGATGAAACAAATGAAAGGCTTTTGGAAAAATATGCAATGTACGCAAATCTTGACGAAGAATAAAACAATCGTGTACAGCGACGCCGGGCTCCGCTTTCTGGCGGATCTCATGGGTGTAGACATGCCGACCGCGGCGGCTGTGCTCAACATGGTTATCACAAACAATGAATAAGGAGAATATGCAAACAATGGATTACGGTACGTATTCACGCATTTACATCGCAGCGATCAACAAGGGGCACCCCGATACTGACAAGACGCTGAAAGCCTTTCAACGGCGCTGTGGCGTTGTCAGAGAGGCGCTCAGAGAAGCAAAGCGGCAGTATGACGCGGATCTCGCGGAAGTTGACGATCTTCTGGCGAATTTTCATACTACCTCCGCTAAAGCGTCCAAGAAAAAGATGGATCTCCGGGACGAGTATGACGGCCTTGTCGCTGTTGCGAAAAAGAAATGTCTCGATGATCTTGAAGCCGTTGTCGCTGCAAAGCGGGCAGAGTTCAGCAAGCGAAACGGGGCACCGACCGAAGAACAGCTCCGGCTCCTGCAGGTGCTTTCCATGAGGTCCGAACTCACGGCCGGCGAGATTGCCAACGTAGCCTACAGGCTTTCTGATAATATCCCCGCTGTGCGCCTCCTGCGTGAGATCGCGCAAAAGCACGGCATTCCCTTTACTGACGTGGGAAACGACGAAGATTTCGAGAGGAACCTTTCTGCCGCTGAGGATTTTTGCCGGCGCATGATTGACGGCATTGAGAAAACCGATCTCGACTCCCGCGAGCACGGTTTTTATAATCGCCCCGAGCTGAGTACGGCGGCAGACTACTATTTCGGCAGCCTAGACAATTCGATTTTCACCACTCCGCAGAAAACAGCGGTCGAGAAACCTAACGCGGTGGCCGTCTATCTGAACGGTTCGGAAAGCCTTGCCGCTCTCTCCATGCAATTCGGCGTCGATTCGGCTGCAATCCGGGCGGCAAATCCCGATTACGATTTCTCCGCTATGAAGCGCGGCGACACCATTATTGTCCCGTCCGGAAAGATGAAGCTCGCGGACGCGACCGGCTTTGTCGGTGAAGATCAAGTTTCTCCGGCGCGTATTGACTGATGACGCGATCGGTTATTATGAAGGAACACCGGACGCCCGGCTCCGTCGTGGTCCTGGAAAGGCACAATCCGGACGAAGATAACCCCAGCAGGCGTTATGTCGTTTCTGTCCTTGTGAAGCAGCGGTTTACTAATGAGCAGACCGCCCTTGAAGCATTCAAACAGGAGGTAAATAATCATGCGACCAAGAGACTTTATCCGGGAACTGAACGAGACGCCGGGCATAAAACCGATACCGCTACCCTCCAACCGTAAAGAGTTTAGCCGCATGTCGTATATGGACCTCTGCCGACTGAGACGGTATTTCCCAGAGGCTTACGCGGAAGCACTGAAAACAGGAGAAAAAAATGATTGAGATTACCAAAGCCGAACGCGACACCGGTATTTCGCTGAGGAGCGCCCAGGTCCCGTCTCAGCCCTTCGGAGGCTCCGGGTTGGGGTAACACCAGCCTCACGCCGAAAACCCACTCAGAGGCCATAGAAAAGGCAAAGCCGGGAGAGATCGATCTCCCGGCTGTTTATTTTCCCTCTACGAGTTTCAAGAGCTCATTAGGATCTATCTCTTTTGCATGATATGTATTCTCTATAAAGTCCTTTTCTCCGAACTTACGCCGCCATACAGCAAGAACGTTCGTTGTGTCAATTGTCAGTTTTCTTACGTCTTCTTTATATAGAGAGACCGGAAAATCATACTTACTTCCATTTCTGAACGCAACTGAGAATACCCCAGCGGTGTCTCCAACAACGTAATCAGCCTCAAGCCATATTCCCGAACGATTAAAGATACCACGTAAGGCGCAATTATAAAACAGCGATTGAAGAAAAGGTAACACGGTGAGTTTGCGTTGAGCATTTCCAAACGTGTCAAAATCAAAATCCTTTGGAGATAGCGCATGATTAATTAGTCGATGGTAGAAAACATTTGCTGGTAGAGACGACTTAAGACCTGTAAAGTGCATAAAATTGTTGGCTCTAAATCCAACTATTGAGAATTCGATACCCGACCGACCATTAAATGCAATAAGAAACTGATAGTTTTTGAACTTGATATCATATTCTCTAACTGCATTTGAAATAATTGCCAAAGCCTCTTCTTTCGTGTAGTTTTTCAAGCTATATCTATCTCCCACGAAAAACGGAGCCGCAAAGAGCAGCTCCGCATTCTTTTTATGTGCCGATTTTACCGTTGCCTGCCAACTGTCCAGCCCGTACGTCTGGAATAAATGTGGAGTTTTTCTGTTGCTCCCCAACTGACCGGCCTTTGCGTCCGGTATAAATAACAGGTTTTTAAGGTGTCGGCACACCTGATAGGTTTCCCTATCTGCGTATATTATATGTACAAAACTATAAAAATGGAAGAAGATTATGTAAACAAATTGAAAAATAGCAAAATAGCCAAATGAGCATCCGCTGAATTGTGCATAAACGCCAAAAGTTTTTTGCCTGCAAAATTCAGACATAATCATTTCTTTTTGTGTTTCCTTTTTCCTTTTCCGTGCGTTCCAATCAGCTTTTGTTTGTTAATGTCTTCAACATAATCTGTTTTTCCGACCGCTGGAATTCTGAATGTAAAGATTGTTTCATTCTTATTACATACAGAAAAGTCACCCATTGACATTATATCCATCCCAATTAAAACATCCAGCCCTTGATCTCCAATTTCAGAATCAATTGCTTTTACACCGTTAATTCTAACGTTGTTAGGAAGTGTTAGATCAATCAAATACGTTTTTCTTTCAGATTGGCCAGACGGTGTACGTATATTTGTTATACCAGTCGGTATTAAAGATAAATTGTGCACGACATTACTTGATATACAAGTTCCAGTTGCCCCCGTATCCCACAAAGCATTGGTAACGAAACTCTTTCCTTCGCAATGTATAGATATCTGCGTCATAAGTTGGTTAACAATCCGCCCATTATACTTCACAGTAAACGCGTTTACGACTGGTTCCATTCTTTATCTCCTGTTCGGACTCGTTACATTGCAAAGTTGATTGATGAAATATAACAAGTATAGGCCGTTTCGTCTGATCCACATTGCTGAACAATAAATGTGCCAAGAGGTTCACTCTTTCTTGTTTCATTTACGGCGCTTGCATAGGACTGATACGATCCAAGCACGGTCTCACTTTTAATTGCTAAAAAACAATCACCGTATTTTTTATAAAGAGATGGCATGTTTTTTACAAACCACGCAAAATCTCTTTCTTGCATAATAATCACTCCATTAAGATTTGTATCATTCACAGATTACATCAAATATACAGTTTTGTCTATATCCAGCACAGTATTTCCTGTGTTTTTTTGTTTCTCCGCGTTTTTTACAAAGCCCGTTTTCTTAGCCTTCGGAACCTGGAGGGTTGACGGAGCACCTAATTCCAAGCATCTCCCCCACTTTGGGGGATTTGCTCTCTCAAGCGCCTCGGCTGTGGATTTTGGTTTTGGAATTGGATCATTTTGATCTAATTCCATTTTTGTATGCTGGTTTCCCTTGTGTTCCCCGACACCCTTTTCCCTTACACAAGTGGTGCGCCCCAAAGTGGGGCTAACCAAGCCTTGTATATCTTCCCGATAGTGAAACGCGTTTATATATTCAATCAAAAAATCCGATAAATGTCGATATGCTGATCGAAATAATCATTCAACGCCTCGCCCATGCGGTTTGTGCATTGCTTCCCGAACGCCTCCTTTTCAGCGTCGGTCAACCCGTCCCATTCCCGATAGCCGTTTCCGTCCGGGATGAACAGGCGGCAAGTGATGGGCTTTGATTTCCTTGTCATTTCTCCTCCTTATGCACTTCTAATGCTTTTTATTCTTCGTCGCACTTTTCATGGATTACCCCGCTCGCCACCGCCTGGGCATACCCCGCGGGTGTGGTGCCGGCTGCATCACGTGCCATCGTCTCAGAGATCGCCCGATTGATGAAACCATTGGCGCTCTCGCCCTGGCTCTCCGCATGGGCCTTGATAATGTCTCTCATACCTTTGGGAACAGCTATAGACATACGGTCTAAATTATTAGCGTCCCACTTCCTGTTACTGTCTTTGCGTGCGTCCGTGTATTTTCGTGTCATATAAGCGCACCTCCAATCTGTTATTAAGTGTACCACATTCGCGTACCACTTAACAAGTGTCAAATGTGCACAAATAAAAGCCACTTAATAAGTGCGTTTTCGTGAAGTCTGCTAATTGAAAGTACACTTATTAAGTGGTATTATATCATTGTCAGGAGGCCAAGGGCCACACCGAACACAGCTTGGTAGGAGGCGGAAAGGAGAACATGGACGAAAACGTGTTAGCAGAGTTTAAGGCCGTGCTTATTGCAATCCTTGATTATCTTGAGCATGGTGAAGCTGACAGAGCAATCGCCTACATTAAGGAAGTCCTCAACAGCAAATAAATAGACTCCCCGACACTTGACAGAGCACAGGGAGCCTAAAGCAAAGACCTACGGAGGCGGTTAGTCCTACCGCTGGCCGCCTCTATTATACAGGGAATGGACAGGAAAAGTCAAGAGGCCCGACAGTCAGCCGGAAACAGCGGCAACCACTACAGAGTGCGATCCACGACACAGTCTCTGACGGGCTCCCGCTCTGAACTCTAAGGAGGTCCAAAAAATGACCAATCAGCAAATAATTGATGCCGCCAGAGTCGCTTTGATGGACGCGGGGAAGATCGGCAGCACAGGCCGCATGATGGAATACATCGACGGCGAGGGCCAGAAGCACACCATGCCGGAGCCGGAACCGATCCACACCTTCAACTATTGGAAAGAGCGCGGGTACTCCGTGATTAAGGGCGAAAAGGCCGTTATCAAGCTGACGATCTGGAAGCACACCGAGAGGAAATGCAAGGTCCCGGAGGATGCCAACGCAGACACCGCCGCGATCATGGCCGAGCCGGTGACATGCATGTTTATGAAGACGTCCGCGTTTTTCTCTCTGTCTCAGGTCCAGCCGATCAAGGAGGCATAACATGATAATCATTCTAATAATTGCCACGATTGCCGGATTAAAAGCATTATGCAGGCCGGCACCGCGCAAGGTTACGGTTACACGGGCAAGAACCGCGCCGAGCGTTTCACCCACTCAGATCGAACAGCAGCAAAGAGCACGAGCGGAAGAAGAAGCGGCGCGGGATCTGGCCAGGATGGAGCTGGATCATATCGAAGCCCAACGTGCGCAACTCATGGCCTTGTGTGACGAGCTGGAAGCTGAGAAGGGCGGGGCAACACCCGCCAGACGAAACACGATCACCCGCCAGATAATCAGCCTTGAAGATCGGCTTTATAAGCTGGATATAAAGAGAGCAAAGGCATACAGCGCCGCTTATGCGGCCTGAAATAAAAGGAGGTTTATACAATGAGCACGAGCGAACTGAACGCAGCTGCGCGCGATTTACTGGCCGTCCGGGCCATGATCGAGGAGCTGCAGGCCGAGGCCGAGGCGCTGACCGATAAGATCAAGGGCGCGATGGTCGAGCAGGGGACGGAAGTCCTGGAGGGCGAAGGATGGAAAGCGAGCTGGAAGAACGTCAGCAGCAGCCGCTTTGACAGCAAGAGTTTCAAGGCTGCCCACGGCGATTTGTACGCAGCATACACCAAGCCCGTCACGACCTGCCGTTTTCTCATCAGCGCATAAAGAAAGGCCACATATCCGAGCGCCGGTAAGCAATACGGATATGCAGCCCAACAGCTACCACATGGGAGCCGCGGACATTATAACCCGGCTCCTGAAATAAATCAATACGGAGGTAAACACCATGAAAGAAGCAAGAATGTATGTTAATTCAGCAGACCTTGAGCAGCTTATATGTGGGCTGCAAGAAATCACAAGCGCCCTCTCTCAGTCAGATGCCTTTACACTTTCCACGGAGGGGATCTTGCACCAGGACAGAAGCAAAACAAACGGCGAGAATGCCGTTGAATGGATCAACGAAAACTATGACGTAACAGCCGGCATTCTACGAACGGCAGCAAACGCCTTGTCTATTGTCACTGTCGGATTTGCAAATGATGAATTAAGCTTGGAGATGAAAGAATGACTAAAAGCGAAAAACTGAAAGCCACCTATCAGCGCAAGCGTGAACACGCAACACAGCGCAAGGCAGAGCGAGAGGCAACGATTAAAGCCTTGACCGAAATCCGCGATAATCCCGACGCAGCACCCGCTGACCGGCTCCGCGCCGTCGAACTGTTATTGAACCTGTAACCAGCAAAAGCCGCTCCAAATCGGGGCGGCTTTTCTGTGCTGTTGGTGGTAAATCTGGTGGTATTTCTGTTTTTCCCTTGTGTGATGATAAATATATTTATCTGGAAAAGGTTACAAAAACAAAAGAAAAAGCTCCGAAATCGTTAGATTTCAGAGCTAAAAGTTGGAGCTGCTGGGCAGATTCGAACTGCCGACCTCATCCTTACCAAGGATGCGCTCTACCTACTGAGCTACAGCAGCAAAGCATATGCCCCTCTTTCGAGAGGCATATCTGGCGACCAAGAAGGGACTTGAACCCTCGACCTCCGGCGTGACAGGCCGGCGTTCTAACCGACTGAACTACTTGGCCATTGCTCGGATACTATACCAAATCCCGCGCGCCTTGTCAATATCTTTTCAAAAAAAACTTGCGGCGCGTCTTGAAAAACCTTCCCGCGTTATTTCCCGACGTAGGAGAGCGCGATTTGCTCCCCGTCGCAGGCGAGCAGAACCGGCGCCTCACGCGTATAAAATGTTTCGACCTCGAAACGCTCCAGCAGCCCGACGGTCCGCGGGTCCTCCGGTTCCTTCTTCGAGCTGGTCACGACGGCGCAGAGCGGCAGCGTCTCCTCGAGCAGCGGCTGGATCGCGCTGTTCCAGTCCCCGTGGTGCGGCATCTTGATGAAGTCGCAGGGGGCGGACTCGCCCTCCAGCCACTCCAGGAGCCGGAGAGCCTCGGCATCCCCGAGGAAGAGGAGCCGACAGGCGCCGCAGCGCACCGTGACGATCAGCGAGGCGTTGTTGCTGGGCGAGTCGGCGTAGCGCTCCAGCCGCGGCGGGTTTACGGTGAAGCTCACGCCGTCGAGCGTGAAGCTCAGCTCCTCCCGGACGGTGACGGGCTCGAGCCCGGCCTTCCGCAGAGCTTTGCGGTAGTTGTCGTATTCCTTGCTGTTTTTCGGGAAGACGCTCTGCAGGACTTCCGTGACCGGCAGCGCACGGAGCACCTTGGCCGCGCCGCCGACATGGTCCTTGTCGAAGTGCGTGACGATCAGGCAATCGAGCTTTTCGATCCCCTGCGCGGCGCAGTAGTCGACGATCTCCTTCCCGAAGCCTTTTTTGCCCGTGTCGATCAGCACGGCGCCGTTCGCAGTCCGGAGCAGGATCGCGTCCGCCTTGCCCGCCTGAAAGAAATAGCCGCGCAGGGCCGGCCCCGGGGGTTCGGCCGGGGCGGCGGCTCCGCAGAACAGCAGCGCGGCGAGCAGGCAGAGCAGCGCGCTAATCCTTCTTTTCATCCGTTCTTCTCCACAGCAGGAAAGCCAGCAGGAACATCGGCAGCCCCGCGATCAGGCCGATCATGGTCGGGCCGAGCAGCGTGGACGGCGCGGTGTCGATCGAGGCCGAGCCGGACAGCGCGGAAGGTGCGGCTTCGACGCTCAGGAACAGGCTCGGCAGCCCGGCGACGGCGTTGAACGCGCCGTGTGCCAGCGCGGGGATCCAGATGCAGTGCGTCTTCTCATAGAGCCAATCGAACAGCACGCCGAGACAGAAGGTCACGAGGCAGAAGAGCAGCGGCCCGGTGACGGGCGCGCCCCAGTACTGTGTGCCATAGTTGTAGCCGGCGAGGATCATGACGGGCCAGTGCCAGATACCCCAGATCAGACCGCCGAGCAGGCGGCCCTTCGCGACGCCGCAGCGCTCCCTGAGCATCGGGTACAGCGCGCCGCGCCAGCCGACCTCCTCGCCGAGCGCGAAGAACATGTTGATAAAGGGGGCGTAGGTCAGCGACGCACCGATCTGGATGAGGATGAAGAGCTGCGGGCTGATGCCCTGCGCATCGAGCTGTGCCAGACCCTCCTCCCCGAGCGTGGCGAGGGCAGCCCCGGCGCCGGGGTCAAACTGGCCGGGGAAGAGCAGGTAATACAGCGCCCCGCCGAGTAGCGCCAGCACGGCGCCGCCGAGCCAGGCGGCGAAGAAGTACCTCGTCTTCCCGCGCAGCGCGGGCTTCCAGCCCATGCCGCGCAGGGGGATGCGCGCGAGCAGCACGGCCGCGAAGGGGGCGTACATGCTGAGGGCCAGAGCAGCCCTGAAGAGCTGCGGCTGCCCGTCCAGAGCAAAGTGGACGGCCAGGGCCTGCAGCGCCCAGGCGAGGGCGAAGGCCCAGATCAGATAACTGCGAAGCGTTTTTTCGTTGGATTTCATGTATGACCCTCCTTACTCCCGGAAGCTGCCGACAATGAGGATGAGCGTCGGGACGCCGATCGCCGCGAGCGTGGCCGGGAGGAACCAGGCGCCGAGGCTCCGGCCCGTCGCGGAGCAGATGCTCACCCAGCCGAAGATCAGGGCGATCATCAAGCCCAGCACCGGCATCAGGATACCCGCGATCCGATAGGCGCGGGGCGTTTTGACGGGCAGGTTCCAGGCCTTGGGAAAATAGCTCAGCACGGTGAAGAGCAGATAACCGACCCAGGAGATCACCAGCAGCGAAACAAGCGTACTGCGAGGAGCGAAGCTCGAGGGGTTCCCGGCCGCGTCGAAGCGGGCGGGGATCTCGGCCGGCACGCTCTGCCAGCGGCTCAGGATATAGACCGTCACCGCCAGCAGGAAGAGCAGGCCGAGGCCCTGCAGGATGAAACGAATGATCTTGAACTTCATGGCGGCACCTCAGGGAATGTCGAGGTCGAGGGGCGCGTCGATGTCCTCGCCCACGTACTTACCGTTCTTTTTCCGCTGCTTGACGCACTCGGTCAGCAGGTACTCGATCTGCCCGTTGAGAGAGCGGAAGTCGTCCTCCGCCCAGCGGGCGAGCGCGTCATAGAGTTTGGGGGACAGGCGCAGCGGCACCTGTTTCTTTGCGTTCTCGGCCATGGCGGCTCCTTAATACAGGCTGCCGGAGTTTACCACGGGCTGCGCGTCGCGGTTGCCGCAGAGCACGACCAGCAGATTCGAGACCATGGCCGCCTTGCGCTCCTCGTCGAGCTCGACGGTGTGGTTCTCGCTGAGCCGCTCGAGGGCCATCTCCACCATACCGACCGCGCCGTCGACGATCATCTTGCGCGCGTCGATGATGGCGCTGGCCTGCTGGCGCTGCAGCATGACGGCCGCGATCTCAGGCGCGTAGGCGAGGTAGGTGATGCGCGCCTCGACGATCTCGATGCCGGCCTTCTCGACCTTCTGCTGGATCTCGTCGCGGATGCGCTGGGCGACCAGCTCGCTGGAGCCGCGCAGGCTCCCCTCGTCAGCCACGCCGTCGCCGGTGGTATCCACGCCGGGGGCCACGTCATAGGGGTAGATGCGCACGATGTTGCGCACGGCGCTGTCGCACTGCAGGGAGAGGTACTCCTTGAAGTTGTCGACGTTGAAGACAGCCTTGGCCGTGTCGGTCACGCGCCAGATGACGGCGATGCCGATCTCGATGGGGTTGCCGAGGCAGTCGTTGATCTTCTGGCGGGAGTTGGAGAGGGTCATGTCCTTGAGGGAGATCTTCTTGCTCGTCATCTCGGCGGCGGCCTCCGCGTTCTTGCCGAGAGCCGCGTTCAGCAGCGCGTTCCCGGCGGAATTGCCGCCGTCCACATCGCCGGACTGGTTGAGCTTGGTCTTGGCCGCGGGGTTGACCGCCGTGCAGAAGGGATTGACGAAGTAGAAGCCCTCCTCCTTGAGCGTGCCTATGTACTTGCCGAAGAGCGTCAGCACCAGCGCCTCCTGCGGCTTCAGGACCTTGAGGCCAAGGAAGGGGATCCAGCCGGCGGTGAGCCAGAGGATGCCGAGGATCATCAGCGGGAGAAAGCCCATCCGCCCGTTGTCGAGCCGGATGCCGCTGAAGATGACCAGCGCGAGCGCGGCCAGATACAGCAGCACGAAGAGCAGCAGCATGGACATGCCGTTCTTTTTGTTGTTCAGGATCTTTTCTGTCATGGGGAAAACCTCCTTGCTTTCCTTTTGATATCAAAATGATATCACCATAATAGCGCGCTGTCAAGTGGTTTTTAAAATTTTTTCCGGCTCCCCGCAGGGAGCCGGAGATCATGCCTCCAGCGCCGCGATCAGATCCCGGGCGGAGAAGGCCAGGCCCCGGGCGAACTCTGTGTCCGGTGACTGGACGCAGACCCGCAGCGCCGAGGCGGTCGGGAGCGGCGCGATGTGCAGACGGTAGTTCTCCCCGCTCAGGCGCAGACCGTCGCTGTAATCCGGCCGCAACTCCAGCAGCTCCTCCGAGAGCGTGCCCATGAGCGCAGCCCGGTTCTGGCAGGGACAGTCCAGCACAAAGCCCTCCTCCTCGTCCGCGGGCGCCTCCTCGTCCGGAGCGGGACGGAATTCCGGAGCGCAGGGGAGGACGAGCCGCCCCTCGAGCGCGTCCACGCAGCAGCGGTAATAGCTCAGGGGCGTCCCGACGTCGCACCAGTAGCCCGCCATCGGCAGACCCAGCAGCGGTTCGCCCCGTGCGAGCAGCGCGGGGAAGAGATCCTTCGCGAAGTCGAAAGCACAGTCGTCCGGGATCGCCTCCAGCGCTCGCGGCGAGAGCACATAGATGCCGGTGTTCACGAGGTCCGTGACGACGCGCCGCCAGTCCGGCTTCTCGATGAAGGCGCGGATCCGCCCGCTGCTCTCGGTGACGGCGAGGCCGTAGCGCAGGGGCTCCGCCTCCCGACTGAGCGCGATGGTCACCGCGGCGCCGCGCTCCCGGTGCCGACGCCAGAGCAGGCGCAGGTCAAAATCGCAGGCCGCGTCCCCGCTGATGACGAGCACGTCCTCGTCCCCGATGAAGTCCCGGCAGCGCCGGACCGCCCCGGCCGTGCCCCAGGCGTCATGCTCCTCCCGGTAGCTCAGCCGCACACCGAAAGCGGCCCCGTCTCCGAAGCAGTCGATGATATCCTGCGCGCGGTAGCGGACCGCGGCGCAGATATCCGTGAAGCCGTGCTTTTTGAGCAGCAGCAGGATATAGGCCATCAGCGGCCGCCCGAGCAGCGGCACCAGCGGCTTCGGAAGCGGCCCGGTGACGGCTTTCAGCCGGGTGCCGTCCCCGCCGGCCAGAATGATCGCTTTCATAAAAGCGCCCCTTTCTCTCTGTCACGCTTGTTTTCGGGTCATAGTATTGTCCGCGGCGGGAGAAATTATTTGTTGTAAATGGGACCGGGATTTGCTATACTATATACTTGTATCGGTATCTCTTCTGACATGACGAGGAGGTGTACTGTGAAAAGCAATAAAAAAATCAAGCGCCTTGCGGAGCCGGGAGTCGGGGTCTGCCTGTTTTCCCTCCTGGTCTTCGCCGCCGCCTCGCTGTTTTTCCGCCAGTATTATCTGGCGGCGGGCGAGGGCGCGGTCTTCGTGGTGCTGCTGGTTTATTCGCTCGTGGTGCGGCGCAGCCGGGAAAAACAGCTGACCGCCTATATCGAGTCCATCACTTACGACACCGAGAGCGCAAAAAACAGCACGCTCATCCATTTTCCGCTCCCGATGGCGGTTTTCCGCCTGCACGACAGCAGCATCGTCTGGGGCAACGAGATGTTCTTCCGGCTCTTCGGGGAGCGGAGCGGGCGCATGGATCTGCGCGTCGTGGATCTGCTGCCGGACTTCAGCGGCAAGTGGCTGATGGACGGGCAGAGCTGTTACCCCGGCCTTGTTAACCTGAACGGGCGCAAGTATCAGCTCCACGGCAACCTGATCCGCTCGGAGCGCCCCGGTGAGGACGCGGCCTTCATGGGCATCACCTACTGGGTGGACGTGACCGAGTACGACGATATCCGGCTGCTCTATGAGAATACCCGTCCCGTCACGGGCGTCATCATCATCGACAACCTCGATGAGATGTGCCGCAACCAGCCGGAGCGTGTGCGCAACGAGATCCGGGACGCGGTGGAGGACAGGCTGCACCACTGGTGCGCAGCCTGCAACGCGATCCTCCGCCGTTACGACCGCGACCGCTATCTGTTTGTGATCCAGAAGCAGGATCTGGATGCGCTGAAACAGGATAAGTTCTCCATCACGGAGCAGGTGCACCAGATCGAGAGCCCCGCCGGCATCGCCGCTTCGCTCAGCATCGGACTGGGAGAGGATGCGCCAACGCTGGCCGAGGGTCTGCAGTTTGCCGATATGGCCGTGGAGCTCGCGCTGACGCGCGGCGGCGACCAGACGGTCGTTAAAAACCGGCTGAGCTTTGAATTCTACGGCGGGCGCGGCCTGGAGGTCGAGAAGCGCACCAAGGTCAAGTCCCGCGTCATGGCCAATACCCTGGCCGAGCTGGTCCGCGACTCCTCGCGCGTGCTGGTCATGGGCCATCGCTATGCGGATCTGGATGCGCTGGGCGCGGCGGTCGGTATCTGCTGCCTGGCCCGCAAATGCGGCACGCGGGTCAACATCGTGATCGACCGGGAGCACAATGCCGTCAAGCCTCTGATCGAGCGGCTGCTCCGCGAGCCGGAGTACCGCGACGTTTTCGTTTCGCCGCAGGAGGCGATGGTAGCCGCCGACGGCCGGACGCTGCTGGTCGTCGTGGATACCAACAGCCCCGCGCAGGTCGAGGACCCGGACCTGCTGGACGCCTGCAACCGCGTGGCGGTCATCGACCACCACCGCGTTTCCGCCTCCTACATCCACAACGCTGCGCTGGGCTTCATCGAACCCTACGCCTCCTCCGCCTGCGAGCTGATCACGGAGATCCTGCAGGAGGTGACCGAGCAGACCGATATCCTGCGCTGCGAGGCGGAAGCCCTGCTCGCCGGCATCGTGCTCGACACCAAGAGCTTTGCCATCCGCACCGGTGAGCGTACCTTCGACTCGGCGGCCTATCTGCGCCGCAGCGGGGCCGACACGACCGAAGTAAAGAAGCTGTTCCAGACGGATATGGAGCACACGGTCGCCATGTACAAGATCATGCAGGAGGCCGAGCAGTACCGCAACATCGCCATCGCCGCACCGTCCGTGCCGCAAAACCGCGTCGTCGCTGCGAAGGCCGCGGACGAGCTGCTGAATGTTTCCGGCGTGGACGCCTCGGTCGTCATCTCACCGGACGGGAAGGGCGGGGCCTTCGCCTCGGCCCGGTCCATCGGGGAGATCAACGTTCAGATCCTCATGGAAAAGCTCGGCGGCGGCGGCAATCGCAGCGCCGCGGCGGTCCAGTTCGAGAACATCTCGCTGGAGGACGCGGTGCAGAAGGTGCGCGAGGCCATCGACGATTATCTGAGCTAGCCAAGAGTGAAACGCGTTTCACAACGGACTATGATATTACGATACAAAGGAGTTCGATCCCCATGAAGGTTATTTTTAATCAAGACGTACGCGGACAGGGCAAGAAGGGTGAGATGAAAGAAGTTTCCATTGGCTACGCCCGGAACTATCTGATCCCCCGCGGTCTCGCCTCCGAGGCCACGACCGACGCGATCAACGCCTTCAAGCTGAAGGAAAAGGCCAAGGCGGCGCAGGCCGCCCGGGAAAAGGCCGAGGCCGAGGACAATGCGAAAAAGCTCGAGGGCGTGCAGGTCATGATCCGCGCAAAGGCGGGCTCCGGCGGCAAGCTCTTCGGCGCCGTCACCAGCGAGGCCATCAGCAAGGCGCTCAAGGAGCAGTTCGATATCGATATCGAGAAAAACAAGATCGTCCAGAGCGAGCCTATCAAGACCTTCGGCAGCTTTACCGTCAAGGCGAAGCTCGGCTATGAGGTCAACGGCACGATCAACGTGCTGGTCGTGGAAGGCTAAGAATACACGCAGGGGCGCGCCCGGGCGGGCGGCGCTCCGGAGGAACAGCCATGGATGAACTGCTGGGCCGCAAGGTGCCCTATTCCGCACAGGCGGAGCAGGCGGTCGTCGGCGCGATGCTGATCGACCCGGAATGTGTGCCGGATGTACTGGAGAAACTGAAGGCCGACGAATTTTATATCAAGCTCAACCGGGACATCTTTGAGACGATCTACGGGATGTTTGCCTACGGACAGACGATCGACCCGGTAACGGTCCTCGACCAGATGCGCGTGCGCGGTGTCTATCAGGACAACTGCGAGAGCTATATTGCCGAGCTCATGCGCGTCACGCCCACGGCGGCGAACGTGCTGGAATACGCGGAAATCGTACGCGACCGCGCGCTGCTGCGCCGACTGGGCGAAGCCGCGGATGAGATCAACGCGCTCGTCTACGAGGAGGCAGGCGAGGCCGAGGCAAAGCTCGAGGCGGCCGAACGCAAGATCTACGCGTTGCGGCAGGGACGCACGGTCGGCGGGCTGGTGCCCGTCTCCCAGGTGGTACAGCGTGTCTTTGAGGAGATGAACGAGGCCTCCGCCTCCGGCAGCCGGATCCCGGGCCTGCCCACCGGCTTTGCCGATCTGGACCGCATGACCCTGGGTCTGAACGAGTCCGAGCTCATCCTGGTGGCCGGACGGCCCGGCATGGGCAAGACCTCGATCGCGCTGAACATGGCCCTTCATGTTGGCCTGCGGCTGCGAAAGACCGTGGCGATCTTCTCGCTGGAGATGAGCCGCGAGCAGCTGACCATGAGGCTGCTCTCCCGCGCCGCGCTGATCCCGCTGCAGAATCTGCTCACCGGCCAGCTCGACGAGCGGCAGTGGCGCAGCCTGTCCGATGCGGCGCAGTCGCTCAGCATGGCCGATATCCGCATCGACGACAACCCGACCCTCACGGTCTCGGATATGAACGCCCAGTGCCGCCGGGTGCCCCAGCTCGGGCTGGTGGTCGTCGACTACCTGCAGCTGATGCAGTCCGCCGGCAGCGGACATAGCTGGTCGAACGAGAGCCGTACGCAGGCGGTCAGCGACATCAGCCGCATGATGAAGATCATGGCAAAGGAGCTGGGCGTGCCGGTGGTCTGCGCCTCACAGCTCTCCCGCGCCAACGAGGGGCGGCAGGACAAGCGCCCCCTGCTCTCGGACCTGCGTGAGTCCGGCTCTATCGAACAGGACGCGGACGTGGTGATCGGTCTTTACCGCGACGGGTATTACAACAAGGAGACGGAGAACCCCAATCTGTCCGAGGCGATCGTGCTGAAAAACCGCAAGGGCATGACCGGTACGGTCAAGCTCAACTGGCTCGGCGAGTATACCTCCTTCGCCTCGATCGACAGCCGGCACGAAGATGGAGACTGAGCTGCTTCCGGCCGGCGGACGTGTGCTCTGCGCCGTCTCGGGCGGCGCCGACTCCATGGCGCTGCTGCATATGCTGCTGGAGCGCGGGGACCTCAGGGTCTGCGCCGCGCACTTCGAGCACGGCCTGCGCGGGGAGGAAGCGCTTCGCGACGCGGCCTTTGTCGAGACCTGGTGTCGGGAGCACGGGGTGCCTTGCCTGGTGGAACACGGGGATGTGCGCGCCTATGCCGCCGAACACGGACTCGGACTTGAGGAGGCGGCCCGCGCGCTGCGCTACGCCTTTCTGGAGCGGGCGGCGGATACGCTCGGCTGCGACTGGATCGCGACCGCGCACAACGCCGACGACAACGCCGAGACGATCCTCTTCCATCTGCTGCGCGGCACCGGCCTGGACGGGCTGCGGGGCATCCCGCGCCGCCGAGGCCGCCTCGTGCGCCCCCTGCTGGACACCACACGGGAAGAGATCGAGCGCTATCTGAACGAGCACGGCATCCCGCATGTGGAGGACAGCAGCAATACGGAGGAGGCATACAGCCGCAACCTCCTGCGCAGCCGGGTGATGCCGGTGCTGCGCCGGCTCAATCCCCGCGTGAGCGAGGCCATGGGCCGCACGGCCCGCCTGCTCGAGCGCGACGGGGCCTGCCTGGACCGACAGGCGGCGGCGCTCGCGGAGGCCGCCCGGGACGGAGACGGCTTTGCGCTCAGCACCCTGCGGGAGCAGGACCCGGCGCTCTCCTCGCGCGCTCTCCGCGCGCTCTGGCCCAGGAGCCTGAGTGAGGAGCGGACCGAGGCGGCGCTGCGCTTTCTGGAGGGCGAGGGATACGGCGAGCTCGAGCTGCCGGGCGGCACGCTGCGGCGGGAGCAGGGAAAGCTGTACTGCGGCGCCGAAGAGGAGACGACGGCGCTCCCGGAACGGGAAGTTCCGCCGGAGGGCGTGCTTGCGGTCCCCGAGGCGGGGATCGTGCTCCGCTGCGAAAAGACGGAGAAAAAGGAAGAAATTAACGGCTTGTTCAAGACTTACGAGCTCAAATATGAGAAGATACACGGGAAGCTCGTCTGCACCGGCCGTCGGGAAGGGGATCGCTTCCACCCGGCGCATCGCGGGTGCGGAAAAAGCCTGCGGGCGCTTTTCCGGGAGGCGGGTCTGACGCGGAACGAGCGCGAGCGCGTTCCGGTCCTGCGGGACGAGGAGGGGATCCTGGCGGTCCTCGGCTTTGGACAGGATGAGCGCAGCGTCGCGGCATTCGGAGAACCCGTGATCCGGATAACATGGACGGAGGAGGCGGAGTGAGAACTCACGCCGCATAAACAGAATGGAAGACTATATTCAGGAGATCCTGATCTCCCGCGAGGAGATCGAGAGCCATGTGGCGGAGATCGGTCGGCAGATCAGCCGGGACTATAAGGACAAGGACCCCATCTTTATCGGCGTGCTGAAAGGCTGCTTCATCTTCATGGCGGATCTGATGCGCCACGTGACGGTCGATTGCTCGATGGATTTTATGGCGGTCACCTCCTACCAGGGGACCACCTCCACCGGCGCCGTGCGCATCACCAAGGACCTGAGCGAAAACATTGAAAACCGCCATATCATTCTGGTGGAGGATATCCTCGACTCCGGTGTAACGCTCAACTATTTGAAGAACTATCTGTCGGTGCGCAAGCCGGCCTCGATCGCCGTCGCGACGCTGATGGACAAGCCGGCCCGCCGCAAGGCGGAGATCTATGCCGACTACTCCTGCTTTGAGGTGCCGGACGCCTTTGTGGTGGGCTATGGCCTGGACTACAATGAGCGCTACCGCAATCTCCCCTACATCGGCATTCTGAAACCGGAAATTTACGAGTAAAAGTCCCCAATTAAGGAAGTGACACACATTTGAAACCAAACCGCAACCGTGCCAGAGATCTCGGCTTCTATGTCCTGCTGCTGGTCATCATGGTGGCCGTGATCTTCACCATGACCAAGGACACGGACCCGGATCAGATCGAAAGCTACTCCGAACTGGTCGACCTGTTCAAGCAGGAAAAGGTCCAGTCTTTCGTCTATCGCCCCGGCAGCTCCTCGAACCGTGTGATCCTGGAGGTCCGGACGGACGATCCCACCATGCCCACGAAGCAGATGAGCTACGATCTGTACAGCTTCTCTGTCTTTTACGAGGATTTTCACGAGATCATCGAACAGCAGTACGCCGACGGGATCATCGAAAACTATGATTATGAGACCGGAGTCGTCATCCCCTGGTGGGCCAGTATCCTGCCATACGTGCTGCTGATGGGCGGCGCGCTGGTGCTGTGGTATGTGATGATGAACCGCATGGGCGGCGGCGGAGCCGGCGGGATCGCCCGCTTCTCCAAGGCCCGTACCCGCAGCGGCAGCGACGAGAAGAACAAAAAGACCTTCAACGATGTGGCCGGCTGCGACGAGGAAAAGGAAGAGCTCGCCGAGATCGTCGAGTTCCTGAAGGACCCGAAGGCCTACACCGCGATGGGCGCGCGCATCCCCAAGGGCGTGCTGCTGGTCGGCCCTCCGGGCACCGGCAAGACCCTGCTGGCCAAGGCCGTCGCGGGCGAGGCCAACGTCCAGTTCCTGTCCATCTCCGGCTCCGACTTCGTGGAGCTGTATGTGGGCGTCGGCGCCGGGCGCGTGCGTGACCTGTTCGACCAGGCCAAGAAGGCCGCCCCCGCCATCATCTTTATCGACGAGATCGACGCCGTCGGCCGCCAGAGAGGCTC
>JAFXTM010000044.1 GCA_017535865.1 Oscillospiraceae bacterium
ACGTCGTTCTTCACGCTGTGGAGGATGCGCTTGTAGTGGTTGTAGACCGCCACCGACAGGACCTTTTTGGCCCGCTCCTGCCCGATCACATACTGGTCGAGGTTCGCCTTGATCTGGACGGGGCGGGGCAGCTTGTCAAAGGCCAGCGGCAGCCCGTCGCAGCCGTTCACAGCCGGCGACGCGCCGCCGGGCTGATCCTCCACGATCTGCATGCACATGCGCACGCAGTCGTCGCAGATGTAGCTGCCGTTGCCGGCGATGAGGCGGTTGACCAGGGACTGGGGCTTGCCGCAGAAGGAGCAGCGGATGCTCCTGCGATCTTCATTTCTTGCCATGGGATTCTCCTATACCATACAATTAAAAGCAGGGGGGGAACGTCCCGTTCCCCCTCCATACAGACGTACAGCCGTGTAATCAGCGCTTGTCGATGACCTTGTCGATCAGGCCGTAGGCCAGAGCCTCTTCGGCGCTCAGCCAGCGGTCCCGCTCCGAATCGGCCTTGACCTCCTCGGGCGTCCGGCCGGTGTTCGCGGCCAGGATGCGGTTCAGGCGCTCCTTGATCTTCAGGAAGTGCTCGACGTCGATCTCCATATCCGTCACCTTGCCCTGCGTACCGGCGGAAGGCTGGTGGATCATGACCTCGGCGTTCGGCAGGGCCATACGCTTGCCCTTCGCGCCGGAGGACAGGAGGAAGGCGCCCATCGAGGCGGCCATGCCCACACAGATCGTGCACACGTCGGGCTTCATGTACTGCATCGTGTCGTAGATCGCGAGACCCGCGCTCACGCTGCCGCCGGGGCTGTTGATGTAAAACATGATGTCCTTGTCGGGGTCCTGCGCCTCGAGGTAGAGAAGCTGCGCCACGACCAGGCTCGCGGTCGTGTCGTTCACTTCCTCGGACAGCATCACGATCCGGTCGTTGAGCAGGCGCGAGAAGATGTCATAGGATCGCTCCCCGCGGCTGGTCTGTTCGACTACATAGGGAACCAGGCTCATAATATAACGCTCCTTTGCTTTCGTAATACTCCAAGAGAGCATATCCGCATCCCGGTGGAATTATTCGGCTTTATTCTCTTCCGCGGCCGGCTCCTCCGCAGATCCCTCCGCGGCCGGCTCCTCCGCGGCGGCGGGAGCCTCGCCCACGACGGCGCTGTCCAGGATCAGGCTGGTGGCCATCTCGCGCTTCTTTTCCTGCGCGATGTACTCCAGGCCGAAGTACTGCTTGACCTCTTCGACGCTCGCGCCGACGCTCTCGGCGATCTTCTTGGCGTACTCCTCGACCTCTTCCTCGCTGACCTCGATGTTCTCCGCCTTGACGACGGCGTCGATCAGCAGGTCGTGCTTCACCTGGAACTCGGCGGCGGGCATGATGGTCACGTTCATGGACTCGCGGGTCAGCCCCATCATCTGCAGGAGCTTGTCCATCGGGACGCTGCGGTCGGTCATGCCGAAGTTCGCCGCGTAGTTGCGCACGATCTCCTCGGCCTTCTCGGCCAGCATCACCTGCGGGATCTCCACGGTCATGTTGTCGGCGGCCTGCTTCATGATGAGGGAGCGGAAGGCGTTCTCGGCCTGCTCAGCCTTGTTCTTCTCAAGCTTGGCGCGCACGTCGGCCCGGTACTCGGCCAGGGTGTCGAACTCGGAGACGTCCTTCGCGAACTCGTCGTCCAGCTCGGGCAGCTCGTCCTCGGTGATGCCCTTGAGCGTCACCTTGAACACGACGGCCTTGCCGGCCAGGTTCTCGGCATAGTCCTGCGGGAAGGTGATGTCCAGATCCTTCTCCTCGCCGATCTTCATGCCGGCGACCTGCTCCTCAAAGCCGGGAACGAAGGAGTGGGAGCCGAGCACGAGGGAGTAATCCTCGGCCTTGCCGCCCTCGAAGCGCTCGCCGTCGAGGAAGCCGTCGAAGTCGATGGTGACGGTGTCGCCCATCTTCGCCTCGCGGTCCTCCACGCTGACCTTGCGCGCGTTGCGCTTGCGGGTCTTCTCGATCTCCTCGTCGACCTCTTCCTCGCTGACATCGCCGCTCTCCTTGGGGGCGGAGAGGCCCTTGTACTGGCCGAGGGTCACCTCGGGGTACAGGGTCACGGCGAAGGTGTAGACCACGGTCTTCGCCTCGGTCACGTTCACGTCGGAGATGGAGGGGGCGCCGACGGTCTGCAGCTTCGATTCCTCGAGGCCGAACTCGAAGGCCTTGGGGGCCAGCTCGTCCATGGCGTCCTGATAGAAGACCTCATGGCCGTACATGCCCTCCACGACGGCGCGGGGCGCCTTGCCCTTGCGGAAGCCGGGGATGTATATATTGCCCTTGTTCTTCAGATAGGCGGCCTGGACGGCGGCCTCGAACTCGGCGGCGTCGGTCTCCACCTGGAACAGGGCGAGGTTCTTTTCTTTCTTTTCTACGTTTTTCAAGATCATGTCGGTATTCTCCTCTTTTTCATTGTGTTCAAACATGCTGAAATATGATAACAGATAATCCCCGCAAAATCAATGACAAAATCATAAATAAACGGCCGTTTTTTCCTCATTCCAGGAGCTTCACGGGGGTAAAATCCACAAAGTCGGCGCTCAGGAGGCGGAAAGCCGTCGGCCCGCGCCAGCCCTGAAAGGCGCCGAGGCAGCTTTTGCCGTGCAGATGCCCGTAGCAGCAGAGCTTCACGCGGTGCTTTTCCAGCAGCTCCAGGATCTCCGGGCACTCGTAGCGGCCGTAGACGGGCGGATAGTGGAGGAAGACCAGCTTCTCCCGCTCCCCCGCCGCTTCCAGCGAAGCCTCGAGGCGCAGCACCTCCCGGCGCAGGATCTTTTTGTCGTGCCCGTCGCCGCGCTCCTCCTCGTAAAACCAGCCGCGCGTGCCGCACAGGGCGCAGTCGCCGTAGAAGAAGCAGTTGTTGTGGAGGATGTCCATGCTCGTCCAGCCGTTCTCCGCGAAGAAGCGCTTCGTCTTGGCGGCCGTGGACCACCAGTAGTCGTGGTTGCCCTTGAGCAGGAGCTTCTTCCCGGGCAGCGCCTCGATAAAGGCGAAGTCCTCCCGCGCGCCGGCGAGGTCCATCGCCCAGCTCAGGTCCCCGCAGAGGACGCAGACGTCGTCCGCGTTCAGGGCGGCAAAGCAGTTCTTCAGTTTTTCGGCGTGATCGCTCCAGGCCTCTCCGAACACGTCCATCGGCTTGTCGCCGCCGAGGGAGAGGTGCAGATCACCGATCGCATAAAGAGCCATAGAAACCTCTGTGCATAAAAAACCGGTCCGCCGGACACGCTAAAGCCGAAGCGAAAAAAAGGAGGCTCAACACATGACGGACAAAAAGCACGGCGCGCCCAACCCCGGCGTGGGCTGCGGCGTCACCAGCTGCAAGTACAACACCATCGACTGCCGCTGCACGGCGGAGAAGATCAGCGTGCAGAGCGAGCGCGCCGAGACGAAGGGAGAGACCTACTGCTCCACCTTCTGCCCCCGCGGGACCTGCTGAGGTCAGACGAGACCCGCTCCGCGCCGGTGTGCCATGACCGGGCCGGAGCGTCATCCGCGCTCTCCCGACGGGGAGAGCCTTACATAAACGCGTCCTCGATATGCTCGATGCGGACCGGGCCCTTCTCCCCCTGCGGGGCGTAGACCTCGACCACGTCAAAGCGCGGCTGCCGATCCGTCTCGTGCTGCGTCAGCCACAGCTGCGCCGCGGCGAGGATCCGCCGCTGCTTGGCCGCGGTCACGAACTCCCGCGCCTCGGCAAAGCGCTCGTCCTTCCGCAGCTTCACCTCGACGAACACGAGGAAGCCCCGCCCCTCGGCGATCAGATCGATCTCGCCCTGACGGCAGCGGAAGTTCCGCTCCACGATGCGGTAGCCCCTGCGGCGGAGGAAGCGGGCGGCCTGCTCCTCCCCGAAGTTCCCGAGCGTCTTCGTCTCCATCAGTGCATCTTCCTCAGAAAGCTCGGGCGGTGGATGGGCGAGGGCCCGTACCGCCGCAGGCGCTCGTAGTGCAGCGCCGTCCCGTAGCCCTTGTGCTGCTCAAAGCCGTACTCCGGCCAGCGCTCGGCCATCTCCAGCATATAGCGGTCACGGCTGACCTTTGCGAGGATCGAGGCCGCGGCGATGTCGGCGCAGCGCGCGTCGCCCTTGACGATGCAGCGGCTCGGGACCGTGATGCCGGTATTGCGGTTGCCGTCGATGAGCGCGAGCTCCGGCCGGGGCGAGAGCTGCGCGATGGCGCGGTTCATGGCGAGGAAGGTCGCGCCGAGGATGTTGCGCTCCTCGATCTCCTCCACCCCGGCCATGGCGACGCCGAAGCTCAGCGCCTTTTCGCAGATCGTGTCGAAGAGCGCCTCCCGGCGCTTCTCCGTTAGCTTTTTCGAGTCGTTCAGCCCCGGGATCTCGCAGCCGCGGGGCAGCATGACGGCAGCGGCGCAGACGGGCCCGGCCAGAGGGCCGCGCCCCGCTTCGTCCACACCGCAGAGAAGCGTCACGCCGCTGTCATAGATCTCATTTTCGATCGTCCACAATTCCGTCATCCGGCGTCTCCAGACTCAGACGGCCGAGCTTGCCGTCGTGGTATTCGCTCAGGAGGGTATTGGCCATGCGCTCGAGGTCGTACTCCCCGCGGGAGACGAGGAAGCCGCGCTTCTGCGCCGCCCGCTCGAGCAGCGTAAAGCCGTCGGCCCCGGGGTCCGGCTCGAGCTTGTAGCGCTCGCGCAGCGCGTCGGGGTAGAGACGGCTCAGGCGCAGGATGAAATTCGCGGCGAGGGTCTCGCGGTCGAGCACCTCGGCCTTGATCGCGTTCGTGACGGCGAGCAGCTCCCCGACCTCCTGGCTGTCGAACTTCGGCCAGAGGATGCCCGGGGTGTCGAGCAGCTCGAGCCCCGCGTCGATGCGGATCCACTGGCGGCCGCGCGTGACGCCGGGTCTGTCTCCGGCGAGGGCGGCCTTGCGCCCGGCGACCTTGTTGATGAAGGTGGACTTGCCGACGTTCGGGATGCCGAGCACCATCACGCGCAGCGCGCGGCCGCTCTGGCCCTTCGCCTCGTACTCGCGGAGCCTGTCGGCCAGAAGCCGCCGCACCGCGGGAGCGAAGTCCTTCACGCCGCGCCCGCTCTTCGCGTCCGTCTCGAGGATCGCGAGGCCCTGCGCCTCAAAGGCTCTCCGCCAGCGCGCCGTGACCGCGGGATCGGCCAGATCGGTCCGGTTCAGGATCACGAGGCGGGGCTTGCCGCCGGCGAGGCGGTCGATGTCCGGGTTGCGGCTCGCGCGCGGGATGCGCGCGTCCAGCAGCTCGCAGACCGCGTCCACAAGCTTCAGGTTCTCCTCGATCATCCGCTGGGCCTTGGTCATGTGACCGGGGAACCATTGGATGTTCATTTTTTCAAACGTGTTCTCCGCCATCACTTCACGATTCCCAGCTCTTCGAGCGGGAAGATCACGCAGTAGACGCGGCCGATGATCATGCGCTCGTCCACCATGCCGATCTCCTTCTTGCGGCTGTCGGTGGACTTGTTGCGATTGTCGCCCATGACGAAAACGCAGCCCTCCGGCACGGTCTGGGGGCCGATGAAGTCGAGCTTCGTCCTGGTCAGCTCCGCGATGTAGTCCTCCTCGATCGGCTCGCCGTCGATGTAGACGGTGCCGGTGGAAAAGTCGATGTTGATCTCCTGCCCGCCGGTCGCGATGATGCGCTTGACCAGCGCCTTGTTGGGATCATAGGTGTCGCTCTTGAACACGACCACGTCCCCGGCCCGGGGCTTGTAGAACAGGTCGGACACGACCATCTTGTCGCCGTTGTAGAGCGTGGGGTTCATGGACGAACCGCTCACGTCGATGACGCGGATGAAGAAGATGAACACGCACACGCACACGATCAGCGCCGTCATCAGGCTCTGGATCCAGTCGTAGGTCTCGCGCCGCGCCCGCACGTCGGGCGGGAGCTTCTCCTCCTCTTCCTCCTCCGGGGTCTTTTTCTTCTTCGTATCTTCCTTCTTGCTCATGACAGTCTCCTGTATGCCGGACTTGCGGTCTCCCGCATAGGATAATTCACTGTATTATAGCGCATCCCACGGGCGCATTCAAGCTTTTTCTTGAATGACGCGGCGCGGCGTGGTAAAATAGGGGCGACTTTGATCGAAGGGGGTCGAACGCGTGAAGCTGAGCGTCGTCATTCCGGTCTACAACGTGGAGCGCTGGCTGGGAGCCTGCTTCGAATCCGTGCTCGATCCCGCCTGCCGGGACTACGAGATCGTCGCCGTGAACGACGGCTCGACCGACGGCTCCGGCATCGCCGCTGCCGCCTACGCCGCGCGCTACCCCGCCATCATCCGCGTCATAACCACGCCCAACGGCGGCCTCGGCCACGCCCGCAACACCGGGCTCGAGGCGGCGCGGGGCGACTATCTGCTCTTCCTCGACAGCGACGACAGGCTCGCGCCCGGCGCGCTGCGGGAGATCCTGGACAGCCTCGACGGCAGCTTCGACGTGGGGCTCTTCGACTTCACGGCCGTGAACGAGCAGGGGCGCGAGCTCGGCTATACCCGGGGCTGCGCGCGGCAGGGAGATTTCACGCTCGAGGACTGGCCGCAGCTGCTGTGCGAAGCGCCCAACGCCGTGAACAAGCTCTGGCGGCGCAGTCTCTTCACCGAGAGCGGCGTGCGCTTTCCCGACCGTCTCTGGTTCGAGGACCTCGCCACCGTGCCGCGGCTCTATCTGTACGCGCGGCGCTTCCGCAACCTCGCCCGGCCCTGGTATCTTTACCTGCGCCGCGGCGACTCGATCATGACCTCGAAGGGGATCGAGCGCAACGCCGAGATCATCACGGCGGTGGACACGGCGCTCGACGCCTGGCGGGAAGCCGGGCGCTTCGAGCGCTGTCACGACGAGCTGGAATACCTGGCGCTGTTCCATCAGGTGCTGACCGCCTGCGACCGCGTGGCTCTGCTTGATCCGAAGAGCCCGCTGCTGCCGCTGCTCGTGGACGACTATCTGCGCAAGTTCCCGGACTTCCGGCGAAACCCCTACGTCCGCGCCATGCCCGCCAAACACCGCCTGCTGCTCGAGCTGATCCTCCGGCGGCGCTTCGAGGCGGTGAAGGCCCTGATGGCCCTCAACGACCGCGTGCGCGGCAGGGAGGGCTGAGGGAACCTTTCTCCCGCTTTTTCGTCAAACAGCAGTGGGAAATCTTATGATTTCTTAAATCTGCCCCATTTTTTTGCATTTTCGCGTGGTTTCCGGTAAAATGCGAAGCAAAGACCCGATACAGAAACAGGAGGGAACTGTCATGAGCCATCTGAAAAACCTGCCCTTCGGCGCCTACGTCGTCATCCTCATCATCGCCATGCTCTTTGTGCTGGCCGCGGTGCTGCTGTTCTATGTCTACGCCCGCTACAAGGCGCTCTCCGCCAAAGCCGGCGGGAAGGATGAGGAGTCGCGCGGCTTCAAGGGCGCGCTGCTCAAGGCCTACATATCGTCGTACAAGAAGTACGGACAGGACGTCAACACCCCCGCCATCATCAACGACACGATCAGCAGCCGTCTCTCCGGCCTGCTGCTCTGCGAGCGCTTTCTCAACAACGCCGTCTCGCTCTTCGTCACGCTCGGCCTCTTCGGCACCTTCCTCGGCCTGAGCATGTCCGTCTCCTCGCTCACGGAGCTGCTCGGCTATTCGAGCGGTGCGGAGTGGATGAACTTCATGGAGAGCGTCGGCGACGGACTGCTCTCGGCCCTGTCCGGCATGGGCGTGGCCTTTTACACCTCGCTCTTCGGCGTGGGCTGCTCGATCCTCCTCACGATCCTGCGCGTGATCTTCAACCCCGCGACCGAGCGCGAGCGCCTGGCCACCCGGCTCGAGCTCTGGCTCGACACCGAGATCGCGCCCACCCTCGCCACCGAGGCCGTGAAGGACGAGCGCCACATGCTCAAGGCCCTGATCGACACGCTCGACGACAGCGTGGAGGAGATCAAGGAGGCCCTCAGCACCGCCTCCGCCGCCTATTCCGCCTCCACCCGCACCGCCTCCGCCTCGCTGGCCAAGTCGGTCGAGTCGACCCGCGCGGGGCTCGCGGACTTTGAGAAGACGGTCGGCGTCTTCAACGCCGGCGTCCATGATTTCGCCGAGGTCGATTACAACCTCCGCGGCAGCGTGGAGCGCATGGATCTGGCCGTGCGCGATCTGGCCGCCGCCCTGCGCGAGATCAACCGCCGCCTGGCCGGCTCGTCCACCGCTTCGTCGACCGGTGCGTCGACCGGTACGTCGAAATGAGGCGCGGCTACACGGGGCGCTCGGACGCCTTTGTGAAGTCCGAGCAGGGAGAACAGGGCTTCTGGCCCTCCTACGCGGACATGATGTCCGCCATGGCGCTGATCCTGTTTTTCCTGATGCTGCTCAGCTACACGCAGAACATGATCACCGGCAACAACCTGCGCAACACCCAGCAGACCCTCAACAGCACCGAGGAGACGCTCACCGTCGCGCAGGCGGATCTGGCCGCGCGGCAGGCCGAGCTGGACGCGGCGCAGCGGGAGCTCGCCGAGGCGCAGAGCCAGCTCGCCCTCCGGCTCCAGCAGGTCCAGACCGCGGAGGCGGAGCTCGAGACCATCACGGCCGATCTCAACGCCGCGCAGCTCACCCTCAACCAGCAGCAGGCCGATCTGGACGCACAGGCAGCGCTGCTCAGCACCCAGGCGACCCAACTTGCCGAGCAGGAATCCTACCTTCAGGCGGCCAACGAGGAGTTGCTGGAGATGCACAACACGATGGCGACCATCTCGGTCCTGCGTCTGAGCATCCTCGAGCAGATCCGCGACAGCGTCGCAAAGGTCATGGGCGACCCGAGCAAGGTCTCCATCAGCGACAACGGCAGCATCGTGCTGGGCGACGGGGTCTTCTTCGACTCCGGTTCCTATGAGATCAAGGCCGAGGCCTATCCCACGCTCGACCGGCTGATCGACGCCTTCGCCGCGATCCTCGCCGATCCCGACAACGTGCGCTACATCGACGCCATCGTCATCAACGGCTACACCGACTGGGTCGATACCAACTGGAACAACCGCATCCTCTCCACCAACCGCGCCAACGCCGTGCTCGAGTATATGCTCTCCCACGGCGGGAACAAGCTGGAGCCCTACACGCAGTACTTCAGCGCCGCCGGCTACGGCGAGGAGCGTCCGGTCCCGGGCGCCGACCAGAACACCGAGGAAGGCCGCGCCGCGAACCGCCGCATCGAGATCTCCATCATCCTCAAGGACGACAGCATCCTCGATCTGGTGGACAGCTACCTGAGCATCGACCTGCCCGAGGGCGTGAGCGCGAACGCGACCGTCGTCCCGGCGGGCTGAGCGTCGGAGCCGCGGGATACCGAAACAGCCGAAATCTGCCCAAAACCTTTTTTGGAGGAAGCGCGCCGTGAAGAACAAGGAAAAGTTGACCCCGGAAGAGTACAAAAGAAAGCTGGAAGAAAAACCGTACAGGGAATTTTATATCCCGGGCTTCCTTTACAACCTTGTCAGCATCGCCCTCTGCCTGGTGCTGACCAATACCATGCTTCTGCGTTTGGCGAAAATCAACGGCGGCAGCTCCGGTATCCCCTATCTGGCGGGGCATTCTCCGTATTTTGTATACGGATCCTTCATAGCCGCCATTCTGATCGGCTGGGCGATCGGGAAACTGGTCCTTCAGCGCGCTTCCAAGGCCGGACGCAAAGCCAGGCGGGAGCGCCATGACAAGAATATCGCGGAAAAAGCCGCCGCCTACAGGGAGGCGTTCATCCGGGAGGGCCTGCAGCATTCCTCGCTTTTCGACTGCGGGGAACTGTCCGACCGCGCGATCGACATGTATGCCGACCAGTTTTACGACATGATCCTTTCCGCGGACCGCAGCGCCGCGCAGGAGCAGGTCGTCTGCTCCATGCCGATCTCTGTAACGGCAAGCACCTTCGGTTCCACAAAAAGCCGTTGGCTTGAGCCCTTCCTGTACGATGTCGAGGACGTGGTCTACACCGCCGAATGGCGCATCGAGCCCGTTGAGGATCCGCAGATGCGGCTGGGCCTGCTGAAATCGGTGGCGGATGGCGTCATGGAGGATGTGACCGAGAGGCTCCGGGAAGACCCGCAGGTCATTTCCGGCGACAAAAACTGGACGATCAGCGTGGGAGAGTATGCCTTCGGCCCCGTGCACGCCGATTACGGTTCGGAGAGTCTCGATAAATGCCATGTGTCCGTCCTGTATACCGCGGACAACAGCGCTTATATACCCCTGAGGACGGCATACGCGGCGGACAGCGGCCCGGGAAACAGCAGGAGAAAACGGCGAAAAGCCTGAACAAAGGAGGAAAAAACATGGAGTGTCCCTATCTGAAATACGTCGACCGCGCTTTCTTCGACTATGAGTTCTATTGCAAGGTGATCGACCGGAAGATCGCGGACCAGAACAGCAAGGAAAAAGTGGAGCGGACGTGCAGGAACAGCCGGTTCTACGATTGTCCCATCTACAAAAAGATGAAAGGCTGAGACCGGCCGCGGACAGCAAAAAGCAGACGCTTGAAAAAGCGTCTGCTTTCCTTTTCGGGTCGTTTATTCCTCGATGAACAGCACGCCCAGGCAGGCGGGGCCGCAGTGGGTCGAGATCGTGCAGCCCGCGAGGGTGTGGTGGAGCTCCCGACAGCCGGTGAGCGTGCGGATGAGCTCCGCCAGCTCCTCGACGAGCGCGGGATCGATCTCCCCGGACTCGGTGAGAAAGACGTGCCCCGGGCGGATCGCCTTGTCCTTCACGCGCTCGGTGATATACTGCTTATAGACGCTGGGCATGCTGCCGCGGTATTTCTTGTAGACGCCGAGCCTGCCGTCCTTCATCTCCAGCGCGGGCCGCAGGTGCAGAAGATTCGCGCCCAGCGCGGCGACGCCCGTGCAGCGCCCGCCCTTCCACATGTAAGTCAGCGTGTCGAGCACGAAGCTCGTCGAGACCTTGTCCGTCAGGCTCCCGATATGTGCGGCGATCTCCGCCGCGCCCATGCCGGCGTCGCGGCACTCCGCCGCCTCGATGGCAAGCAGGCCCACGCCCGTGGAGAGCATGCGGCTGTCCACCGGGTAGACCCCCTCCAGCTCCTGCGCGGCAAGGCGCGCGGCGTTGAAGGTGTTCGAGAGCTCGGCGCTGATGTCGAGATGCACGACCTCAAAGCCCTGTTCCACAAAGGTCGTGAAGAAGTCCAGGAACTCCTGCACGCCGGGCGCGGAGGTCTTGGGCAGCGTCCCGTCCAGCCGGAAGCGGGCGTACATATCCAGCGGCGTGAAGCCCTGGCCGTCGGGGAAGCTCTCCTCCCCGAGGGTGATGGTCAGCGGGATGACGCGGATCTGAAAACGTTCAAGCAGCTCGGCGGAGAGATCCACCGTGCTGTCGGCGGTGATGACGACAGGTTTCGACATGTTCGGTACACCTCGCACAAAATCGCGCCCATGCGGGCGTCGCACAGGACCACCTGTATTATACCAAAGCGCGCGGGGATTGTCCAGAACCTTTCGCTTTTCTTCCCCCCTCTTGCTTTTTGCCGCGTTTTGCGGCATACTCTTGCTCAGAACAAAGAAAAGGAGCCGTACGCCATGATCCAACCGCAGGACGTCGACAAGGTCGAAAACGAGGACTGGGAAGAATTCAAGAAGCGCGCCGCACAGGACGAGCTCTACTATGCCGGGCCCGGCGATCTGCTGGACACGGCGGAGGGCCGCGCCAGGTTCTGCCGCCTCAACGAGTCCGGCATGTTCCGCAAGCCCGACCCGGTCTATCCCGGCTACTTCATCTATGTCTTCAACAATCAGGGCGAGGGCATGGTCGTCAAGCGGCGCAGCCGCGTCGACCCAAGCCTCATGGAGGACGTCGAGTTCAACGCCGAGGGCGCCGAGATCAGCCGGTCCTACGAGCCGGCCTGAGGGCGTCAGAAGCGACCCGCTCCGCCGGGCTTTGCGTCGGGGAGGCGGGAGACGCGGAGGCCTTTCCCCCCCACACACAGCAGCAAAGGCCCCCCGCCGTCCGGCGGGGGGCCTCGCTGTGCTTTGTGTCAGGCCCGGGTCAGTCCGTGCCCGGGGGAAAGGCCTTCGCTTACTCCTCGTAGATGCTGCCGGTGCAGGCGTGCAGCGCGGCCAGACGGGCGAAGCACACGGTCTTGCCCTGGGCGGTGCCGCCGAACATCTGCGGATAGCTGTTGGAGAAGAAGCCGCCCATGTCGTTGCCGACCACGTACAGGCCCTCGATGGCGCTGCCGTCGGGCTTGATGGCCTGGAGGTTGGTGTTGACGCGCACGCCGTTCATCGTGGCCAGCAGCCACTCGCCGATGCAGATGCCGTAGAACGGGGCCTTCACGACGGGGCGCAGGTCCTTCTTCTGCTTGCCGAAGTCGAGGTCGACGCCGCCCTCGCAGAGCTCGTTGTAGCGCTCGACGCTCTTGAGGAAGTTCTCCTTGAACTCGCCCTCGAAGCCGAGCTTGTCGGCCAGCTCCTCAAGCGTGTCGGCCTGCATCAGCTTGCCGCTGTCAAGAGCCGGTTTGATGTAGACGTTGTAGAACTGCTCGCCGTCCTTGCAGGGCATGACGTTCGGCAGGACCTCGGAGTTGCGGGCGCCGGGCACGGCCACGACGCGGGAGCAGATCGTGGTGTGGAAGGCCACGACGTCGTCCCAGTAGTTCGAGTCGAAGAGCTGGAAGGCGATGTGGCCGGGCTGCATGAGCCAGCCGTTGATGTGGAAGTCGTAGGTGTTGTCCTCGTTGCAGTAGCGCTCGCCGCGGGTGTTCAGGTTCAGCCAGGGCTGGGAGCCGGGCCACCAGATGTCGCCCAGGCCGGTGGTGTAGGGCGCGCCGGTGTGGTGGTCAAGGTCGACGGCCGCGCGGTCGAAGGCGACGCCGCCCGCGTGGTTGCGGTCGATGTCGGCGCCGGCCCACATGGCCATCTTGATGCCGTCGCCCTGGGCGAAGGCGCAGCCGAGGTTGTTGCAGATGACGTCCTTGTCGCGATAGCGCAGCGCGTCCATCATCTCCGGGTTGCCGCCGTAGCCGCCGGTGGAGAGGATGACGCCCTTGGCGGCGTTGATCTGGATGTACTTGCCGTCCTTGGCCTGGACGATGATGCCGGTGACCTTGCCGTCCTCATCCTGCACGAGCTGCTTGGCCGTGGTCTCCCACATGATCTCGCCGCCCTTTTCCTGGATGATCTCGACCCACTTGGGGTTGGCGAGCTGAGAACCCATGTAGTTGGGGCCGAGCTCCTCAAAGGTCTCGTAGACGGTGTGGGTCTGCGGCTTGTTCATGTAGCGGCAGTCCTTCATGTCGGTCTCGAGGAACATGTGGATCCCCTTGGACTCCATCTGGTCGACGAACCAGTCCATGGTACGGCCGGAGTTGAAAAGCCAGAGGTTGACCAGGCGCTGGTCGTTCTCGTAGCTGGCGTAGCGGCAGATCTCGTTGGAGATCTCGAGCAGCTCCTCGTCGCTGTACTCGATGCCGTACTTCTCCTTCATGAGCTTGGTGTTGTAGGCGCCCATCTCGCCGGCCCAGGTGATCCACATGGCGTTCTTCTCGACGAGGACAAGCTTCGCGCCCTCATCGACGACGGAGGCCGCGGCGACAAGGCCGCCGTTGCCCGCGCCGACGACGACCACGTCGGTCTCGACGGTCTCGGCGATGTCGGTGATGGGATCGGGCTTCGCGAAGTACTTCGCATCATACCAGGTGCTGCTCTCTTCCGCGGCGGGCGCCTCGTCGGCAAAGGCGAGGGGCTTGGTCACGCCGGCAACGGCGGCGGTCAGGGCGGTCGCGGCGGCGCCCTTCAGGAAGTTTCTTCTGCTGATCTCTTTGGCCATAAGATCGTTCCTCCTAACATAATTCGGTTTTTTGTCTGCGTCCGTGCCCCGCACGGACCTTCCTGTTTATCATTGTACCGCGGTCTGTCCAAACTTTGAAATCGAAGTATCTAAAAATTCATAAATATTTTTTATATTCATCTTCCTGTCTCCCGCGCGGCGGCGGGCGCGTCCCCCTCTTGTCAGGGCCGGGGAAATGCTCTATAATGGGGACACTCAAAGACAGAAAGAAGGAAGCGCACATGAATAAATGGAAAGTGATCGCGCCGCTCGCGCTGACCGCCGCCGGCGCGCTGGCCGCGGGGCTCGCGAGCCTGCGCCGCAAGCTTGGGGACGAGGCCCCGGCCGCCGCTGACACGGCTGCGGCCCCGGTCGACCCCGGCAGGCTCGTCACCGGGGCGTACAGCTTCATCTCCGGTTACCGGGACCCCGCCACCGTGGAGCTCACGCTGCGCTTCGATCCCGAGCGCGGCAGCTTCGCCGTGATCGCGGAGGACTTCCTCAGCTACTCCAGCGCCTCGCACGTCGCCGTGTACGAGGACGAGGACTTCAAGGCCCAGATCGAGTACGTCCCCTACTACACGGGCGAGGACTTCGAGGCGCATGCGAAGGGGCTCGCGGAGAAATACGCGGACCTCGCGCCGGTGCAGTATGCGGCGCTCGCGGGCGTGCGCTACACCGACGGGGACGCGGTCTGCCTCTGCTTCCCGATCCCGGACGACACGAGCAGCTGCGTGCTCTTCACGCTCTTTCCCGTGAAGAAGGACGACGACCATCCCCTCGCCGCCCTGCCGGAGAGCCCGGCCGTCAAGGCCCTGCTCGACAGCGCGCGGATCGACGTCCGGCGGTAGGCCCAACTTTGGACCCGCGACGTACGCAATGAAAAGCCGCCCGAAAGGGCGGCTTTTTCGTTCGTCAATTTGCTCAGCGGCGGGCCGCGGTTTTTGGTGCTTTTTACAAAAATGCGCATGTTGTCTTGACAGTTTTTCGGTAATGATGTACAGTTTTCTTGATAGAACGAAAGTTCTGGTCCGTTTCAACATTTTAACAGTATGGAGGTAATGCTATGAAAAACATCTCCCGGCGCGACTTTTTGAAGGGCGCGGCCGCCGGCGCCGCCGGCATCGCCGCGACCGGCCTCTTCGGCGCTTCCGCCTTCGCCATGGACGCGGAGGACTTCCGCAAAGACCCGATCGACTGGCTCGGCGTCGAGCCCGAGATCGCGGAAGCAGACATCGCGGAAACCCTGACCTATGAAGCGGTCGTCATCGGTGGCGGCACCGGCGGTCTGGAGTGCGGCTGCTCCCTCGCCGAGAAGGGCCTGAAGACCCTGATCATCGAGCAGAACGCCGACGTCAGCACCGTGCGCAACGACTTCGGCTCCATCGGCTCCAGCTATCAGAAGGCCGAGGGCACGGTCATCAACAACAAGGACGTCATGAACTACCACATCATGCAGAACGCGGGCCGCTTCGACCAGCGTCTGCAGAAGATCTGGGCGGAGGAGTCCGGCGCGGCGGTCGACTGGGTCGGCGGCGTCTACGAGGCCTACGGCGCGATCCTGCTGCACGAGGCCGGCTATGAGCCCGAATTCACGGGAGCCGGCATCCCCAAGTTCCCCACCGGCCACTCCGGCCACTTCACCAGGAGCCAGTATCCCGACGGCAAGAGCCTCCTGAAGCAGTACTTCCTCGACAAGGGCGGCGAGTTCCGCTTCAACACGCAGTTCGTGAAATTCGAGCACGACGGCTACAAAGTGACCGCCGCCATCGCGAAGGACAAGGACTCCGGCAAATACCTGCGTCTCATCGGTGAGAAGGGCATCGTTCTGGCCGCCGGCGGCTATCAGAACAACGAGGACATGATGAACGCGCTGCAGCCCGACACCCGCTGCCTCTACGGCATGCAGATCGGCAGCACCGCCTACGGCGACGGCATCAAGGCCTGCCTCTGGATGGGCGCCTCCATGGACGACGTGCACAGCACGATGCTGTTCGACCGCATGGCCCTCATGCCGACCGAGACCCAGGCTACGGGCAGAGGCCCCATGGTCCGTATCGGCTCTCAGCCCTGGCTGAAGGTCAACCTCAAGGGCGAGCGCTTCTTCAACGAGTCCGGCCTGTACGACTACGCGCCGCACGCCGCCGCCGCCCAGCCGGGCCGCATCCTGATCTCCGTGTTCGACGCCAACTACTGGGATAACATCAAGCAGTTCGAGACCATGGGCTGCTCCCGCTGCTATCCCTTCCCCAACGGCGCGCCCAACGACGGCCAGTATGAACACCAGACGGACGACGAGTTCAAGAAGGACGTCTCCGACGTGATCGACGCCCAGGTCGAGGCCGGCCGCATCGTCAAGGCCGACACGCTCGAGGAGCTGGCCGAGAAGATGAATCTCCCCGTAGAGACCTTCGTCGCCACCGTGAAGCGCTATAACGAGCTGGCCGCCAAGGGCGAGGACGAAGACTTCTACAAGGAAGCCTATCGTATGATCCCGCTCGAGACCGCCCCCTTCTATGCCTTCCGCAACAGCTCCTTCGCGCTGAGCACCCTGGACGGCGTCCGGGTCGACACGCACAGCCACCCGATCGACGCCGAGGGCAAGGCCTTCAGCGGTCTGTATGTCATCGGCGACAGCTCCGGCTCCTACTTCGCCTACAGCTATCCCAACCTCTGCACCGGCTACGCCCACGGCCGTACGCTGACCTTCGCCCGCCGCGTCGCGCGCGAGATCAACGGCGAGGAGGTCAAGGACTACACGATCATGGCCACCCAGGACGCGGTGATCTGAGCAGGATAAGCGTCCGCTTCGAACTCAAAACAAAGCATAAAAGAAGGCTGTGCCCGTTCGGGCACAGCCTTCGAATTCTATATGTGCTTTCCGCTCAGTCGTAGACGGGCTTGATGAAGTGGGCGTTGACGTAGCCGATCACGTCGTTGTACTCGATCAGGCAGAAGTCGCTCATGTAGCTGAGCACGGTCATCCGCTCCCCGTCGGGGACCTTGCCGATCGCCTCGGCGGAGGCGTTGGCCACCCTGCGGATGTTGATGTACTCGTTGCACTCGGACTCGTATACGCGCGTCCCGTGCTCGGGCAGCACCGCGTTCTCCACGTCGGCGTAATTGTAGCCGGTGTTGTCGGTGTAGTGCCACCACTCGCCGAAGTAGCCGGTGAAGCCGTTGGCGGTCATGATCTGCTCCAGCAGGCGGGCGTTCGACGCGGCCTCGGCCGACACGTCGCCGTAGTTGCGGTCGCCGAGCGCGGAGTACTCATCCATATCCGAGGGCATCTCGCACAGCTCCCCGTCCTTCATCAGCGTCACGTCCACCGTGCCGCCGCTGGTGTGGGAGGAGTGGCCGCCGCCGTAGGGATTGGCGACGTAGTTGCCGTTCGGGAAAGCGTCGAAGAGGACGAACTGCGCCTCGTTGGGACGGAAGGCGTCCCAGAGCACGAGCTCATAGCCCATCGTCCTGAACTGGGCCTGCGCCTGCATCAGCTTTTTCACGGTCCCGAAGCGGAGATAGGGCTCGTCGAAGGTGTAGACCACCTTGTGGGTATAGTTGTTCTCGGTGGCGTAGCGGAGATCCACCGCGAGGTCCGGCATGTAGTTGAGCACGCGCACCATCTCGAGGTCGCGGATGGGCGAATCGGCGATCGACGCGGAGAGATCCTCGGGCGCCGGGGCAGGCTCGGCCTCCGGCTCGCTCCCGTCCTCCGTATCCACCGGTTCCGCGGCTGTCGGCTCCCCGGCATCCCCGTCGGCAGCGCCGCCGCCGATGGTGGAGAACACCTGGATCGCCGCCGTGGTCGTCGGCTCCTCGACCGTGGGGGCCGGGGTGGCGGGCGTGTCGCTCGGCGCCGGCGGGGGCGCGAGTTTCGAGCAGCCGCACAGCAGCAGCGTCAGCACGGCGAGCAGAAGGGCCAAAGCTTTCTTATTCATCGTTTGTCCCGCCTTTCGGTAAGGTGACATAATTTCTTATCTTATTATATCTATTCCGTCGGATTCTGTCAACAAACTTTCGAACTCTCTTTAGAACTCTTAAGAAATATCCGGCAGGCGGGAAAGCTCAGTCCGCCGCGCCGTATCGGGCGAGCAAGCGCGTGCGCCCGCAGAGCCAGGTCTCGCCGCCCGGCTCGCTCTCGACGCGCAGGGTCCCGCCGGGCTCGCACAGCTCCAGACATACCGGGCTCCCCGTGCGCGCGGCCAGCGCCATCCCCACGGCGGCGCTCCCGCTCGCGCAGGCGCTCTCCCAGAACACGGTGCCGCTGCCGGGGACATGGACCAGCGGCGTCAGGCGGTACGCGGGCGCGTCTCCCTCCAGGAACAGGAGCCCGAGGCAGGCAGCCCCGAGCCCGGCGCACCACGCGCGCACGGCGCGCCCGGCCGCCTCCCGGTCCCGCAGCAGGGCGCGGAAGGGGGAACCGGGCTCCACGAGCAGATGCGAGATCCCCTCCATCTCCACGAGCGGCAGGGAGCCGGCGAGGCCCTCGAAGCCGAACGCCCGCGCGGCCACACTCAGCGGCGCGCCCATACGCACGGCGGCGCGGAAGCTCTCCGCGCCCTCCTGCCGGAGACGCACCGGCACCGGCTGCGATACGCCGGACACGCGGACCCAGACGGTCTCCGGCGCGTCCTCCGTCTTTCCGCGGAGCCGGAACAGCGCCGCCGCGCACATCGAGGCGTTGCCGCAGAACTCCCCGCCCGCCATGCGCAGCTCCCCCGCGAGGTCCCCGCCGGGGGCGGCAGGGCGCACGAAGCCGACCTGCTCCACCTCCGGATGGCGGCGCATGAGCGCGGCGGCGACCGACGGCTGCCGGTCGACCGCCACGGCGCTCTCCACCAACGCGGTGATGTTGCCGGTCGGGTCCCAGATGCTGCAGCGCAGCGTTTCCCTCTCGTCCATACGCGGACGCCTCAGCGCTCGAAGACCCGCAGGAACTGGCGGGTGCGCTCCTCGCGCGGATCGTCGAAGACCTCGCGCGGATCGCCCTGCTCGACGATCACGCCGTCGGCCATGAAGATCACGTGGTTGCTGACCGCTTTGGCGAAGGGCATCTCGTGCGTGACCACCACCATGGTCATCTTCTCCTCCGCGAGCTGGCGGATGACCTTCAGCACCTCGCCGGTCAGCTCCGGGTCGAGGGCCGAGGTCGGCTCGTCGAAGTACAGGACCTCGGGCCGCATGGCGAGGGCGCGCGCGATCGCCACGCGCTGCTGCT
>JAFXTM010000045.1 GCA_017535865.1 Oscillospiraceae bacterium
GAAGAGGCCGGCTTCAAGCCCGGCGAGGACTTCATGATCGCCATGGACGCCGCTGTCTCCGACTGGTTCGACAAGCAGGACGGCAAGTATCACCTGCCCAAGCGCGGCACCGTGCTCAGCAGCGACGAGATGATCGACATGTGGGAGGACTTCTGCAGCAAGTATCCCATCATCTCCATCGAGGACGGTCTGGGCGAGGACGACTGGGAAGGCTGGGTCAAGCTGACCAAGCGCCTGGGCGACCGCGTGCAGCTTGTCGGCGACGACCTGTTCGTCACCAACGCCGCCCGCGTCAAGCAGGGCATCGAGATGGGCGCCGCGAACGCCGTGCTGATCAAGGTCAACCAGATCGGCTCCCTGACCGAGACCCTCGACGCCATCCAGACCGCCAACCGCGCCGGCTACACCGCCATCGTGTCCCACCGCTCCGGCGAGACCGAGGACACCACCCTGGCCGATATCGCCGTCGCCGTGAACGCGGGTCAGATCAAGACCGGCGCTCCGTCCCGCACCGACCGTGTCGCGAAGTACAACCAGCTGCTCCGCATCGAGGAGGAACTCTTTGATGTCGCGCAGTATCCCGGCAAGGCCGCTTTCTTCAACATCAAAAAGTAAGAGGACCGCGCTCCTTTCCCGCGGCGGGTTTCCCGCCGCGGGAATTCTGTTTTTCGGAGGTGGAGCATGAAACTGCTTTCCGGCTTCGGCCGCCTTGTCAAAAGCATCATCGGCTGGCTGTTTCTGATCGTCTTCGGCGGGACGGGCGTGTACGGACTGCTGGACGGGAAACGGGACGAGCCCGCCGTAGTCGTCGTATGTCTGCTGCTCGCGGGGATCGGCGTGCTGCTGATCGTTTCGGCGCGCCGGGATAAAAAGCGCGCCGCGGCCCGGGACGAGGAGGAGACGCAGTACCGCCGGCGGCAGGAAGAGCAGGCGCGGGAGCGCGCCGAGAGGGAACGGCGGGAGGCCGTCCCCTTCGTCGCGGTGGAGTGCCCCGGCTGCGGGGCGGTGGCCCGGGTCCGCCGGGGCGGCGTGGGCCGCTGCGAATACTGCGGGACGGTCCTCGATGGAAATCTGCGGGAACAGGCCCGGAGCCCACAGCGGCCCGGGCACGGAACAGGAGAGAGAAAAAGCGAATGAGAAGGAGACGATGGATCGCGGCGCTTGCGGCCCTTGTGCTGGTGTTCTGCCTGTGCGGGAACTCGGCGGCGGAGATCACGCCCTGCACGATATGCGGGACTCACGGCACGGCCAAGCACCTGGCGGGCCGGACGGTCGTAGTGTCCGTGTTCGCCTCGGACACCGGGACGCACTGGGACTTCAGCCGCGACAAGGATGTGGAGCGCTATTCCATCTGCTACCACGATCTGCGCATGGCCTGCGAGTGGCTGACCGAGAAGGCAGCGTCGTACGGCGTGAAAACGGAATTCGTCTGGGACTGGCTGGCCCACTTCGACCTGTATTATGAACACCGTTTTGACCGGAACATGGTGGTCTATCCGAGCGATTATTCGGTATACTGGGAATACATCAACAGCTCGATCCCCACGGATGAACTGCTGTGCCGGTACGATGCCGACAACATCCTGTACATCTTTCACTACAGAACGCCGAAGAAGAACGACGTGGGGAGCCATGCCTTCCCCTTCGGCGAGCTGGATGACGATGTCTGCGGCTTTGAGTGCGTTGCCATGTTCAGCGGCCTCTTCACCGACGTTGCGACCCCGGGGACCTATGCGCACGAGATGCTCCACCTGTTCGGCGTGCCCGATATGTATACGGAGAACAAGCCGTATCAGATGTCGAAGGACTTCATCAAGTGGTATCAGAAGCACTATCCGTGGGACATCATGGCAGGGGCGCACACCGGCGACTACAGCCGGATGAAGTACAGCTTCTCCGACATCGTCGCGTATTATGCCGGGCTGTGCGATCGGCCTGCCGATGCCGACCGCTGGGGCCTGCGCAGGAACGATTTTGAGCTGTACGGACCGTAAGGCGCCGGGCGGCCGTGCACAAAAAAGGACACAGGAGAGATCCTGTGTCCTTTTCTGCGGCGGGAGGCTCCGCGCTTCCCCGACAGGGGGGTCACTTGTATTCAAAGCCGCTCGGCTCGCTGAGGGGCCGGTCGAGCAGTTCGGGGTGGGCGAAGATGTGCCTGACCAGCTTGAGGCTGCGGGCAAAATAGAAGCCGTCGGCGATGCGCTCGTCGAGCGTCGCGCTGATGTCGATCACGTCGCGGACTTCCCGGTGCCCGTCCTCCATGAGCATCTCCTCCTTGTGGAGCGTGCCGATGGTGATCATGATGCTGTTGGTGCCGTAGTTGTTCAGGTGGTGATAGACCGAGGGGCACTGGATGCTGCCGAGGTTCGCGGCGAGCACGGTGGTGTAGTTGGGGTCGGTCTCCCAGAGACCGTGCGGGAGCATGCCCCAGAAGTCGAGGACGCGGATGAGCTTGATGACGAACATCAGGAGCGGGCGGGGGAGCTTGGCCAGCGCGTCCATGATCGCGTCCACGCCGCCGGTGGAGTGCTCGCTCTTGCGCATCTCCTTCACGTCGCCGACGATGTAGCGGCTGAAGCTGTCGATGGTCTCGTCCTCCTTCGGCACGACCACCAGCAGCGCCTCCTCGGCGCCGTCGGCGAAGCGGCGCTTGGCCACAAAGCTCAGGCTGATCTCATGCCGCTCGTACATGCGCCGGCCCTGGATGAAGCGGTTGAGGAAGGGCCGCTCCTTGATGATGCGCGCGATGACGAGCAGCGCGCAGTGGAAGACCGTGGTCTTGTACTCCGGATGCTCGGCGTTCCGCTTCTCGAGAAACCTGACCAGTTCGGTCGCGTCGATCGTCTGACGGCAGCAGACCTCGCTGTCGGTGCGGTTGGGCATGATGTTGGCCATGATGGTCTGCAGGCCGGTGCCCTTGATCCAGCGGCCGTCGGGCCGGTCGCCCCATTTTTCCTTTTTGAAGGTGCGCAGTGTGCTCATCGGAATGTTCCTCTCTTTCTTCTCTGTATGGCGGGCGGCGTCGCTCAGCCCAGGATCGCCTCGCGGATCGCCGCGAGCCGCGGCGCCCACAGGGCGTCTTTGTCGTAATAACGCGCGATGTTCTCCGCGCAGCGCGACCGCAGATCAGGCTCGCCGAGCGCGCGGTCGAGGGCTGTGCGCAGCGCCTCCGGCTCCAGCGCGCACAGGAGGCCGAAGCGTTCGTCCAGACTCTCCGCCACGCCTCCGCAGGCACAGCCGACGACCGGCACGCCGAGGATCAGCGCCTCCTGCACGGTCAGCCCGTAGCTCTCGCTCTCGGAGGCGGTGACGAGCCAGTCGGCCTGCGCGATGTAGGGATAGGGGTTTTCCCGCGCGCCGAGCAGCTGGAGCTGCGGCAGCGCGTAGTCCGCAAGCTGCCGGCGCAGCGCGTCCTCCTCCTCGCCGCCGCCGACGATCCGGAGCGTGAAGCGGCGCTCGCGCGCCAGCTCCCGGCAGACCGCAAGCAGGCGGTCGAAGCGCTTGCCCGCGGCGAGCCGCCCCACCGCGACGAGCAGCGGGCCGTCCTCGGGGCGCCGTGCGTCGTCGGGCACGGTCCGCGCCTTCTCCTCGACGGAGGCTGCGTCGATCGGGTTGTAGAGAACGCGCAGGTTCCCCGGGTCGCCGACGGTCGCGAGAAGGCCGCGCCGCACGGTCTCGGACACGCACACGACCGAGTCGAAGGAAGCCATGCAGGCGCGTTCCGCCTCGTCGTCGGCAAAATGCCAGTTCGTCCAGCGGAAGCTCTGGTAGTCGGTGTGGACCCAGGCAAGTTTTTTCTCCGCGCGCAGCCGGGAGGCGAGGCGCATGCAGGGCCCCTCCTTCATCGCGACGACGCGGTCCCAGCGGCGCAGCCGAAGCAGCACGCGCTCAAAGAGCACGCGGCAGGCGCGCTGACAGATCCAGCGCGGGGAAAAGCGCTTGCTCTCCCCCTCCCAGAAGGGATAGCGGCGAAAGCGCGTGCCGGCCGGATAGAACCTGGCCAGCTCCTCGGGCGTACCCTCCGGCGCCCAGATCGTCAGCTCCGCCCCGTGGGCGGCGAGATCGGCCGCGATGTACCGCAGCACCTGCTCGGCGCCGCCGCCGACGAGACGGTCGTTGATCAGCAGAACGCGTTTTTTCATGGCTCGGCCCTCCCCAGCAGGCGGCGGAGCTTTCCGCCGACCTTCTCGCGCAGCATGGCACGCTCCTCGCGGCGCAGGATCAGAAAGAGGTTGCAGACGAAACCCAGCAGCGCCGTGACCGCGGCGCCCGCGAACCAGTGCAGCCAGGAGGCGGAGAGATCGGTCACGCGGCTCACGCCGAAGCCGATCGCACTCACGACCGCGAAGGAGAGGATGCTCCTGCCGATCTCCGGGAAAAATTCCCAGCGCGGCAGCCCGATGTGCTTGGCGGCGTAGGGCAGGTGATAAAAAGAGGCCACGAGCAGCGAGCCGACAAGGTTCGCGCCGAGAATGGCATAGACGCCGAGGTCGGTCGTTTTGAGCAGCAGGTAGACGACGCCGAGATACACGAAGCCGTAGCAGATCATGACGAGCGAGTTTTCCCGCACCTTGTTGGTGATCGTGAAGATCTGGTAGATGGGCTGCAGCGGCCCGGTGACGATGGAGTTGAGGATGGTGAGGACGGCGAGCGCGCGCAGCAGCGCCGCGGGTTCGGTGGGGACCCAGAGGGAGAAAAATTCTGTGCCCATGGTGAGCAGGACCGCGACCGGAAGCCCCACGAACAGGCACATGAAGCGCATGGCGGTCTTGGCCGCCTGCTTCATGCCCTCGCGGTCCCCCTCGGCGTAGAGCCGCATCAGGTTGGGGGAGAAGACATTGGCGATAGTGGCGTTGAAATTGATGATGACGTTCGGCGCTGTCACAGCCACGGAGAGGTGGCCCATCGTGGCGGCACCGATAAAGATATTGGTGATGAGCAGATTGAGCTGGTTGGTCAGAATATTGCTGAGCTGGGTAATGCTGTTCCAGATGCCGGAGGAGAGGATGGTCCATACGCGCCGGAAGCTGAAGTCCGAAAAGCGGAAAACAAGGTCGGGCGTGAGTCTTCGCGTGTAAAAGACATTGGCGCAGATCGTAAAGACCGTGGCGGCGAGCGTGCCGCAGACCACATAGCTCAGACGCGGCTGGAAGAAGAAAAACAGGCTCAGCACCGTGACGGCGTTGAGGATGCTCGCCTGTGAGGTGCGCAGGGACGAGAGATACAGGGTATTTGTGATGTAGTAGCAGTTGGAGTAGATGGAGAAGAAAAGCTGCAGGATGAAGTTCGTAAAGGTCAGCGCGTAGGTGAGCTTGACCTCCCAGACCAGGGCCGGCGCGATCTCAAAGAGCGTGTCGAGCCAGCGCACGCACAGCACGGCCGGGATCACAAAGATCAGGGCCAGGATCGTGTTCGCCACGCCGACCGAGGAGAAGTACTGCCGGGCCTTCTCCGTGTTGCCGCGCGCACGCTCGAGCATGATGAAGCGGCTCGCCATGGAGTTGAGCGCGATGGAGAAGAGCGCGGCGTAGCTCGCAAAATCGTTCGCCAGCTTGAGATAGCCGTAGGTGTCGCTGCCGAACTGCCCGGCGATGCGCGGGGTGATATAGAAGCTGATAAAGAAATTCAGCGCAAAGGTGACGACGCTGAAAACGACGTTCTTCGCCAGCGCCTTGCTGCTGAAATCCCCGGATTGCGTTTTTGCCACAGCGGATTCCTCTTATTTTCCGATGATCTTGTGATAGAGCTTGTTGAAATCGCGTCCTGTCAGCCGGTAGCCGAAGTAGCGGATGAGCGTCTTGGGGCGCGTTTTCAGGCTGCGGAACTGCCAGGCCTCGCTGCGCAGGAAAGCGCCGAAGACCTCCTCGCCGCGGTCGGCGAAATCGACCGCCACGTTCAGCAGCTTATCCTCCGCGGCGCGCGCGAGCTCCTCTTTCCCCATCGCGCGGAAGAAGCGGATCTGCTCGCTGTATGCCAGCAGGGTGTCGCGCTGCGAGCGCTCGGAGCGGGTGTGCATGATACTGTCGGGGTTCTGGTAGTAGGCGTAGATAGCGCGCGAAGAGAGCGCCACGTGGCGGGCGCGGAAATAGAGCCGGAAGGTGGTGGACTCGTCCTCGTGCAGACGCCCCTCGGTGAAGGGCTCCTCCAGCAGCCATTCGCGTGGGAAGAGCTTGCCCCAGGCCGTGACCATCGGCATATAGAGCTCCCAGCCCTGCAGGGTCATGCAGGCCTCCTCGCCCGTGAAGACGCGCACGTGCTCCTCGCCCTCGCGGTCGAAAACGGCGGTCTCCTCGCGCGAGACGCTGCAGCACTCGGCGCAGGCGATCTCAGCGTTCTGGTCGCGCAGCAGGCGCAGCAGCAGCTCGATCGCATCGGGGGCGAGATAGTCGTCGGAGTCGACGTAGCTCACGTATTCGCCCGTGGCCATCTCGGTGCCGCGGTTGCGCGCCGCGCCGAGCCCGGCGTTCTTCTGGTGGTGTACGCGGATGCGCGCGTCCTTCTTCGCCCAGTCGTCGCAGATCTCACCGCAGCGGTCGGGCGAGCCGTCGTCGACCAGGATGATCTCGAGTTGTTCATAGCTCTGGCGGACGATGCTCTCGATACAGCGGTCGAGATAGGGCTCGACCTTGTAGACCGGGACAACAACGGAAACAAGCGGGCTGCTCATTCTTGCTCCTCCTTTTCGGCCGCGGGCGCGGCGGGCTCCTCCTTTTCCTCTTCTTCCTCCGGGTCCTCTTCCTCCTCGGGATCCTCGAGATCCACGGGCAGGACCGTCATCAGATCTTCCTTGGTCGGCGCCTCCATCGCGGCCACGCGGTTGGACTGGCGCACGATCATATCCTCAAAGATGTTGCGGACGTCGCGGCCGTTGCCGAAGTTCTCGCTGCGCTCCTCATAGAGCTCGGTGAAGAGCTTCACGGCGGCGGCCTCGGTCTCCTCGGTCAGGGTGTACTGGTTCTTCGAGCACTGCTTGCGGAAAATGGCCATGAGCTGCTCCCCGTCGTAGTCGGGGAAGAAGAAATACTTGTTGAAACGGGACTCGAGGCCGGGGTTGGAAGAGATGAACTTCTCCATCGGCCCGGTGTAGCCCGCGACGATCACGATCATATCGTCCCGGTGATCCTCCATGGCTTTGAGCAGGGTCTCGATCGCCTCACGGCCGAAGTCGTTCTCGCCGCCGGAGGAGAGAGAATAGGCCTCATCGATGAAGAGCACGCCGCCCAGGGCCTTTTTGATGACCTCCTGGGTCTTGATGGCGGTCTGGCCTACGTAGCCGGCCACAAGGCCGGAGCGGTCCACCTCCACGAGCTGGCCCTTGCTCAGTACGCCGATCGCGGCGTAGAGCCCGCTGATCAGGCGCGCGACGGTGGTCTTGCCTGTGCCGGGGTTGCCGAGAAAGACCATGTGCAGCGACATGGGCGGGACGGACAGATCGTTCTCCTGCCGGAGCTTGCGGACCTTGACGAGATTCATGAGGTTCTTGATGTCCTTCTTGACGTCCTTGAGGCCCACCAGATCGTCCAGCTGCGCCATGAGCTCGTCGAAGTCGGGCTTGGGCGTCTCCTCCTGCGCCGCTGTCGGCGCGGTCTCTCCGCCGGAGGTCTGGACCTGGGGGTGCTTCTGCTGGAAGCTCGGCTCCCCGCTGGTCACATAGTCCAGCGGGTTGAGCCCGTCGCGGGACTTGCGCACGCCGTTGGTGTCGCAGATCGCGGTGAGGCGGTCCGTGCACTCGGTGATGAACTCCGCCTCGGCGTAGCTGACGTCGTCGTCCACGGCGGCGAGGTAGAGCAGGATGTTCGTGAGCATGCGGATGAAAGTGCGCGAAGAATCGGTCCCGCGCTTGGCGTCGCTCTCCGCCAGGTTCCAGTAGAACACCGGCGGCATGAACACGTCCTCCTCGCAGACGGCGCTGGTCAGGCCCCAGAGCAGCCAGGTGGGGCGGGGCTGGTTGCGGGAATAGATCTGATTGGCCATGGCGACGTGCTTTTCGCTCAGACGGCCGCAGCGGCTCCATAGACTCAGCGCGCATTTGGTCACAAACTCGTCCAGCTCTTTGGCAAGTCCCTGATTGCCGCCGAGACGGTAAAAGGCGTCGGTGTTGGCGAGATAGATCTTGTGGAATTCCTCGGGGGCGCGGCTCCAGGTGGTAGGCATGGCAAATATCTCCTCTATCCTATATCTTGTATGAAGGGGAAAGCAAATGGCTCGATCTTCAATATATCTATTATAATAACACAGACTCTGTCCGTCAAGACAGAGTCTGTGTTATTGCGTTCTTTTCTATCGTCTTCCCGGACGCCGCCTGCAGCAGGGCCGACGGCCC
>JAFXTM010000046.1 GCA_017535865.1 Oscillospiraceae bacterium
GATCGTCACGTCGCCGATGCCGCTCATGGCGATGATGTCCCCGGCGGCGGACTCGGTGACGGGCACGCGGGCAAGGCCGTCGAACTCATAGAGGCTGACCGCCTTGGCCTTCAGCGTGGGCGCGTCCGGGTCGTGGAAGTTGCAGACCTCGATCTCCTGATTCTGTTTGATCACGCCGCGCTCGATGCGGCCGATGGCGATGCGGCCGACGTACTCGTTGTAGTCGATGCTGCTCACCAGCATCTGGAAGGGGCTCTCCTCATCCATGGCGGGAGCGGGGATGTACTCCAGGATCGTCTCAAACAGGGGCTTGAGATCGGTTCCGACCACGTCGGGCGAATAGCTCGCGGTGCCCTGCCGGCCCGAGCAGAAGAGCATCGGGGAGTCGAGCTGTTCGTCGGTGGCGTCGAGGTCCATCAGCAGCTCCAGCACCTCGTCCACGACCTCGTGGATGCGCTGGTCGGGGCGGTCGATCTTGTTGACGACGACGATGACGCGGTGCCCGAGCTCAAGCGCGCGGCTCAGCACGAAGCGGGTCTGAGGCATGGGGCCCTCGGCCGCGTCCACGAGCAGGATGACGCCGTTGACCATCTTGAGGATGCGCTCCACCTCGCCGCCGAAATCGGCGTGGCCCGGGGTGTCGACGATGTTGATCTTGGTGTCGCCGTACCAGACGGCGGTGTTCTTGGCCATGATCGTGATGCCGCGCTCACGCTCGAGGTCGTTGGAGTCCAGGACGCGCTCCACGATCTCCTGGTTCTCGCGGTAGACGCCCGACTGCTTGAGCATCTCGTCCACGAGCGTGGTCTTGCCGTGGTCGACGTGGGCGATGATGGCGATGTTTCTCAGTTTATCCATAAAGCAAAGCTCCTTGCCGGGGAAAATCTTGTTCTTTCCTGTTTTTTCACACAAAATCGAAGTTTAACACCCCAGTCCGAAAAATGCAAGAAAAACCTGCGGCCGGGAGCTGGGAAATCTTGACTTTTTCCCGACGGTGCTATACAATTCAAATGCAAACGTACAGACGGGACCGCACGTTCCGTCATCCGAAACCGGGTGCAGACGGGGGAGAAACGCCCCCTGCAAATACAATGCTGAGTAAAGGAGACATGCACATGAGCAAAATGGAAATCTCACGCCGGGACTTTCTGAAAGGCGCCGCCGCCGGTGCGGCGAGCCTGGCCGTCATGGGCCTCGGCAACGGCGTCGCCCTCGCCGAGGACGCGCCCGAGGTCATGAATGCGGACTTGTCCTTGAAAAAATGGGATTTTGAGATCCCGCCCGCCCCGATCCCCGAGGAGGAGATCGCCGAAGTCATTGAGGACGATATCATCATCGTCGGCGCCGGCATGTCGGGTCTGACCACGGCCCTCTCCGCCGCCCAGAACGGCGCCAGCGTCACGCTGTTCTCCGGCTCCAGCCACCCCATCTCCCGCGGCGGCTCCAACTTTGCCAAGAACAGCAAGGTCATGCAGGAGCGCGGCATCGAGCCCTTCGACGTCAACTACTTCTTCTATCATGAGATGCGCGCCGCCTCCTTCCAGGTTGACCAGAAGAAGTGGAACCGCGGCTACAACAACTCCGAAGAAGCCATGAACTGGCTGATCGACATCGTCTCCGAGGACGGCCTGAAGGTCATTCTCGAGCGCGACAACAACTTCGACGGCGGCCCCTATTATGCACACGCCTTCAACACCGAGGGGAACGACGCCATGGTCTCCACCGGCCAGCAGGGCGCGGTCGAGAGCCTGGAGCGCCATGCGAAGGACGCCGGCGTGAAGTTCTTCTATGACACGGTGGCCAAGCAACTCATCCGTGAGGACAATAACACCGGCCGCGTGACCGGCGTCGTCGCCCAGCGCACGGACGGCAGCTATGTGAAGTTCGTTGGCAAGAAGGCCATCGTTCTCGCCACCGGCGACTTCTCCGCCAACAAGCAGATGCTCGCCAAATATTGCCCGATGGTCCTCCCGCTGGTGGGCATGGAAGAGCAGGAGGTCGACTACAACACGGGCTTCTCCACCGCCGGCCTGTACAAGGGCGACGGTCAGCGGATGGGCCTCTGGATCGGCGCAGCCTGGCAGCACGCCTTCCCCAATCCCCCGATGATGCAGGGCTCCTGGGGCGGCAGCCATCAGCCGCTCGGCTTCCACTGGGGCCTGAACGTCAACACCCGCACCGAGCGCTATCAGCGTGAGGACGTCTCCGCACCCTACAGCGCGAACCACCTGATCAGCCAGCCTGGCCACATCGCCTGGGGTATCTGGACCGCAAATTATGCCCAGGCCATCATTGACACCGGCAATGAGTGGTACAGCTTCGGCTCGAACTTCGACAACCCGCCCAAGACCGTGGACGAGCTGCTGGCCTCCTGGGAGAGCAGCAAGGCCGACACGATCGAGGAGCTGGCCGAGAAGTGCGAGCTCGACGCCGAGAAGCTGAAGGCGGTCATCAAGCGCTACAACGAGCTGTGCGAGAAGGGCGAGGACGAGGACTTCCACAAGGATCCCAAGTTCATGATCCCCATCGACGAGAACGGCCCCTTCTACTATGCACGCAACTACGCGCTGTTCATGACCGTCATGGGCGGCCTGCGCTGCAACGAGTTCATGCAGGTCGAGGACGAGAATGACGAGGTCATCCCGGGCCTCTTCAACGTCGGCCAGATGATCGGCGACATGTACGCCAACACCTACAACTTCGCCGTTCCCGGCAACTGCTACGGCATCAACTGCCTGACCTTCGGCTACCTGCTCGGTCGTGACCTGGCTGAGGGCAAGTTCGACTGATCCGGCACAGGCAAAGCAAATACCTTCAGGGCCTCCCTTGCGGGAGGCCCTTTCCATGCCCGGAGAGGATTGAAAAGCGGCGGGGGCTATGATAAAATAAACAATACATTACCCATCGGAGGAAGCCATGAGCTACAACTTTTTCGCCTATATCGCCCGCATGCGCTACATCGGGCGCTGGAGCCTGATGCGCAACGCCCTGCCGGAGAACATCCAGGAGCACAGCCACATGGTGGCCGTGCTGGCGCACGCGCTGGGCGTCATCCGCCGGGACGTGTTCGGCGTCCCCTGCGACCCGGACGAGGCCGCGGCCGTCGCGCTCTACCACGACTGCAGCGAGATCCTGACCGGCGATCTGCCCACACCCATCAAGTATCACAGCCGCGAGATCCGCGCGGCCTACAGCCAGGTGGAGGAGCTCGCCTGCGAGAAGCTCCTGGCCACGCTGCCGGAGGAGCTGCGCGGCAGCTTCACCCCGCTGCTCACGGGCGAGGCGGCGGCGCGCCAGCACGAGCTCGTCAAGGCGGCGGACAAGCTCTCCGCCTACCTCAAATGCGTCGAGGAGCGCAAGGCCGGCAACAACGACTTCCTCTCGGCCGAGGCTCAGACCCGGGCCGCGCTCGAGGCCAATCCCCTGCCGGAGGTCCGGTATTTTCTGGAGCATTTTGTCCCCGCCTTCGAGCTCACGCTCGACGAGCTGGGTACGATCGACACGGAGGGCCGGCATGGAGCAGACGAAGCTTGAGCGAATCAACGAGCTGGCGCGCCTCGCGAAGGAGCGCGCGCTGACGGCGGAGGAGCTCCGGGAGCGCGACGCGCTGCGGAAGGAGTATATCGCCGCCTGGCGGGCGAGCACGATCGCCGTGCTCGAAAACACGTACGTCCAGACCCCGGACGGAAAGAAGCACAAGCTGCAGCGCAAGGGGACGCTGCCCGAGGCATGAGGCGCGTCGTCGTGATCGGCGGCGGGGCCAGCGGGATGCTGGCCGCCCTGACCGCCGCGGAGGACGCGGAGAACCGCGTCGTCCTGCTGGAGCGCCAGCAGCGCCTCGGCCGGAAGCTCCTCGCCACCGGCAACGGCCGCTGCAACCTGACGAACACCGCCGCCGCGTCCGCGCGCTACCACGGGGCGGAGGCGGATTTCGTACGCCCGGCGCTCGAAAAGTTCGGCCCGGAGGAGACCCTGGCCTTCTTTCACGGCCTCGGTCTGCTGACCGTGACGGAGTACGGCGGGCGGGTCTACCCGCTCTCCAATTCCGCCAACTCGGTCCTGGACGTGCTGCGCTTCGCGCTCGACCGGGCGGGCGTGGAGCTGCGCTGCGGCTGCCCGGCCCGGGAGATCCGGCGCGGGAAGACGGGCTTCACGGTCGTGACCGACGTGGAGAGCCTGAACGCGGACCGGCTCGTCGTCGCCTGCGGCGGCTGCGCCGGGGCGAAGCTCGGCGGCGTGAAGGACGGCTACGAGCTGCTCGCCCCCCTCGGGCACAAACGCACGAAGCTGTTCCCGGCGCTGGTGCAGCTCCGGACCGCGCCGGAGTATCCGCGCGCGCTCAAGGGCGTGCGCTGCACGGCGACGCTGCGGCTCTGCGCCGGGGACGCGACGCTCGCCGCGGGCGAGGGCGAACTGCAGTTCACGGAGACGGGCGTCTCCGGCCCGGCGGTCTTCGATCTCTCCCGCGCGGCCGCGACGGGGGGCGAGGGGCTGACGCTGCACGTCGCCTTCCTCCCGTACACGGCGGCGGAGCTCGACGCGCTGCTGCGGGCGCGGCGGGCGGCCTTCCCGGCGCTGGAGACCGGCGAGATCCTGACCGGCATGGTCCACAACCGGCTCGGCCGCATGCTCGTGAAATACGCGGGACTGAACGCGGCCGCGCCGCTGCGTGCGCTCGGGGAGCCGGAGCTGAGAGCGCTCGGCTCGGCGCTGCGTGATTTCACGCTGCCGGTGCGCGGCACGGAGGATTTCGACCACGCCCAGGTCACGGCGGGCGGCGTCCGCACGGCGGGCTTCGACCCCGAGACGCTGGAGAGCCGGTTCGCGCCGGGGCTCTTCGTCTGCGGCGAGCTGCTCGACGTCGACGGCGACTGCGGCGGCTTCAACCTGCAGTGGGCCTGGTCGAGCGGGCGGCTCGCCGGGAGGCTCGGCCGATGATCCGCGTGCGCAATATCCGGCTCGGACCGGACGAGAACGAAAAAGAACTCCGGCGGCGCGCGGCGAAGAAGCTGCGAGTGCCGGAGGAAAAGATCCGCGCGCTCCGGATCCTGAAAAAGTCCCTGGACGCGCGGAAAAAGAGCGATCTGCACTACGTGTGCACCGTGGCGGTCACGGTCGAGGGACGGGAGGAAGAGCTCCTCGCGCGGGCGAAAGGGCCGGACGTTGACCGCTGGGAAGAGCGGGAGTACCGCATCCCGCGGGTGCGGAGCGGCGCGCGGCGCCCCGTGGTCGTCGGCTTCGGCCCGGCGGGCATGTTCGCGGCGCTGGTGCTGGCGAAGGCCGGGGCGCGGCCGCTCGTGCTCGAACGCGGACAGGACGCGCCGACGCGCCTCGCGGCGGTCGAGGCCTTCCGCGCCGGCGGGCCGCTCGACCCCGAGAACAACGTGCAGTTCGGCGAGGGCGGGGCCGGGACTTTCTCGGACGGCAAGCTCAACACCGGCACGCACGATCCGCGCATGGCCTGGGTGCTCGGGCAGTTCCATGCCCACGGCGCGCAGGCGGAGATCCTGTACGACGCCAAGCCCCACATCGGCACCGACGTGCTGGTGGAGGTGGTGCAGAGCTTCCGGCGGGAGATTCACGCCCTCGGCGGCGAGGTCCGCTTCGGCGCAAAGCTCACGGGCCTGCGCCTGGAGGACGGCGCGCTCGCCGGGATCGAGGTCACGACGCGCGCGGGCGTCGAAACGCTCCCCTGCCGGGAGCTGATCCTCGCCGTCGGGCACTCGGCCCGCGACACCTTCGAGATGCTGCTGGCGGCGGGGGTCCCGATGGAGCCCAAGCCCTTCTCGATGGGCGTGCGCATCGAGCACCGCCAAAGCGCGATCGACCTTGCCCAGTACGGCCGCGCGCGGGGGGAGCTGCCGCCGGCGGACTACGCGCTGAACGTGCACCTGCCGGACGGGAGCAGCGCCTACACCTTCTGCATGTGCCCGGGCGGCGAGGTCTTCGCCGCGGCCTCGGAGGAGGGCGGCGTGGTCACGAACGGCATGAGCTATGCCGCGCGCGGCGGCGAGAACGCGAACGCCGCGCTGCTCGTCACGCTGCGCCCGGAGGACTTCCCGGGCACGGGGACGCTCGCCGGGATGTACTGGCAGCGGGAGATTGAGCGGCGGGCCTTCCGGTACGGCGGCGGGGACTACCGCGCCCCAGCCCAGACCGTGGGGGATTTCCTGCGCCGCGTCCCGAGCGAAGGGCCCGGCTCCGTGCAGCCGAGCTACCGGCCCGGCGTGCGCTGGGGCGAACTGCATGAGGTGCTGCCGGAGCGCATCGCCGCCGTGCTGGAGCGGGCGATCCCGGCCCTCGGCAAAAAGCTCGCGGGCTTCGACGCGCCCGACGCGGTGCTGACCGCGCCCGAGACGCGCTCTTCCTCGCCGGTGCGGCTCCCGCGCGGAGCGGACTGCGCGAGCGCCGTGAAGGGCCTCTACCCCTGCGGCGAGGGGGCCGGTTACGCCGGGGGCATCACCTCGGCCGCGGTGGACGGCATGCGCTGCGCCGAGGCCGTGCTGGACAAACTGCCGAAAGAGTAGTATAATATGACAAAGCGCGAAAGCGCCGGCCTTATCCGCACAAAAGGAGGAACAACATGGATTTCAGAAGCATGAAGGTGAAAGAGCTCTTTGCCAATGAACAGGCCGCGGCCGTCGTCAAGGAGCTTGCGCCCAATCTCATGAAGTACCCCATCAAGCTCTTCAACAACAAGACCTGCGGCGAGATCTTCGACCGCGTCGTCAGCGCGAAGATCGTCCCCGAGGACGTCGCCAGGCAGATCGAGGAGAGAGTGAACGCCCTCCTGTAAGCGCAGAAAAACAGAACGCCGCCCGGCAAAAGCCGGGCGGCGTTCCTGTGTGCAGCCGCTTTTATTTCTTCCAGGTCCGGGGCGAGAGCAGGACCAGGATGGGGTAGAACTCCAGACGGCCGAGCAGCATCGCAAGCGTCATAATGAGCTTGGCGCGCACGGAGAAGAAGGCGTAGCCGCCGAGCGGACCGATGACGGCGGTCATGCCGGGCCCGATGTTCGACAGGCACGAGAGGGCCGCCGTGAAGCTTGTGGCGACGTCGGTGCCATCGAGGGAGATGAGCGCGGAGAAGACAAAGAGCAGCAGGAAGTACAGCACCGCGAAGATCGCCGTGGCCTTGACCGTGCTCAGCTCGACGCGCTTGCCGTCCATCTGGACGCGCTGTACGCTTCGGGGCCGGGCCATCTGGCGCAGCTCGGAGACGAGCATCTTCCCGAGGATCATCAGGCGCGAGAGCTTCATGCCGCCGCCGGTGCTGCCGGCGCAGCCGCCGCAGACCATCAGCAGGAGCAGGATCCACTTGCAGTACTCGGGCCAGAGCGTGAAGTCCACCGTGCCGAAGCCCGTGGTGCTGAGGACCGTGGCGACGTTGAAGATGGCCTGATGGAAGGCCGGGCGGAAGCCGCCGAACATCCCGCGGATGCCGAGGGTGATGAGGAGCGAGGCGCCGAGGACGATGCCGAGATACCAGTGCAGCTCCTCGTTTTTGAGCGCGTCGCGCCCGCGGCGGATCAGCAGCAGGAAATAGAGGTTGAAGTTCACGCCGAAGAGCAGCATGAACACCGTGCAGACGGTCTCGATATAGGCGCTGTGGAATCCCGCGATGCTCGCGGGATTGGTGGAGAAGCCGCCGGTGCCGGCCGTGGCGCAGGCGTGCAGCAGCGCGTCGTAGAAGCTCATGCCGCCCAGCCGGAGGAACAGCGCCTCCGCCAGGGTCAGGCCGATGTAGATGAGATAGAGCGCGCGGGCGGTCTGCTTCGCCCGTGGCACGAGCTTCCCCACCGTGGGGCCGGGGACCTCGGCGCGGAAGATGTGCATGGAGTACTCGCCGCTCATCGGCAGCACCGCCATCAGGAACACCAGCACGCCCATGCCGCCGATCCAGTGGCTGAACATGCGCCAGAACAGGATGCCGCGGGGCATGGCGTCCAGGTCGGTGACGACGGTCGCGCCCGTGGTGGAGAGGCCGGAGGCGGTCTCGAACAGCGCGTCGACATAGTGCGGCAGCGCGCCGCTGAGGCAGAAGGGCAGCGCCCCGATCAGGGAAATAAGGACCCAGCCGACGCCCACGATCACGAAGCCGTCCCGCGCGACGAGAGTGGTGCTGCGCGGCTTGGGGAGCGTGAGCAGGAAGCCCAGCGCCGCCGAGCCGAGCAGGGGGAAGAGCAGGGGGAACGGATCCTCGCGGAAGCAGAGCGCCGCGATCAGCGGAAGCAGCATCAGCGCGGCGAAGATGAGCAGGATATAGCCCAGCACGCGCAGGATCATCCGGGCGTTCATGCGTTCTCCTCCAGGATCTCGTCGACGTTCTGGATCCTGCCGGCGCCGGCGACGATCACCGCATGATCCCCGGGCTGGATGACGGTCTGGCCGTCGGGGATGATGCTGCGCGTGCCGCGGATGACGGCGCTGATGAGGATACTGGGCTTGAGCTTCAGATCCTTCAGCGGCACGCCGACCAGCGCGGAGCCGGAGCCGATCTTGAACTCCAGGGCCTCGACCTGACCGTCGGCCACGCGGTAGAGCGTCTCCATGCTGCTGTCGAGGGAGTTGTTCATCGCGCGCACGTAGCGCGCCAGCTGCTGGGCGACGAGGTCCTTGGGCGTGACGATGCTGTCGAGCCCGGAGTTTTCTAGGATGTCGGAGAAATGCTCCCGGTTCACCTTGGCGACGATCTTGGCCACGCCGCGCTCATGGGCGTACATGGAGGTGATGATGTTGTCGCCGTCCTCGCCGGTCAGCGCCACAAAGGCGTCGGCGGCGCCCAGCCCGTCCTCGAGCAGCACGTCGCTGCGCGTCGCGTCGCCGCAGACGATATGGGCCTTCGGGATCAGGTCGAGGAGCCGGTCGCAGCGCTCGCGGTCCCGCTCCACAACGGTGACGTCCATCCCGCTTTCCAGCAGCATGCGGGCCAGATACACCGCGGTCCGGCTGCCGCCCATGAGCATGACGCGGCGCACGGGCCGCTGATAGTCGCCGCAGGCGATGAAGAAGCGCCGCAGCTCGTTGGCCGAACCCGTGATGCTGAGCCGGTCGCCGGCCTGCAGGACGAAATCGCCGTTGGGGATGATCGCCTTGCCGCCGCGCTCCACCACGCCGACCAGGACGCGCGCGCCGAGCTCCCGGACGAGGGCCTTGAGCCGCATCCCGTCGAGCTTGCCGCCCTCGCGGACGCGGTGCTCCACGATCTCGGCGCTGCCCTTGGAGAAGGCGTCCACGCGCCCGGCGCTCGGGAAGCGCAGGATTCGGGAGATCTCCTTGGCGCACTCGTAATCGGGGTTCACGATCACCGAGAGCCCAAGCGCCTCGCGCAGGAACTCGCTCTGGCTCAGGTATTCCGGATCGCGCACGCGCGCGATGACGTGGCGCGTGCCGAGCCTGCGCGCCGAGATGCCGCAGACCATGTTCGCCTCGTCCAGCTCCGTCGCGGCCATCAGCAGATCCGCGTCCGCCGCGCCGGCCTCGCGCAGGATCTCGGGATTGGTGGCGCTGCCCTCGACGCAGATCACGTCCAGCTCGTTGGAGATGGAGGAGATGATCTCCGGATCGCGGTCGACGACAGTGATGTCGTGGCCCTCCTCGGAAAGGATCGCGGCCACGGAGCGGCCGATCTTGCCCGCTCCCGCAATGATGATCTTCATGGGACACCCCCGGTCTCTGTTTCTCTGGATCCTTATTCTATCATGGAGCCGCCGAAATGTACAGAGGGGAAAGGGCCTTGCGAAAGCGTCCGGCTTCGGCTATAATCAAAAGCAGATGAAAAAGGACGGTACACGTATGTTTCAAGGATTCACACAGGAGACGGGCGCCTTTCTCTGGGACCTGAGCTTCCACAACGAGCGGCCCTGGTTCCTGGCACACAAGGAGCAGTTCGAACGCTGTCTGAACGAGCCCTTCAAGGCCCTCGCGGCCGAGACGGCCGCGCTCATGTGCGCGCGTTTCCCGGAGCGGGGATGGCGCGTGCACGTCTCCCGCATCTACCGGGACGCGCGGCGGCTCTTCGGCCGGGGCCCCTACAAGGACCATCTCTGGTTCACGGTCCGGTCGGACGAGACCGGCGGCGACGGCCCCGCCTTCTGGTTCGAGATCGGCCCCGCAACCTGGGAGTACGGCGTGGGCTTTTTCGAATCGACGCCGGCCGCGATGGAGACCTTCCGGCGGATGCTGGACGCCAACCCCGCCCGCTTCGAGCGTATCGCGGAGGAGCTTTCGCGCATGCGCGGCCTGCGCGTCCTCGGCCCGGAGTACAAGCGCCCGAAGGGCGTCCGGGAGGGGATCCTCGGCAGCTGGTACAACCGGCGCTGGCTCGCGGTGGAGTGGGTCCGCGATTTCGGCGGCGAGCTTCTCACGCCCGAGCTGCCGGAGACGCTGGCGAAAGCCTGGGGGCGGCTCATGCCGCTGTACACGTTCTTTCTGGAAGTTTACCGCAGCGCGGCGGAGAGCGCGGAAGAGAGGAGCTGAGCCATGGCGCGCACCTGCATCATCATGCCCGCGTACAACGCGGAGGCCTGGATCGAGGCCTCGGTCCGCAGCGTGCTGGACCAGACGGACCGGGACCTGCGGCTGATCGTGGTGAACGACGGCTCGACCGACGGCACGGAGGCCGTCCTCGCCCGCCTCGCGGCGGAGGACGAGCGCCTCACGCCCCTGACCGTGCCGAACGGCGGCCCGGCCCGGGCGCGCAACATCGCCCTGGAGCGCCTCGACGAGGAGACGGAGCACGTCATGTTCCTCGACGCGGACGACTATCTGCTGCCGGACGCGCTCGCGTACGCGCGGCGCGGCGCGGTGCGCGGGGCCGATCTCACGCTCTTCGGCTTTTCGATCCGCGGGCTGGACGGGCAGCTCCGGGACTATTCCGAGCCGGCGGCGCTGCTGGACCGCGATGCGATCGGCGCGGCGCTGGGGCGGCTCTACAAGGCCAATCTCCTCAACCAGGTCTGGGCCAAGCTCATCTCCGCACGGCTGCTGCGCGAGCACGCGATCCGCTTCCCCGACTATCGCTGGGGCGAGGACCGGCTGTTCATGTTCGAGGTGCTGGAGCACTGCGAGAGCCTCTGCGTCCTGCCGGAATGCAAGTACCGGTACGTCATGCACCCGGGTGAGAGCCTCATCAGCCGCTACTACGACAAAAAATTCCGCGTCTGTCTCGAGATCGACGAGCGCGCGCAGGCGCTCTGCCGCCGCTTCGGCGTGAAGGACGACGCGCCCTTCCGCTACATGTTTCTCAAGAGCGTCTTTTCCTGCCTGACCACGCTCTTCACGCCGGGCTGCCCGCTGGACGCCGCGGGGCGGCGCGCGGCGGCGGAGGAGATCCTCGCGAGCGAACAGCTGCGCGAACGGAGCAGGGGAGCCGAGGGCGGCCTGCCCGTAAAGGCCTTGGCGGCGGTGCTGCGCAGCGGCTCGCCGGGGCTGAGCCTCGCAGTGTTCCACGGCGTGGCCGCCCTCGGCAAAGCGGCGCCGGAGCTGTTCCGGAGGATCAAGCACCGGAAATGAATACGGACCCGCGGCCGGGACCGGAGACGGCGGCCGCGGGTTTTTTGTATGACGAAAACCCCGCGCTAGGCGCGGGTGGTTTGGAAGCGCTTTTAGCTATGAGACAGGACGAAAAAACTCCTTTTGATGTAAAAAAGGATGCGGTCTGGCAACTGCATCAAGGAACATCAAAAGGAGGCCGGCCAAACAGGAAATATGTTTGGTAGGCAAGAAAAGAATAACACAAGAAACGCAGAAAAAGAAGGAGAAGGTAGAATAGACGTAGGCATGTAACGGGGAGAGGAGATTGTACAAAGGTGAAATAGAACGCTCCTCGCACGTGCCAGACCGTACTTGCGCCTTCAGGCGCTGCTAGTAAACAAGGGCTATGCCCGAAAATGAAAAACCACCCGCTAGGCGGGTGGATGATTATTTGCCTCCGTTCCGGCCGGTCGCTCTATACGCCCCCGGCAGCGGCGGTGCCTCTGTCATTGCGAGGCAGTGCGCACACTGCCGTGGCAATCCGCCCGCCGGAGGCCATCCGTCCCCGGTACAACGCAAGACAGAAGCGGCCGGGGGGAGAGACGGATATCCACCTTGCCGCAATTGCCGTTCCCGGGCCGGGCTTGATCGCTCCGGCCCGCCAACGGCGCGGCTGCGGAAATGGCGCCCTCGCTTCACCTGCCACCGGCAGCGCGAGGCCGCAATTCCCCCGGCAGCGGCGGTGCCTCTGTCATTGCGAGGCAGTGCGCACACTGCCGTGGCAATCCGCCCGCCGGAGGCCGTTCGTCCCCAACGCAAGACAGAAGCGGCCGGGGGAAGAGACGGATATCCACCTTGCCGCAATTGCCGTTCCCGGGCCGGGCTTGATCGCTCCGGCCCGCCAACGGCGCGGCTGCGGAAATGGCGCCCTGCCTGTTTCCGCCCCCGGCGGCGGCAGGCCGCCATTCCACACCAGTGACGTCGGTCACTGGTTCGCAATGACAGATACGGCGGCGTCAGGGCGTCATTCCTCCTGCCAGGATCCCGCGGACGCGGCGGTAGATCCCGTCGAAGTCCGCGATCGGCAGGGGGTTCGTCCCGCGCCCGACCTCGACCGTATAGCCGGGGCGGCCGAAGTCCTGGATGAACCAGTCCTTGTAGCCGGCGAAACCGGAAGCGTAAGGCGTCTCCGCCAGCGTATAGCCCGAGACGGCGGCGAAGCGCTCCCCGAGCGCCCGCGCGCCGGGCGGGTCGTAGTCGAGGAAGCGCCAGTAGATCACCTCGCCCTGGCTGTGCCAGGCCTGCACCAGCGCCGGATCGAAGCGCAGCGTGAGATCATGGAGCGCCCGGGCCTCCGGCGCCGTGAGCGGGGCGGCGCCGACGTAGTCCGCCGGGGCGGGCGAGACGATCCCCTGCGCGAACTTGATTTCCCTGGCCCGCTCCCAGCCGGCCGGGTACTGCAGGTTGAGATCGACGCCGCGCAGGTTGGCTTTCCAGCCCCCCGGAAAGGGAAAGCGCGGCCAGGCTGCGGCGATCCGCCGGGCACGTTCATAGCTCTCTCCGCTCTGCAGCTCGCCCGTCACGAGGTCCATCCCGTCCGGGTTCACCGCGGGGACCAGACAGAGCGTGCTCTCCGCGAGCAGCGCCGCCGCGTCGAGCCCCGCGACCGTCCCGCCGGCCGCGTACGCGGCGGCGAGCTCCTCGGCGAAGCAGAGCAGCAGGGGCGCGGCGATCCACTCGTTGGCGTGGTGCACGGCGTTATAGAGCGCCCGCCTCCGGCCCTGCCCGAGCGTGAGCTTCCAGAGCGGGCGGCCCAGCACGCTGCGGCCGAACTGCCCGCTGCGCAGGAAGGGATAGCGCGCGGCGAGACCCTGCACGCAGAAGCCGACCAGCGCCGCGCACCAGTCGATCGCCGTGGGCACGACCGGGAAGGGGAGGGGCACGACGAGCTCCGCGCCGACGGGCAGACGCTCCGGCGGCAGGCCGGGATTGGCCAGCGCGACGGCCGCCTCCCCGCAGCCGTAGGCCTGCCCGAGGCTCCAGAAGCTGTCACCCGGCCGCAGGCTGTGGAGAAGGTAGCCGGTGTACCAGGGCCGCAGGGCGGCGTGGCTCCGGCTCCCCGCGACGCCGTCGGGCGCGAGCCCGCTCGCCGCCTGAAAGCGCCGCAGCGCCGCCTCCGTCGCCGGGCCGAACGCGCCGTCCGTTGTGAGCGGCCCGAAGCCTGCCCGGTCCAGCGCAAGCTGCAGGAGCTGCACCGCCGGGCCGCGGCTCCCATAACGCAGGATCCTCATAGCATCGCCCTCCGATCGTTTTTTTCCAGTCTATGCGCGCGCGGCGGAAAAAAGAAGCGCGGAGCGCGCCTCTCCGCCGGGGCCTGCGGAGCCGGTGGAAGAACATAAATATTTCTCCGATCATGTTGACAAGAGTTTGCGGCGCGGGATATAATATTTTCATCCTAATTCCACAGGAAAAACAATAAGGAGGAAAAACAATGAAAAAGATTTTGGCCCTGACTCTGATCCTGGTCATGGTGTTCGCGCTCTGCGGCACCGCCTGCGCCGAGTTCGCGCCCAACGGCCCCGTGACCATGATCGTGGCCTACAAGGCCGGTTCCGGCACCGACAACACGGCCCGCATCCTGGCCAAGTACGCCGAGAAGTATGTCGGCCAGACCATCGTCATCGAGAACGTCGAGGGCGGCTCCGGCTCCATCGGCTGGTCCCAGCTCGCGGACGCCGATCCCGACGGCCAGACCATCGGCTTCATCAACCTGCCGAACTTCTCCAGCTCCATCGTCAACGAGATGGGCACCTACACGGTCGAGAGCTTCGCGCCCATCTGCAACCACGTGACCGAGACCTCCATCGTCATCGTCCGCGCCGCCGACGACCGCTTCCCCGATCTGGAATCTCTGGTCGCCTTCGGCAAGGAGAACGAGGGGACCAAGAGTGAGCTGCTGGCCTCCACCAACGGCCCGCAGGCCTCCAACCACATCGGTGCGCAGGCCTTCGCCAACTCCGCCGGCTTCATGTACACCGACATCCCCCAGGGCGGCACGGCCGACCAGCTGCTGTCCCTGCGCGGCGCTGAGGCGGACTTCGCCGTCGTGAAGCTGGCCGACATCGTCGGTCAGGAGTCCGAGTACCGCATCCTGGGCGTGTTCAACGACGAGCGTCTGCCCGAGCTGCCCGACGTGCCCACCCTCAAGGAGCTGGGCTACTATGACGGCTGGCTGGGCTCCTCCCGCTGCCTGGTCGCCCCCGCCGGTGTGAGCGAGGACGTGATCGCCTTCTATGAGGCCGCCTTCAAGGCCGCCATGGAGGACGCCGAGTATCTCGAGGCCGCCGAGCAGGCCGGTATGGCCACCGATTTCAAGGACGCCGCGGCTACCGGCGCTCTGATCGAGGCGCAGCAGGCCTTCGCCGAGAGCCTGGCCGAGGGCTTCTGGTACGATTTCTGATTTCCGGCGCGTTTCCGCTGAAAAGGGCAGGGCGATCCCTGCCCTTTCTTTAAAAAGAGAAGGATAAAAAAGGAGGGTGCCTCCCTTGAAAATGAAAAAGACCGACATAGGCGTCGTCGTATTCATGTATGCCGTCTGTGCCTTTTTCTATTTCCACATGACCAAGCTGAAGGCCTCCAGCCAGACCTATCCGCGCTTCACGATCATCCTGCTCTTCGGCCTCACGACGCTGTATCTGATCCAGATGCTCGTCGCGGCGAAGAAGCACGGTGTGGAGAGCGGCGTGGACGTGGTCTTCAAGGACTTCCAGCCCAAGCAGTTCTTCGTCTGTCTCGCCGCCACGATCCTGTATCTGGTGTGCATCTATTTCTTCGGCTTCTATATCTCCACCGTGATCTTCATGGCCGCCGTGCTGCTGTATCTGCGCGTCCCGCCTCTCTTCACGGTGATCACGATCGTCGTGATCGTGGCCCTCATCTTCTTCGCGTTCCAGAAATTCCTGGGCGTGAAGCTTCCGGTGGGCACCGTGATCAAGGCGCTGCAAAAGTAAAGGAGGGCTGAGAATATGCTGGAAACCTTATCGCTGATGGGTGCGGGCTTTCTCAATGCCCTGACCCCGATCAACCTACTGATGATGGCCGGCGGCGTCGCCATGGGCATCATCATCGGCTGCATGCCCGGCCTCTCCGCCGCCATGGGCGTTGCGCTGATGCTGCCCATGACCTTTACGATGAAGCCGGAAACCGGCCTGATCGTCCTCGGCGCCATCTACTGCGGCGCCATTTTCGGCGGCTCGATCTCCGCCATCCTGATCCATACGCCCGGCACGCCGGCCTCCGCGGCCACGGCCATCGAGGGCTATCAGATGACGCTCCGCGGTCAGGCGGGCAAGGCGCTCTTCACCGCCTGCTACGCCTCCTTCTGGGGCGGTCTGCTGAGCTGCATCTCGCTCTACTTCTTCTCTCCGCTGCTGGCAAAGCTCACCCTGAAGTTCATGTCGGCCGAGTATTTCTGGCTGTCGATCTTCGGCCTGACGATCATCGCGGGCGTCTCGTCCAAGTCCATCGTCAAGGGCCTGATGTCCGGCGCCCTGGGCATGCTGATCTCCACGATCGGCCTCGATCCCATCACCGGCGTCAAGCGCTTCATGCCGAGCAGCTACTTCGCTGAAGGCATCAACACCACCTGTGCGCTGATCGGCCTCTTCTCCATGTCCCAGGTCTTTATCCTTGCCGAAAAGAAGATCAAGGCCCGCGCCCAGGCGACCAAGTTCACCGACAAGATGAGCCTGACGCGGGAAGAGCGCAAAACGATCCGCCCGACGATCTTCCGTTCCTGGATCATCGGCAACCTGATCGGCATCCTGCCCGGCGCCGGCGCCTCCATCGCCTGCTTCCTGGGCTACAACACCTCCCGTCAGTTCTCCAAGCACAAGGAACAGTTCGGCAAGGGCTCCATCGAGGGCGTGGCCGGCTCCGAGGCGGCGAACAACGCCGTCACCGGCGGCTCGCTGATCCCGACACTGACCCTCGGCATCCCGGGCGAGAGCGTCACGGCGGTGCTGATGGGCGGCCTGGTCATCCAGGGCCTGACCCCGGGCCCCGAGCTCTTCGGTAAGTACGCCCCGATGACCTACACCTTCTTCGCCGGCTTCGTGCTGGTGCAGTTCTTCATGCTGGGCATCGGCCTGCTGGGCTGCCGCGGCTTCGCACAGATCTCCCGCCTGTCCGACGCGATCCTGATCCCCTGCGTCACGGTCCTCTGCTTCGTGGGCTCCTACGCGATCCACAAGAACATCATGGACATCGTCGTGATGCTCTCCTTCGGCGTGCTCGGCTATCTGATGCGCAAGCTCGATCTGAACACCGCCGCCGTCGTGCTCGCGCTGATCCTCGGCCCGATCGGCGAGAAGGGCCTGCGAAACGCGCTGCGCACCTCGCGCGGCAGCATCAGCGTGCTCTTCTCCTCCGTGGTGTGCTGGGTCCTGATCGCGCTCTGCATCTTCGGCATCCTCTCCCCGATCTTCATGAACCGGCTCGAAAAGAAGGCCGAGAAGGAAGCGGCGGACGCCACCGGCGCGAACGTCGAGCAGCTCACCGAGGAAGACTCCGTCTGATCCGTTTGCGTTTCTCTCCGGACCCCCGCCCTTCCGGGCGGGGGTCTTTCTTGTGCAAAGCATCCAAAAAAACAGGGCAAAATTTGACTTGCGCGACAAAGCGCGTTCCTGTATAATATGTACGGGTTTTTATACCCTATTTTGACTGCACGCCCAGCTCTCCATATTTCTTAGCTGTGCGTAGCTTTAACAAGGAGGAAATGTGAATCCCCAGGCTCGGGGTGCGGCAGTGTGGAGACCTGTCGTAACGCGGCGCGCTCCCGCGCGGGCGGCCGTGAGGACAAACGGGCGGAGGCCCCTTGTCCGGAGCCGGCAGTATGGCAACTGTTCAGCTGAAAAACATCAAGAAAGTCTACCCCTTCGTAAGCGGCGAGCAGAAGAAGAAAAAGAAAAAGGCGGATGAGCCCGAGAAGAAGACAGTCAATCTTCAGATCACCGCCGAAGGCGTCGTCGCCGTCCAGGAGTTCAGCCTGGATATCGCCGA